>NZ_CP022347.1:695453-1043179 GCF_002238335.1 Campylobacter avium LMG 24591
AATCCTTATCTAGCTTTGAAGATTACGAAAAAAGTGGCATAGAAATAGTCTTTCTAGGTCGCTCAAATGTAGGTAAAAGCTCCCTTATAAATTCACTGTGCAATAACAAAAAACTAGCCAAATCCTCATCCACTCCGGGCAAAACAAGACTTATAAATCTTTTTGATGTTCGTATAAAGGATGATGAAAATTTGCATAATTTTATATTTATAGACATGCCAGGTTTTGGTTATGCTAGGGTTTCAAAGGCCTTAAAAAGAATTTGGGATAAAAATTTAGACGAGTTTTTAAAGCTAAGAAAGAGCATAAAACTTTTTATACATTTAATAGACGCAAGGCACAGCGACTTAGAACTTGATGATTTTGTTAGAAAATATTTACTATCGTTAATGAATGAAAGGCAAAATTTACTCACAGTTTTTACAAAAGCAGATAAATTAAATCAAAGCGAGTTACATCATCTAAAAAGCAAGGCCCAAGAAGATTTCTTGCTTGTTTCAAACACAAAAAAAACAGGCTTAAAAGACTTGGAAAATAAAATTTTACAATTAACTTTGGAGTAGTAATGCCAAGAAGAAAATATGGAAGCAAAACATATAGTCATTATATAGACGGTTTTTATGTATTTACGGCTATTTGTTTTATTGTATATCAAATTTTAAGCTCCATATTTTCATATATGCCCTTGATGTTGGGCTTTTTCTTTTGTTATATGTATTGTTTGTTGCAAGAAAGAGATAAAAGCCTTTATGACTTGGATTTTAGGTGGTATTTTTCTGTATTTTATATCTTGTTTATTGATATAACTCATAATTTTTATCTTTTTTCATCGCTGTTTGCCTTTCTTTGCTTTCACTACTTTTTTGCCGATTGGCTAAAGGTAAATTTCAAGATAGGTAAATTATTGCCCATAGTTTTTGTTGTGTGTGCTTATGCTTTATTAATATTTTTTGATAATTTACTGTCTTATTTAGATAATAAAAAATTATCCATTTTCAGCCTAAATTATTTGCTTTTTATACTGTGCATTGAGTCCTTTTTATCTTATATCTTTTTTAAGGATAAGATAAAATGAGAATGCGTTTTGTTTATGCTTTCATTTTCTTGTTTTTTGTGCTTATTTTGGCGAGGGTGTATTATTTTGCCATCAAATCAAATACCTACTATGAAGAGCTTGCCAAACAAAATTCAGTCAAAACCCAACTTTTAGCGCCGGTTCGCGGCTTTATCTCAGATAGAAATGGAGAGCTTTTAGCCATAAATGAGCTTGGTTTTAGCATAGCCATAAAGCCTTATTTGCATATTAAAAAAAGCAACCGTGAATTCTTGGATGAAGAAATTTTGCATATAGTTCAGGCCTTTCCTGATTTAAATGCTAGTGCTTTGAAAAGAAATTATATAAGAGAGGATTCTTATTATAATCAAGACTTTATAAAGGTTGTTGATTTTATATCATATGATGATATGATTGCTCATTATTCGAATTTAAATTTAAGAGATAATCTACAAATTCTACCACAAGTCAAACGCAAGTATCCTTACTCCCATGTAGCCTCGCATATAATAGGCTATATAGGCAAGGCAAATACCCAAGATATAAAGGAAAATCCCATCTCAAAGCTTACAAACTACACAGGCAAGAGTGGAGTTGAGAGATATTATAATGATATTTTGCAAGGTGAAAGCGGATTTAGAGAGGTTCGCATAAATGCTTTTAACAAAGAAATAGAGGAGCTAAATTTCAAGGCAACAAGCTCAAAGGATATAAATCTTAGCATAGACATAAGAATTCAGCAGTTTTTGAGTGAAATTTTTGCTGACAATGCCGGGGCTGTCATCATAGTAGATTTGTCAGATAGTTCTTTGCTTGCTGCCGGTAGTTTTCCTGAGTATGATTTAAATACCTTTGTTGATGGAATTTCAGTTGCCTCGTGGAAAGAACTTTCAAACAACCCTGACCATCCTTTTACAAACAAAATGGTAAATGGACTTTACCCGCCTGGTTCTGTTGTTAAAATGGGCGTTGCACTTTCTTTCTTAAAATCCGGTCTTATGAATTCAGCTACTTCATCATTTTGCGAAGGTTTTGTGGAGCTTGGAGGTAGAAATTTTAGGTGTTGGAACAGAAGTGGTCATGGGCATATGAATTTAAAACACGCCTTACAGCATAGTTGTGATGTGTATTTTTACGAAGGCGGTTTAAGAGTGGGCATAGATAAGATAGCACCCGTGCTTAGCAATCTAGGCTTTGGTTCAAAAACGGGCATTGATTTGCCTAATGAATTTGTAGGAACGGTTCCTTCAAGAGAATGGAAAATGCACAGATATAAAAGGTCTTGGACGCAAGGTGAAACCTTAAATACAAGCATAGGGCAAGGCTCTTTTTTGGTTACTCCTATGCAGGTTGCTAAATACACAGCTCAGCTTGCGACAGGCAAAGGCGTAAATTTACATCTTTTAAAGGCTGTAGAAAACAATATCACAAATGAAGAAAAGTTTGAAAATGAGATTTTTACCAGCTTTGATAAGGCACAACTGCCTAGCATTAGAGAGGGTATGTATGCTGTTATGAATGAAGCTGGCGGAACAGCTTATAGATATTTTTCAAATTTCCCTATAAAAGTAGCTGGCAAAACGGGAACAGCACAGGTTATTTCATTTTCTCAAGCCGAAAAGAAAAACATAAGAGAGGCTGATTTAGAATACTACACCCGCTCGCACACCTGGCTTACTAGCTATGCACCTTATAAAAATCCTAAGTATTCAGTTACAGTGCTTTTAGAACACGGTGGTAGAAACACCACCACGGCTAAAATAACAGCTGAAATTTATAAAAAATTAATGGAGCTAGGATACATACAAAGCAATTAAATCAGCAAAGTTTCATTTTTGCTTGTTATTTCGTTAAGCTCTTTTGAAAGTTCTATAAGGCTTATACCCTCATCTTTTAAACCTATATTCACAGTAGCAACCGTGCTTATATCTTTTTTGTTTATATCAATAGAACTTACACACATTTTGTGGTCTTTTTGTACTATATCAAAGGCTGATTTGATTAGTTCTAGTAACTTTTTTTGCTCTGTCTCGTTTAAATTCTCAAAACTTTTATCCTCTTTAAGACCTAAAAGCTGAGAGTATTCTTCAAAATCTTTTTGGTATTTGCTTATAGCTGACATTGTTGCTCCTTTGCGTATTTTCAAGGATAAAAGCAAAAAGGATTCCAAATCATAAAATCAACATAGCATCACCATAAGAATAAAAGCGGTATCTTTCTTTCATAGCTAGCTCATAAAGCTCTAAGGTTTTTTTTCTGCCTATGAAAGCTGATACTAGCATTATTAGACTTGATTTTGGCAAGTGAAAATTTGTAAGCAAATAATCAATCCTTTGTGGCGGATTTTTAGGATGTAAAAATAAGGAGCAAAGTCCTGTTTTTTGCCCTGTTCTTTGAAAATTTTCTATAGTTCTTGCTACTGTTGTGCCAACGGCTAGGATTTTTTCCTCGCTTAGCAGTATTTTTTCTAAATTTTCATCTATAAAAAAGGCTTCTTCGTGCATTTTATGCTCATTTATATTTTCGCATTCTACATTTTTAAATGTTCCTGCTCCTATGTGTAAGCTTAGATAATAAAGTTTGTGTTTTTTTTCAAGCTCTTTTAAAAGCTCTTTAGAAAAATGCAAAGAAGCAGTCGGTGCAGCCACTGAGCCTAAATTTTTTGCAAAGATGCTTTGATATTCTTTTTCATCGGCTTTTTCATCAGCCCTTTTTATGTAAGGGGGCAGAGGAATATGCCCGTTTTTTTCCAAAAACTCTAAAAGCTCTTTGTGCTCTAGTTTTTTTTCCTTAAAAAATTCTACCTTTCTAAGTCCATCAGGCAAAAGCTCTATCACTCTAGCCTTTAAGCCCTCAGCAAAAAGTAAAACATCATCCTTTTTTACCCTAGCTCTAAGTTGCACTATAAACTCAAAGTTGTTAAGTGCCTTATGAAAAAAAAGCTCCACCTTAGCCCCGCTTATCTTATGCCCGTAAATTCTAGCCTTTATTACCTTGCTATCGTTAAAAATTATGCTACATTGCGGTAAAATTTGGTTTAAATCCTTAAATTTTAGGTGTTTAAGCTCATCTGTTTTTCTGTAATAAACTAATAATCTAGCCTCTTCTTTTGGCAGCACTGGATACTTTGCTATCAAGCTTTCATCAAGCTTATAATCATAATTTTTTAAGAGCAAATCCTCATTAAGCATTATCTTCATCTTTTGCAGGATTTACCTTTTTTGCTATGTAGATTGAAAGTGCGTAAAGCAAGCAAAGCGGTATGGCCATTAAAAATTGAGATAAAACATCAGGTGGCGTCATGAGTGCTGCAAAGATGAAGATTAGCAAGATAGCTATTCTAAAGTGTTTTTTCAAAAAAGCGTCATTTACTATGCCAAGTTTTGCTAGAAAATATGTAAAAATAGGCATTTCAAAGGCAAGTCCAAAGGCTAGCATAAGCTTTATAAAAAAGCCCACATAAAGCCCTATGCTAATTAGCGGTGTGAGGTTGTTTGCCGAACCAAAGATGATTAGAAATTTAAAAGCCATAGGAATTACAATCAAATAACAAAAAGAAGCCCCAAGCAAAAACATAAAAGTAGCGCTCAAAACGAAAGGAAGAACTAATTTTTTTTCATTATCATACAGCCCCGGTGCTACAAAAAGCCAAAATTGCCAAAAAATTACAGGCAAAGAAAATAAAAATCCCGTAAAAAAACTAACCTTCATAGCCGTAAATAGAGGCTCTGGAAGCTCTACGAAAGTCATTTTCTTAGAAAATTCAGGCAGTGCATTTTCAACAGGAATTGTTAAAAACTTAAGTATGTACTCATGAAAGCTAAGGCAGACAAAAAACATCACAATCACGCACACGACAGATATAAACAATCTTTTTCTAAGCTCTATTAAATGCGGTCTTAATTCCTCAAACATTTTTTTCTTTATCCTCGTTTGCTGCTGTTTTATCTGTGTTTTTATCATCTTTTAAATTTTGATTTTCTTTGTCCTCTTTTGCACTTGATAAAATGTCTTTTTTTAGCTCATCAAATTCCTCAAAACTTAATTTTTGCCTTATGTTTTGGTTATACTGCGAAAACTCATCTTTGTATTTTTTGGCTTCCTCTTTGATTTCGTTAATCCTAACTTCTTTGTCTATACTGTCTTTTATATCATCTACGTGTTTTTTCGCAGCCTTTAAGAATTTGGCTATTTGTATAGCCGCATCAGGCAGTTTATCAGGCCCTAAAACAAGAATTGCAACAACTAAAATAACTATGATTTCGCCCATACTCATAAGAGTTTGTCCTTAAAAATTTTCTAGCATAAGTATCTATTTTACAATAAAAATATTAAAAATTCTAGCAAAGTAAAAATAACGCTAATTCATCGCTTAAAAGATAGTTTGTGTTAAAAAACCTTGCATTTTTTTTGTCGAATTTCAATTTTTTCTTTTTTGTTAAAAGCTCTGCTTTTTCTTTTTGCTTGTCATTTAGCCTTTTTTCATCTACGCCAACACAGGAGCGAAGCCCTAAAAACACATGCTCTGTAAGCAAATCCTCATCGTTTAATTTTTCCTTTGTTTTCAAAAGTGGATTTTGTATATAAGAGCTTAAATTTCTTGTGCTGTAAAATCTTGTATCTTTGTAAAAACCAACGCTTGAAAGACCGCAACCGATGTAGTTTGCACCTGTCCAATATGAAAGATTATGCTTGCAAGTTTTACCAAAATTACTTATTTCGTATTGCTTAAAACCTAAATTTTCCAAAGATTTTATTAGGTATTTTGCAAGGAAGCTTGAGTATTTTTTATAGCTTATTTTGTTTGTAAATGCGCCCTCAAGCTCCAAAGAATAAGCACTTATGTGGCTTAAGCTTAAATCTTTTACGCAAGCAAGCTCGTAATTTAGCATTTTTTTATCATCAAATTTACTATCATATATGAGGTCTATGTTTATATTGTTGAAATTTAGCTTTTTTGTATTATCTAAGGCTTTTAAAATTTCTTTTTTGCTGTGAATTCTGCCTAAAAATTTTAATTTATCCTCATTAAAACTTTGAGCCCCAAAAGACAGCCTATTTACCCCAAATTCTTTCATGGCCTTAAGCCATTCATAAGTGCTTGAATTTGGATTTGCCTCGCTTGTGATTTCGCATTTTTCACTTAAAAATTGTTTTAAAAAATCAAAAATTTTTTCATAATAAGAAAAATGCACGCAACTAGGCGTTCCACCGCCTATAAAAACCGTTTGCAAGGACTTGTTTTTCACCCCAAATTTATGCAAAGCCTCTTTTATGTCTAAAAACAAGGCGTCAAAATAGGGCTTTAATTCTCTTTTTTTTAAAGAGGTGAAAGAGCAGTAGTGGCATTTGCTCTCACAAAATGGTATGTGTATGTATAAATTTTTTTGCATTAAAAACCAATTTTTTCTTTTATTCTAATTAAATTTTTATTTGAAATAGGTTAAAATTAATCCAAAATTATTTTCTTATAGGATTTATTTTGCAAGATAAAAAATACAGACTAAATGTCGCAGCTGTGATACTTTCTAGCTCGTATCCATTTGATTGCCGTGTTTTTATAGCTAAGAGAAATGATATGGATGATGTTTGGCAGTTTCCACAAGGCGGCATAGATGAGAATGAAAATCCTAAAAGTGCTATATTAAGGGAGTTAGAAGAAGAAATTGGCACAAAAGATGTTGAATTTATAGCCACTTATCCAAAATGGCTTAATTATGACTTCCCAAGCAAGATAGCTCATAAGATGTATCCTTATGACGGGCAAAGCCAGAAGTATTTTTTGCTTAGATTAAGGCCTAGTGCTAAGATAAATTTAAGGACAAAGCACCCTGAATTTAGCTCTTATAAATTTGTGAATTTGCAAGAATTGTTTAAGATTATTACTCATTTTAAAAGACCGCTTTATGTAAAGGTAATAAAATATTTTCAAGAAAAAGGTTATATTTAATGCTTATAGTTCAAAAATACGGCGGAACAAGCGTTGGAAGCTTAGAGCGAATACAAGCTGTGGCACAAAGGGTAATCGCTTCGAAAAAAGACGGCGTAAAATTAGTTGTTGTTGTCTCTGCTATGAGTGGGGTTACAAATGACTTGATAGACAAGGCGCAGTATTTTTCAAAAAATCCTAGTCCAAGAGAGCTTGATTTGCTTTTAAGTAGTGGTGAAAGAGTTACTTCAGCTTTATTGTCTATAGCTTTAAATGAGGCCGGTTTTAAAAGCATAGCTTTTAGCGGTCGTTTGGCTGGAATTTACACAGATAGCGTTCATACCAAGGCCAGGATAAATAAAATAGACACAACAAACATAAACAAAGCCTTAGATGAGGATAATATAGTCGTAGTTGCCGGCTTTCAAGGCATTGATGAAAAGGGCTTTGCTACAACCTTGGGCAGGGGCGGAAGCGATCTTAGTGCCGTTGCCTTAGCAGGGGCTTTAAAGGCTGATTTGTGTGAAATTTATACTGATGTTGATGGGGTTTATACTACTGATCCTAGGATAGAACCAAAGGCTAGAAAGCTTGATGTGATTTCTTATGATGAGATGTTAGAGCTTGCTTCTTTGGGGGCTAAGGTTTTGCAAAACCGCTCCGTTGAGCTAGCAAAAAAGCTTAATGTAAGATTAGTAACTAGAAGTTCTTTTAACACAAACGAAGGAACCATTATAAGTAAAGAGGATGATAAGATGGAACAAGCATTAGTAAGCGGTATAGCTCTTGATAAAAATCAAGCAAGGCTAACACTAAGAAATATAGAGGATAAACCAGGCATCGCGGCTGAAATTTTTACAGCTCTTGCGAATGAAAATATAAATGTTGATATGATTATACAAAATGTAGGTAGGGACGGAGCTACAAATTTAGGCTTTACCGTGCCTGAAAATGAGCTTGAACTTGCCAAAAATATCATGCGAAAGCTCCTAGGAGAAAATGCACTTATAGAAACAGATAGCGAGGTGGTTAAGGTTTCTGTTGTGGGTGTTGGTATGAAATCACACTCAGGAGTTGCCTCAAAGGCTTTTAAAAGTTTGGCTGATGAGGGCATAAACATAGGTATGATTTCTACAAGCGAGATAAAAATTTCTATGATAGTGGATGAAAAATACGCAGAATTAGCCGTAAGAGCCTTGCATAAGGCTTATGAGCTGGATAAGAAATGACAGAGTTTTTAAAATACACACTTGATTTGATAAGGCATGACAGTGCTTCTATGTCTTGGCTTGAGGATAAGAGATTAGAATTAGCACCGTTGCTTTTTAATAGATTAAAATTGCTAATCCAAGACGGCAGGGCTTTTATCTTTGTAAGTGATGACAATAGGCTGTGGTATGAGGAGTATTTTTTACAAAACATCAACTCAAAGTCTAACAGACCACTAATCCCGTTTTTTTCCTTAAATTCTTTATGCAAAAGACAGATTAAAAACAACGAGGATATAAGCCTTGTCAATGATTTGCTAGAAATTACATTTCCAAATGGTTTTGTTTATTTTTATGTTGGCTTAAGTGCTAGTAATATGGCTAATATTGCAAAGTCAAGGTCTGATAGTTTTTTTATAGTTTTTGATGATGAGCATGTGCAAAATAGCCTTTTTATAAACCAACAAGATGTAAATTTAGATAGCAAACTTATATCGTTTTATAATTTTTTTGATAGCTTGTTAGACGCTATCTTGCTTTCTAGGGTTAATATTTGAGCTTTGTTAGCAAGATTATAATTAGTAGTAATTTTGAAGCCGTTAAAGAAAAACTTTTAAGTGAGTATTCTTCTAGCATAATCAAATTCATACCCAAAGAAGTTACAGATGAATTTTTAATGGACAATGCAAAAGAGGTGCAAAGAGAAAGTTTTATAGCTGAAAACAAAGAAAAAATCATAGTTATAATGGCAAATTCTTTTAGAAACGAGGCGCAAAATTTCTTGCTAAAACTCTTTGAAGAACCGCCAAAAAATATCAAATTTTTACTAGTAAGCCCCTCTAGGAATTTGTTGCTTGCTACTGTTAGGTCTAGATTTATTTGCGAGAATTTAAAAGAGCAAAAGATTAAAAAAGACTTTGATTTAAGCCCAAAAAATTTGGATTTAAAGAATTTTTTCGCATTTTTGCAAAAAAATGAAAATATGGATAAAAATGAACTGCTAGATTTCATACAAGATTTTGCCATGAAAACTTGTCAGTATAAAAATTTAGACGAAAAAGAGCTTGAGTATTTTTACAAATTCTATGAGCTTGCAAGGCTTAATTCAAGGGCAAGTATTATAATCTCAGCTATGTTTTTACTTTTGCAAGAAAGGCTTTAATGCAAGTTTTTAAGATAAGCTCACAGAGTGATTTTAACAAGCTTTGTGCTGATATAAGGCCTCATAAGGTAGGACAAAAGATAATGTCTGAAAAAAGTAAAATTCACTTTTTTTACATAAAAGATATTAGCTCTGCTGCTGCAAATATCTTAAAACAAGACGCCTTAAGAGTTGGTGCTGAGCTAATAACTAAAGAAAGTGTGATTTTAGGCGATAAAGAGCCAAGCAAGGCACTTTTAATGGCCACAAAAGAGCAAATTTCAAAGCTTATTATCAAAGAAAAAAAGCAAGATTTTAAGCTAAAGGATTTAGCTAAATTTTTAGAAAAAGACTTTGCTAAGCCAGAAAAAGTAAAGATTATGGGCGTTTTAAATTTAAACAATGACAGCTTTAACAAGCAAAGTAGGGTGGATGAAACAGACTTTGAAAAAAGGCTTTTAGCTATGCTTGATGAGGGGGCTGATTATATAGATATAGGAGCGGTTTCATCGCGTCCAGGCTCACGCTACTGCGGCAAGGAAGAGGAATTTAAAAGGCTTAACTTTGCTCTTGATTTGATATATAAAAAAAACTACTATGAAAGGGCGATTTTTAGCCTTGATAGCTTTGATGAATACTGCTTAGAATACGCCTTAAACAAAGGCTTTAAGCTCATAAATGATATACAGGGTTTAAGAAATAAAAACTTAGCTATTTTAGCTGAAAAATACAAGGCAAAATACTGCTTAATGCATATGCAAAATGAGCCGCATAATATGCAAGATAATCCGCATTATGACTTCATCCTAGCTGATATTGAGGCTTTTTTTAAGGAAAAACTTGAGCTTTTATCCTCTTTTGGAGTCGATGAAATTTTGCTTGATGTTGGCATAGGCTTTGGTAAGAGTGCTGAGCATAACTTAGTTTTAATCAAGCATTTAGAGCATTTTTTACACTTTCAAAAACCCTTGCTTGTGGGTGCTAGTAGAAAAAGCGTGATAAATGCTTACTATGAAAGCGAGGTCGAGCAAAGACTGCCCGGAAGCTTGTTTTTACACCTAAAAGCTTATGAAAATGGAGCAAGTATCATAAGAACACACGATGTTAAGGAGCATAAACAGCTTTTTGCTATGGCTAAGGCTATGAAAGAGCTAGCTATAAAATAAATCTTATTTTAGCCGATTTTGTACTAAGGGTTTTTAAAAAGGAGGCTAAAATGATAAGGCTTGATGGAAATGCTTTTTACTCTTTTAGCACAGCTTTTAACAAAAATGATAACACTAAAGCCTACTCCTTGCCAGAGGCATTAGAAAAGTTAAAAGAAAGAATGGGCATAGAGAATAAAAAGGCTAGTGATAGTGATGAATTTAGCCTTATGGATCTTATAAGAGAGCTTTATAAGCAGCTTGAAAAAATTAAAGAGCAAATGGATAAAACAGATGATCCTAAGATGAAAATGATGCTAAATTCACAAGCTCTTCAAATAATGGCTCAAATTCTTGAGCTCATAGGACTTGCTATAAAGCAGGAACAAATGAATGCAGCAAGAAAGCAAAGCAAAGTATGAAAAATGCTTAAAAAAGCCTATGAAAAAGTAAAGAACCCTGAAAAGCTAAGATATGAAAAAGTGCTTTCTTTGTATAAAAAACTCTCATCACTTGACTTAAAACAAAAAGATAGCTTAAATGAATTTATGAGTTTAAGCAAGGAAATTTTAAACCTTTTAAATAAAAAGGATCTAAGGGTTTAAAGCTTTCTTAACTAGGCTTTGTTATAATAAATTTAAAAAAATTTAAGGCTTTTTATGGATTATGAGCAGTATTTAGAAAAAGTAAGCTTAGCTAAAAAATATGTAAAGGCATATTATGTGGATGATAAACCCTTAGCAAGTGATGAAGAATACGACAAACTTTTAAGAGAACTTAAGGACTTTGAAAGCAAAAACGAAAGCTTAATATCAAAAGATAGCCCCACTCAATACATAGGCTCTGTTATACAAAGTGAGTTTAAAAAGATAAGACATTTAAAAAAGATGTGGTCTATGGAAGATGTTTTTGATGAAGAGGAGCTAAGAGCTTGGGCAAAAAGAGCAAGGTGTGAAAAGGGCTTTTTTGTGGAGGCTAAATTTGACGGAGCTAGTTTAAATTTGCTTTATGAAGATGGCAAACTAATAAGCGGTGCTACTAGAGGAGATGGAGAAGTAGGAGAGGACATAAGCTTAAATGTCTTAGAGATAGATAATATACCAAAAACTATAGCCTATAAAGGAAAAATAGAAATTCGCGGAGAGGTTTTGATACTAAAGGATGATTTTGAAGCCTTAAACGAAAGCAGGGCAAAAGAGGCACAAAGTCTTTTTGCAAATCCTAGAAACGCAGCTTCTGGCTCTTTAAGACAGCTTGATACCAGCATAACAAGGGCTAGAAAGCTTAAATTTTATCCTTGGGGTGTGGGAGAGCATTCTTTAAATTTTAAAAAACATAGCGAGATTATGGACTTTATAAGAGCTCTTGGCTTTTTAAAGGATGATTTTATAAGGCTTTGTGAAAATTTAGATGAGGTTTTAAAAGCCTATAAGGAGCTTTTAGCCCTAAGAGATAAAAAGCCTATGATGATGGATGGTATGGTTGTTAGGATAGATGATTTAGCTCTTTGTGAAAGCCTTGGCTACACGGTTAAATTTCCAAGATTTATGGCAGCCTTTAAATTTCCAGCTCTTGAAAAAAGCACAAAATTACTTGGAGTGAATTTACAGGTTGGAAGAAGTGGGCTTGTAACTCCGGTTGCAGTTTTAGAGCCTGTTGAGCTAGACGGCGTTAGAGTAAGCTCTGCAAGCTTGCATAATTTTGATGAGATTGCCCGTCTTGATATAAGGATAAATGACTATGTAGCTGTGATTAGAAGCGGTGATGTCATACCAAAGATAACTAATGTTTATAAAGATAGAAGAGAGGGCAAAGAGCTTTTAATAAGTCGTCCAAGGCTTTGTCCTGTTTGTGAAAGTGAGCTTTTGGATGAGGGAATTTTGATAAGATGTCAGAACTTAAACTGCGAGGCTAGGCTTGTTAATTCCATAATCTACTTTGTTTCAAAAAGATGTATGAACATAGACGGGCTTGGAGAAAGCATAGTAGAGCTTCTATATAAGCACAAAAAGATATCTTCCATAGAAAGCATATATTCTTTAAAATATAGTGATTTTGAAAATTTAGAGGGCTTTAAGGATAAGAAGATAAACAATCTTTTAAGCTCCATAGAAGCTTCAAAGGATAATGAGCTTTTTAAATTCATCTCAGCACTTGGCATAGAGCACATAGGAGAGGTGGCTGCTAAAAAGATAGCTTCTTGCTTTTCCTTTGAGTGGCTGGATAAGAAAAAAGAGGATTTTGAAAAGCTAGAGGGCTTTGGAGAGCAAATGGCACTTTCTTTGGAGGATTTTTTAGCTATAAATAAAGAAAGAATTTTGCATTTTTACAGCATTTTAAGGCTTAAAAACACCCAGCAAGAAAGTAAAACTTCTATATTTACAGGCAAGGTAGTGGTAATAACAGGAAGCTTATCAAAACCAAGAGATGAGTTTAAGGCTTTGCTTGAGAGTATGGGAGCAAAGGTATCTTCTTCTATCTCAGCAAAGACTGATTTTTTACTATGCGGCAAGGATGCTGGCTCAAAGCTTGAAAAGGCTAAGGCACTAGGCATTAAGATACTTAGTGAGGAAGAGTTTAACTCTTTATTAGTATGAGTTTTTTTGCTATCCTAGCTCTTTTTATAATAGCTCTTGCTTGGCAAGATCTTGTTTATGTATTTTTCTTTTCTATCTTTATCTTTTATGCTATTTATAGAGAAAATTTAAGTTTTTTAAAGGCTAGAAAGCTCATCATAAAAAAGGCAAGCATACAAAAAAATTCTTTTTTTGATAAGCTTAGCAAGGGCAGGGCTTATACTAAGATACTTTCTTTTTGTTTTAGTATAAGCTTAGTATGCTCCTTGCTTTTAAATTTGATGTATGCAAATAAGCTTGATTTGCTTTTTTTCTTTTTGATTTTTCCTCTTGTTTTTTTACTTCTTAAATTTATTTTAAAAAGCCAGTTTAAGTCAAGCTCTTATAATATCTTTTATTTCATAGCCTTTTCAGCCTTTTTTTCAGCCCTTATTTATGCTATTTTAAATGCATTTACTAAAGAGCCCTTAGAAGCCTTTGTTTATCTTAAAGAAAATATAGATCTTTATAAGATAAGCTCTTTTTCTTTTTTAAATTTTTTCTCTCAAGGCGTGCATATCCTAGCTGTTTTAAAGAATTTTTTATTGCTTTATTTTGATAATCTCGCCATAGAAATCTTAATCTTTTGCTTTGATTTTATAAATTCTTTTTTTTCCTTTTTAGCGCTTGGCTTTCTATACTCTTTTTGCTTTCGTAAAAAGGCTTATATCTTTCTTGTTTTATTTTTAGGATTGCTTTTATTTTTTGTTTATGATGATAAGAGAAATAAGGAAAAGATTTATCAAGATTCCTTGCCCTTTATCTTTGAAAACATTAAAAATGCCAATATCTTAGATGAAAATTTAACTTATATCAAAGAAAATTTAAAGCACAATGTACATTTTTTAAAAAGCTTTAAGCAAATTTTAGAAAAATCAGCTCTTGATATAGGCTTTTGGTGGTTTAGTGCTGAAAAAAAAGAGCTTGAAAAAGAGCTTGAAAAGGCTTTAAATGAGATATGATAGCTTTGTAAGTAAAAGGCTTAAAATTTCAAGAAATAAAGCCTTAGAACTCATAGAAAAAGAACAAATTTCTTTAAATTCCTTGCATTTTAAGCCCTCTTTTAACGTTGCAAACTATCTTTTAAGCCTTGATAAAAACTTAAAAAATACCGATGATATTTTAGAAAATAAGCTTTTAAGCTTGGAGCTAAGGGAAAAAATTTATGTAAGCAGGGCAGCTTTTAAACTAAAGGGCTTTTTAGAGGAGCTAAGCCTAGATATAAAGGATAAAATTTGCCTTGACATCGGGGCTTCAAAGGGCGGTTTTGTAGAGCTTTTGCTTGAAAAGGGTGCTAAGGAAATCACAGCCTTAGATGTAGGCTCTATGCAGCTTGATGAGAGCTTAAGAGAAAATTCAAAGGTAAGATCTGTGGAAAAGACGGATTTAAGGGACTTTAAAAGCACTGTGAAATTTGATTTGATAACCTGTGATGTGAGCTTTATATCCTTGATAAAACTTTTAAAATATATAGATAATTTTGCAAAAAAGGATATAATTTTGCTTTTTAAACCCCAATTTGAGTTAGGCATAGAGGCAAAAAGAAGCAAAAACGGGCTTTGTTTGGATGAAGAAAAGATAAGTTTTGCAAGGCAAAATTTTCAAAAACAGTGCGAGGCTTTGTGCTGGAGCTTAAGACTTAGCAAGGCTTCTACTTTAAGAGGAAAGAATGGAAATATCGAGTATTTTTACTATTACCAAAAAGGATGAGTTAAAAGACCTAGCCATAGGTTGCTTTGATGGGCTTCACTTAGCACATTTTGCCCTTTTTAAAGAACTTACAGATAAGGCAGGAATTTTACTGATAGATAAATCTTATAAATACAATCTAAGTCCAAACGAGGATAAAAAGAAAATCCTAAATTTTAGTATCTTTTCTTTGGATTTTAAGGAAATTAAAACTATGCAAGGAGATGAGTTTTTAAGGGCTTTAAAGCTTGAGTTTAAGTCTTTAAAAAAGCTTGTTTTGGGCTATGATTTTCGCTTTGGGCTAAATAGAGCCTTTAGTGCTTATGATGTGGAAAGGATAAGTGGGATTAAAACCGTGGTAGTGCCAGAGTTTAAGCTTGATGGCTTAAGTGTGCATTCAAAGCTAATAAGAGAATTTTTAAAAGAGGGTAAGATACAAAAGGCAAATAAATTTTTAGGCAGGAGCTATAGTGTAAAGGGCAAAATCATAAAGGGGCAAGGACTTGGCTCAAAAGAGCTAGTAGCTACTATAAATTTAGACTGCGAAGATAAGTATTTGCTACCCAAAAACGGCGTTTATGCCACAGTTACAAAGATAAATTCTAAGCTTTTTAAGTCAGTATCCTTTGTAGGCATTAGAAATACAGACTTAAATTTTAGCCTTGAAACGCACATTTTAGAGGATTTTAAAGAAGAAAATTTTAAAGAAGCTAGGGTATTTTTTCTAGACTTTTTAAGAGAAAATCAAAAATTTCAAAATTTATACGAGCTTAAAAAGCAAATTCTAAAAGACTGCGATGAGGCAAGTAGCATTTTAAAAAAGGAAAAACTTAATGAAAGATGAGCTTTTTAAAAAGGATAGCAAAAAGCAGTTTGAATTTGATGAAAGTGTGGTAGCTGTTTTTGATGATATGATAAGTCGCTCTGTGCCTTTTTATGATGAAAATTTAAGGCTTTGCGTGGCTTTGTTAGCTAAATTTGCTAAGAAAAATTCCTTGCTGTGTGATTTGGGCTGTTCTACTGCTACTTTTTTGCTTGAAGCCTTTAAAAAAAGGCCTGATTTGCTTTTGCACGGCGTGGATAATTCAAAGCCTATGCTTGATAATGCTAAAAAAAGAGCTAAGGCTTACGGAGCAAATATAAGCTTTCATTATTTTAATCTAAGCGAGTTTAGTTTTTTTAAAGCCGATGTTTTCATAGCAAATTATACTATCCAGTTCATTAGACCCCTAAAAAGACAAGAGCTTGTTAATAAAATTTATGAGAATTTAAATGAGGGAGGCTTTTTTATCTTAAGTGAAAAAATCATCTTTGAGGATGGTTTTTTAAGCAAGAAAATGATAGAGCTTCATCAAGAGTATAAACTTAAAAATGGTTATTCTAGCCTTGAAATTTCAAACAAAAGAGAGGCTTTGGAAAATGTGCTTGTGCCATATAGCGAGAAAGAAAATTTAGCCCTGCTTGAAAATGCTGGTTTTAAAAGGATAGAAAGCATTTTTAAGTGGGCTAATTTTGAGACTTTTCTGGCTTTTAAAGACTAAAATTTCTTTCTTTCCTCATCATCATAAGAAAAGATAGGCAAGGACCATTTGTTTTTAATGGCTAGCAACCTAAACGATACGCCCAAAAATAAAGTTATAAGGCTTGCGCTTAGCAAATCAAGCTTTAAAAACACAGTCAAAACATAGTATAAAATTCCAGCAAAAATAGCTACTGAGGCATAAACTTCTTTTCTAAAAACAAGGGGAATTTTACCACACAACACATCTCTAAATATCCCGCCAAAAACCCCGGTTATAACAGCTGAGCTAACCGCTATGATAAAGCCTAAATTTCCATCTATTGCAACTTGAGCGCCAAGTATGGAGAAGGTAACAAGCCCTATGGCATCAAGTGTTAAAAACAAGCTTTCAAGTTTTACGACGAGGCTTGGTATCTTAGTAGCAAATAAAGCACAAAAGCAAATCAAAATAACATACTCAGGATGTGCCACCCAAGTAAGAGGATAATGGCCTAAAAGCATATCTCTAATGCTTCCGCCACCTATGGCAGTCACTAAGGCGATAAAAACAACGCCAAAAAAGTCCATCTTATATCTTCCAGCAGCAATCGCCCCGGTCATAGCTTCAGCTGATATGGCTATTATATAAAGTATGGTTAGAAGCATAGTCACTTTTCAAAATAAAATGGTGCCCAAGGTCGGACTCGAACCGACACAAGGTTGCCCTTACTAGATTTTGAGTCTAGCGCGTCTACCAGTTTCACCACTTGGGCTGAATTAAGGAGTAAATTATAACTTTTTATTTTTAAAAAGTCTTTAAAGATAAGAACTTATGCCGATTTTGTTTTTATAAAAAGTGGAATTATTTTTGCTTTACATTTGTTAAATTTAAAGAAAGGCAAGGCTATGCGTGTAACAAATAATATGAATGCTTATAACTCTTTAACCTCGGTTCAAAGCGGCATGAATACCTTTTATAAGATAAATCAGCAGCTTAATTCGGGCTACCAGATATCAAATTCTTACGAAGGTGCAAATACCTACATAGACAGTGCCAGGCTAGAGTATGAAATACAAACATTAGAGCAGGTTGAAAAAGCGGCTAGTATGGCTTCTGAGATGATGAAAAATACAGATTCTGCCTTGGAGCAAATGGTATCTTTAATAAGTCAGTTTCAAGTAAAGGTAACTCAAGCAGTCAATGCTACTCAGTCGCAAACCTCAAGGGAAGCCATAGCAAAGGAGCTTACTAGGATTAAGGAAGAGATTGTAAATTTAGCAAATACAAGCGTAAATGGGCAGTATCTTTTCTCTGGTTCTTTGACCAATACAAAGCCTTTTGATATTTATGGAAATTATTTTGGAAATCAAGAGGATTTAAATATTGTAACTGGTGATAGAACTACAAATTCCTACAATATTCCCGGTTATGATTTGTTTTTTAAGCCAGATAATGATTTTTACAAGCAAATAACCACTAATGTTAGTTTTACTGATAATCGTTATAATTTAGTTGATAATCCGGATAAAACAAGATACCTAACAGCAAGCGATTCTTTTAAAAATTTGGTTGGTTTGAATTATTTTGAGGATAATGCTTGGCTTGATCCTAAAAAGCATTTTGAGGATGAACCGCTTGATTTGCCACCAACAGTTTTATATGTGCAAGGCAAAAGGCCTGATGGAACTAGTTTTAAAAGCTCTGTGCTAGTAGAGCCAGATGATACCTTGCAAAGCATGTTTGATAAGATAGGCGCTGTTTATGGAAATACCAGCACTAACAAGGTTGTTGATATAAGCATTAATGAAAGCGGTCAAATTCAAATCAAAGATTTAAAGCAAGGCAATAATTCCTTGGATTTTCACGCAGTGGCCTTTACGCCTCAGTTTGAAAGCGAGGAGCAGTATCATGATGTTTTAGAGAGCTTGGAAAATCAAGGCAATACCTTAGAAGACCTTACAAATGCTATTATGCAAGAGGCCTTAAATGCGAGTGGCGGTGATATTACAAATTTAAATCCTCCTGTTACTGTTGGCATTGACGGTGTTAATTATGAATTTGGTTTAAGTTCGACCGAATTTATATCAGGCAACATGACAGATACTGATGGAAATCAAATCAACGGCGCTGATTATGATAATGTATTTTTTGAAAGAGACGGAAATAAAGTTTACGGCAATGTTTCTCAAATCATCCAAGCAAGCGGTGAGTATGCCAGCGAATCAACCAAGTTAAGCGAAGTTTCAGGCACCTCTCTTGAAAACACAGTCTTAAATTTAACCGTAAATTCAAAGGGAGGAAATACTTACGAAGTAAGCGTTGATCTTGGTAACTCAACTGTGTCTTACACAAATGCAGCAGGCCAGGTTGTGAGCTTTCCTATCATGCAAACTGACCCTTTAACAGGAAATTCAGGTATAGTAACCCCTAGCAATGAAATAAGCTACAAGCAATTAAACGACATCATAGGCCTTTTTGCCTCGGATCAAGTTCCAACAACAAGCATAAATGCTGTAAATAATCAAATCAACGCGGCGGATTACCAAACCTATCAAACAGCCTTGCAAGATTCTAAGTCAACCGTTGAGGTAAATCTTGATTATAAGGGTAGAATTACTGTCACTGATAGATTATCAACAGGAACAAACATAGGCGTTGCCATTCACGATAGCAACTCAACCCAATTTGCCCAGCCGCCATTTAGCACTACAGCGAATGTGACAGAGGGGGCATCGCTTTCTTTTAATGCTAACAATGCCTTGATTATAGATGAACCGCATGTTGATTTTATAAAGGATTTGGATAATATGATAGAGGCGGTTTCAAAGGGCTACATAAGAGCGGATGCTAACAGCGAAGATCCTAGAAATACAGGTATGCAAGGAGCTCTTGCAAGACTAGATCACTTAGGAGAGCATTTAAGAAAGCAAAGAACTATCATAGGTGCGGACGCTGCTGCTGTTGAAAAGACTGCTGATAGGGCTACTATGTTAAAACTTAATGTAAAAGAGATAAGGTCAGGCGTTATAGACATTGATTTAGCAGCGGTTTTAACAAATATGATGCAAACACAAATTAATTACCAAGCAGCACTAAAAGCAACAAGCACTATGTCTCAACTAAGCCTCTTAAATTATATGTAATCCGTGTTTTTGCACGGATTTTTAAATTTTTTAAATTTATTGATACGCAAAATTTGGTGACAAATATTTATTTCAAGCTTTTTTCTATGCTTTCATAGATTTCTTTTAAGGCCTCATTAAGTTTTGAACTGTTTTTTGCTCCTGCAGTGGCAAAATCATCCCTGCCTCCTCCATTTCCACCAAGAGCTTGAGCTATTTCCTTTACCAAGGCACCAGCCTTTAAAGGTGCATTTTTTACCCCGCAAGCAAAGCAAACTTTCTCATCTTGTTTTTGTGCGATTAAAATGACTGCTTTTTCAAATTTGTTTTTAAAATCATCTATCATAGCCTTTATATCGCCATTTTCTACCTCGCATACACAAAGCTTAGTCCCGTTTATATCCTTAAAATCAAGCTTCACGCCACCACTTTGCTTAAGGCTATTTTTAAGCTTAGAAAGCTCATCTTTTAGTTTCTTTACCGCTAAGATATTATCAGCGCTTTTAAGCTCTGTTTTTAATAAAGCACTTTCTTTTATGAAAGATTTTGCGTAGTTTAACGCAGCCTTTGATACCACAGCTTCTATTCGCCTAACTCCAGCAGAAACGCCGCTTTCTTTTACTATGTAAAAAGAGCCAATTTCAGCGCTATTTTTTACATGTGTCCCACCACAAAGCTCCTTGCTCTCTCCAAGGCTTACTACCCTTACCTTATCTTGATATTTTTCATTAAACAAAGCTATGGCTCCGCTTTTTTTTGCTTCATCTAAGGCCATTATCTTGGTTGTGCTTGTATCAGCTTTTATTATAAGCTCATTTACTAAATTTTCTATCTTTGTTAGCTCTTCTTCACTCAAGGGCTTTGAGTGCGTAAAGTCAAATCTAAGCTTGTTTTCCTCCACCAAAGAACCGGCTTGAGCTATGTGAGAGCCTAAAATTTCTCTTAAGGCATAGTGAAGCAGATGTGTAGCGCTGTGATGTCTTGCAACTTGTGCCCTTTTATCCTTATCAACACTTGCTAAAAGCACATCATTTGTTTTTATATCCTCATTTGCTAAAACAAGGCATAAATTTATATCCAAAAATTTAGCCACATCTAAAATTTCGCTTTTACCAACTTTTCCACTATCAGCAATCTGTCCTCCGCTTGTAGCATAAAATGGAGTTTTATCAAGCATTAGCCAAGCTTTCTCTCCTTTTTTTAAAGAAGAGCTTTTTTTAAAATTCTCATCCAAAATAGCTAAAATTTTACTCTCACTTTCTAAGCTTTCATAACCTACGAAGGAATTTAAGCCAAAATCCTCAAGCAAAAGTTTAAAATCCCCAGAAGCTATCTTATCTCCACTTCCTTTCCAAGAAGCCTTTGCCCTGTCTTTTTGTTCCTTCATTAGCTCATCAAATTTAGCCTCATCCACCTTTAAATTTAGCTCTCTTAGCATATCTGTGGTTAAATCAAGTGGAAAACCATAGGTATCATAAAGCTTAAAGGCTACTTCTCCGCTAAAAATTTCTTTGGTATTTTTAAGCTCTTCGTTAAAAAGCTCGATACCCTTTTCTATAGTGCTTAAAAACCTTTCTTCCTCAAGCAAAATTTGCTCTTTTACATTTTCTTTTTTTTCATTTAGATAGCTATAATGTCCGCCCATAAGCTCGCAGACCTTATCTACTAATTTATACATAAAGGGTTTTTTAAGTCCTAGTAAATATCCGTGTCTTAAGGCTCTTCTTAGAATTCTTCTTAAAACATAGCCCCTACCTTCCTTATCAAAGCTAAGTCCTTGTGCTAGTAAAAAAACAGAGGATCTTATATGATCAGCTATCACTCTATACGAAGCTCCGCTTTCATAAACATAAGGTCTTTTACATAGTTTTTCTATCTCTTTTATCAAGGGCATAAATAAAGAGCTATCAAAATTACTAACTTTACCCTCTTTTATGGCACAAACTCTTTCAAGTCCCATACCCGTATCTATGCTAGGCTTTGGTAGTGGAATGAGTGTGCCATCAGCACTTCTTTCATACTGCATAAAGACTAAATTCCAAATTTCTAAGAAGCGGTCTCCATCTCCGCCCATATAGTCCTCATCACTGTTAAAATGCTCAGCTCCTTGATCATAAAATATCTCGCTACAAGGTCCGCAAGGTCCTGTATCGCCCATTTGCCAGAAATTATCCTTATCTCCAAATTTATAAATTCTTTCTTTTTCTATATGCTCTTGCCAAAGCAAAAAAGCCTCATCATCACTTGTATGCACTGTTACATAAAGTCTATCTTTAGGCAGTTTTAAAACCTGAGTTACAAATTCCCAGGCATAGGCAATGGCTTCTTTTTTGAAATAATCTCCAAAGCTGAAATTTCCAAGCATTTCAAAAAAGGTGTGATGTCTTGCGGTGTATCCTACATTATCAAGGTCATTGTGCTTTCCTCCAGCTCTTATGCAGGTTTGACAGCTTGTGTTTCTAGGTGGATTTGGTCTTGGTTCATCGCCTGTAAAAATTCTTTTAAAAGGCACCATTCCAGCATTTGTGAAAAGTAAGCTTTCATCCTCTGGCACAAGAGGTGCAGAAGCTACTATGCTATGTCCTTTTGACTTAAAAAATTTCAAAAATTCTTCTCTTACATCCATCTTTAATAATTCCTAGCTTAAAAATATTTTTGCAAAATGATAGCAAAATATCTTAAATTTAAGCAAAAATGAAATATAATACAGGTTTTTTAAATAAAATCAAAGGTTTAAAATGCACTTTCCTTTTATAAATTTAAAAGCCCAGTATCAAGCTTATAAAAGCGAGATAGATAAGGCTATAAGCGAGGTTTTAGAAAGCTCATCTTTTATAGGAGGTAGGGTTTTAGACGATTTTGAAAAAGAATTAGCCTCTTTTGTAGGAGTTAAACACGCCATAGGTTGCTCATCTGGCACTTCATCCCTGCTTTTAGCACTTTTAGCCTTGGATATAAAAAGAGGCGATGAGATTATAGTTCCTTCTTTTACCTTTGTTGCTACAGCTGAAATGGTAAGCTTACTTGGAGCAAAGCCTGTATTTGCAGACATTTCTTTAGAGGATTATAATATCAATGTAGATACGGTTAAAAACTTAATCACAGACAAAACTAAGGCTATCATAGCTGTGTCTATCTTTGGACAAATGCCTGACTTACTAGCCTTAAAGAATTTTTGCAAAAGTAAAGGACTTTATCTTATAGAGGACGGCGCACAAAGCTTTGGGGCTAGGCAAGATGATTTTAAATCTTGTTCTATGGCCGATATTTCTTGCACTTCCTTTTTCCCTTCAAAACCCCTTGGTGCTTACGGCGATGCTGGGGCTGTATTTACTGATAATGATGAGTATGCAAAAAAGATTAGAATTTATCTTAATCACGGACAAAATGAAAGATATAAACACGAGCTCATAGGCTTTAATGGTAGGCTTGACAGCATACAAGCAGCTGTTTTAAGGGTAAAATTAAAACACTTAGAAAAAGAGCTTGTAAGAAGAGAAGAATTAGCTAAGGCTTATAATGAGGGCTTAAAGGATAAAAACCTAATCCTACCTAAGATAAAAGAGGGCTTTACTAGCGTCTGGGCTCAGTATTCTATAAGGGTAAAAAATAGAGATGCTATAGTAAAAAGACTTGATGAGCTAGGAATTCCAAGTGCCATTCATTATCCTTTAGGGCTTCATTTACAAAAGGCTTATGCTTATCTTTCTTATAAAAAAGGTTCTTTGCCTAATACAGAGCTAGTCAGTGAGGAAATTTTATCCTTACCTATGAGTGCATTTTTAAAGGATGAGGAGCAAGAAAAGGTTATAAGGGCTTTTGAATGAATATAGGCATAATAGGCCTTGGAAAGATGGGGCAAAACCATTTAAAAGAGCTTTCTAAAAATGAGAATTTTAAGATTAAAGCCTTGCTTGATTTAAAGCTAAATGAAAATTTAGCCTATCCTTTTTTTGATAATATAGATGATTTTTTAAGCACAGACTTAGACTGCGTTATCATTTCATCGCCTACTAATACTCACTTAAGTTTGGCAAAGGCTTGTTTTAAGAAGGTAAAAACGCTTTTGATAGAAAAGCCTTTGGCTTTAAATTTAAAGGAAATGAAAGAGCTAAAAGAAGAGGCTTTAAAAAACGAGGTGGCCGTGGCGGTTGGCTTTAGCGAGAGGTTTAATCCTGCCATTATAGCTCTTAAAAATGAGCTAAGAGATGAAAAGATAATCAGTATAAATATAAGAAGATTTTCTCCTTATCCTTTTAGGATTACAGATGTTGGAATTTTAAGGGATTTAAGTGTGCATGATTTAGACCTTGTGCTTTATTTTCTAGGTAAAAGACCGCTTAAAAGTGAGATTTTTAAACTAGCTGTAAAGGATGAAAAAAAGGATGATGAGGCTATACTTTCTCTTGCCTTTGATTCTAGTATAGCTACGCTTCATCAAAGCTGGAATTCAAATCTTGCTTTAAGGCAGCTTGATATTATAAGCGAAAATGCTATTTATAGTGCTGATTTGCTAAATTTTAGCCTGAAAAAAAATGGCTCCTTAATACCACTATCAAAAAGCACTCCTTTAGAGGGTGAGCATACTCATCTTTTATCATTGATTAAAAATAAAAACTCATCTTACCTGGCAAATATCGATAATTCTATCATCATACAAGAGCTTTTGGAAAAGCAATGAAATATGTTTTTTTTATAAATATGGGCGGGGCTGAGAATTTGCAAGATTGCGATGTTTTTTTGAAAAATATGTTTAGCGATGAGTATATCTTGCCCATTAAAAATAAGCTTTTAAGATCCTTTGTAGGCTTTATGATAAGAAAATCAAGACTAAAGGCTATGCAAGAAAGCTACAAACACATAGGAGGCAAGTCCCCTTTAAATGATATAACAAAAAAACTTTGTTCTAAGCTTGATAAGGATGGCTTTTGTTTTGATTTTATAAATTTATATGTAAAGCCCTTTGTTATTGATGTTTTAAAAAAATACGAGTTTAAAGAAGATGATGAGATAGTGTTATTTCCGCTTTATCCTCATCACTCACAAACTACAGTTACAACATCTGTAGTAAAGGTAAAGGAGGCTATAAGACTTTTAAACATAAATTCAAAATTATCTGTGATAGATATATTTTATGAGGACGAGCTTTATAATGAAATGTTAATAAAACAAATTTTAGAAGCAAATGAGAGCTTTTATCCAAATGAAAAGAAGGTCTTACTTTTTTCTGCTCATTCCTTGCCTATGTCTATTATAAAAAGAGGGGATCTTTACGAAAAACACATAAATGAGCATGTAAAGCTTTTATCAAAAAGGCTTGAGACTTATTTTGACTCCTTTCTTTTAGGTTATCAATCAAAGCTTGGTCCTGTAAAATGGCTAGAACCAAACACGGGAGATCTTATAGAAAAGCTTGATAAAAAAGCTATAATTTGTCCTATATCTTTTTGCATAGATTGCTCTGAAACTGTTTTTGAACTTGATATAGAGTATAGAAAGGTGGCTAAGAATGAATACAAGGTCTTATCTTGCCCAAATTATAGTGATGAATTTATCAAATTTATAGAAAGTAAAATTTAAAACAAAATTTATTTAGTCTTTTTATAGTATAATGTTATTCATATCAATAATATTTAAGGAGGAATAATGTATAAATTTTTGTATATGGGGGGCATTAGCCTTATTGCTACTTTTTAGTGCTTGCTCTACTACATCTATCCCGTTAAATCCGAAGGCTCAAGGTATAGCAATTAGCGATAATATCGATAAGACTTGCAAGCTCGTAGGCAATGTTAGTGGCTTAGACAAAAATGCAGGCATGTCAGCTGTTAAGTCAAATTCAGAACTTAAAATGAATGCTTATAATGACCTAAGAAACAAATCTGTTAAATTTGGAACAGACGTAAAACTTAAAATAAAAGATGAAAAATGCGATGTTATAATAACTGGATTTTTTACAAGCGAACGAAAAGAAATAGATTGTTGGCAGCTAGATTCAACAAAAGTTACGTTAGTATCAGCTTACTATGTTTTTGCTGATGTTTATGACTGTGAATAAATTTTATATAAGTGTTTAGGCTTTAAGCCTAAACTATATCATAATATTTACATTTTATTTGGTATTAAAAAACCTTCATCTATAAGTATGTCAATCACCCCTTTAAAAACGGGCAAGGCGCTTTGTGCTGAATAATAGCTTTTTGTAGGGTTTCTTACCAAAACTCCTATGGTAAATTTGCTATGTGCGTCATTTGCAAAGCCAAAAAATGAGGCGTTGTATCTGCCTGAATTATAACCTTGTTTTTCAGCTATCCTTGCCGTTCCTGTTTTGCCGCCTACTATAAGTCCTTGCGTTTTTGCCCTTTTGCTTGTACCTTTTTCAACCGTGGCTATTAGGATATTTTGCATTTGTTTGCTTGCTTCGCTTGATAAAATTCTTTCTTTTATTATATTTTCCTCTAGCTCTTGCATTTTTCCATTTTTGTAAAATTTTTCAGCCAAATTTGGACTTATGTAAAGCCCTCCGTTGTTAAAGACATTGTAAGCGGCTAGTAACTGCATAAAGGTGGTTTTTAGCCCATATCCGTAGCTTAGAACCGACTTTTCTATATCCCTTATTCTTTGAGGATTTGGTACTTCGCCTCTTTGTTCATAAGGCAAATCTATACCGCTTTTATCGCCAAAATGAAAGATTTTAAGCCCTGAAACCGCTTCAAAATTGCTGAGCCTTTTAGCAATTTGTATCATGCCTACGTTTGATGAGTACATCAAAACTTCCTCAGCACTCATACTTTTGGCCTTATGACTATCTTGTATGGTAAAGCGACCTAGCTTGTAGTATCCGTCATTTGTATCTATTTTTTCACCTAGTTTTAGCTTTGAAAGCCTAAGTGCAGTTACAAAGATAAAGGGCTTTATAACAGAGCCGGGCTCATAGCCATACTCTATCGCACTTGCGTTTAGCACTGACAAATCCTTGCCCCTGTTTGAAGGGTCGTATCTCCTTGTGCTAGCTAGGCTTATGATTTTACCTGTATCGCTTTGCATGACAGCGGCTATTATTTCGGTGGCGTTTAAATCCTTATTTTGAGCACTTATCATCCTTTCTATGCTTTTTTGTAATTTTAGATGCACATTTATGTAGAGATTGCAGCCATTTATCTTTCTTTTTTGAAGCGAGTTTAAATTTAAGATAATGTTTCCGCTGATGTCCTTTAAGCCTTGCACTTTTTCATTTTGCGTATCGTTAAGGCAGTCTTCATAAAATTTTTCCAAACCCTTTACGCCAACATTTTTTAGAATTTTGCTCTCCTCATCCAGCACCACTCTTGTATATCCTATGGCCGGAGTTAAGGCATCTTTTGACATATAAATTCTATCTTCTTTATGCTCTATAATACTCAAACCTCTTGTTTCAACTCTGTTGTTATCGTTTGAAAAAGCCTTGAAAAAGCCTTGCACATAAAGCTTTTTGGCTAGTTCTTTCAGGTGAGAGGCGGTTTTGGGGCTTAAATTTTGAGCTAGTATGAAGTTGTAGTTTTTTCTTTTGCTTGCATTTGCAAGTCTAGTTCTTATATCTTGCATTTGCTTGTCATCTAGGCCGCTATAGATTTGAAACAGTTTTAAAAAAAGTTCTAATTTATTTTCATCTATGCTTCTTAAATCAATCTCCGCTCTGTAAAGCTCTTTTGATGAAGCTACAGTAAAACCATCTTTGCTGATTATAGAGCCTCTTAAGGCTGTGTCGTATTGGTCTTTTTCGGTGTTTGGGATATTGCGTTTGGAGGTTAAAAAAAAGGTAGAGCTTAAAAACAGCAACATAAAGAGCAAGGACATAATAAATGCAAAGGCAACCTTAGAAACTCTATTTTTGTCTTGCATTAAATTTGTGTTCTAGTTATTTCTTTATATGCGTTTATTGCTTTATTTCTCACCTCTAGCATAAATTTCATGCTTGTTTCAGCCTTGCTAATGGCAAGTGCTGCTTGGTGCAAGTCTTTTACCTCGCCTGTTGCGATGTCGGTCATAGCCGCTTCGCCACTCTTTTGTGCAGCATCCAAATCACTTATGGATTTTTTAAGCATGTTGGCAAATTCATCGCCTATATTTTGGTTGTTTTGATTTTTAAGTTCGTTTGTTTTATTTAAAGAATTTAATTTATTAATATCATTTATCATCTATTACCCCCTTAGCAATTCTATGGCACTTTGAGCTATGCTTTTTGTGCTATTAAAGGCCGCTACATTTGCTTGATATGCCCTAGTTGCTTCTATTAAATCGGCCATTTCTATAACAGGATTTATATTTGGATAAGCAACATAGCCTTCAGCATTAGCGTCTGGATGTCCTGGCTCGTATTTCATCCTAAATTCTCTATCATCTCTTACTACCTTATCCACAACCACGCTCATAACGGCCGGATGAGCGTCTTTTTGTGAGCTAGGGTCATTTAGAGGATTTTCATACTCTAAGAGATTATTATCTTCTTTTATTTGCTTGTTTAAAAGCTCGCTAAAATCATTTGCCTTAAAGATAACCTCTCTTCTTCTGTAAGGCCCGCCCTCTGCAGTTCTTGTAGTGTTTGCATTGGCTATGTTTGAGCTTATAACATTAAGTCTAAATCTTTGTGCGCTAAGTCCGTATCCGCTTATATCAAAATCACTTAAATATGCCATCTCTTACTCCTTAACTAAGCTTTGAACTAGCGTCTAGTATGGCGGTTACGATATTTCCTTGTCGCCTTAAAACGCCATCAAGTGCTGTTATCATCGCTGTATTTTTGCTAAGTTCTGTTGTTTCTACATCCAAATCAACGGTATTTGCGTCATTTCTAGCTAAATGCCCGTCTCTTAGGTAGATGGTAGATTTATTAGGGTCAGGAAATTTCCAAGGTTCTTGATGATTTTCGTTAGTTTGTGCCATTTTAAGTTCTAAGTCTTTGCCTTTTTTAAAAATTTCTTTTGATTTATTTACCAAGGCAGTTTCAAATTCTATATCCCTTGACTTGTAAAACGGAGTGTTAACATTTGCAAGGTTCGAATTTATAAGCTGATTTCTAAGATTTCTACCAGCTAAAGCTGAAGCTACAAGTTGCTTAGACTTAAACATTTCTACCATCATCGACATATCCTAACCTTTGAACTTTAAGTAAAATAAAGCAAAAAGCATTCCAATATTTTATAAGCTTGCTAAAACTAAGCTAAATCGTTCAAATTCTAGCAAAAAAATGACAAATAAGGCAAATTTTATTTAACAAAAACTTCAATTTTTAAGCGAGGTTAAAAAATAATAGATAAAATACTTGCTTTGTTTTAAGGAGAATTTATGAGGATTTTAAAGATTATATTAGCTTTGATTGTATTTGTAGTTATATCAGGTGCTGGCTACGCCTTTTATCTAGTATCTGATTCAAATTTTGAAAATTATAGTTTTAAAGAATACAAACCACAGCTTTCAACGCAAATTTATGATAAAAATGGAAAGTTAATAGCTAATATTTTTGATAAAGAGCATAGATTTTATGTAGAATACAAAGATATACCCCCACGCCTTATAGAAGCTTTATTAGCGATAGAAGATACAGTGTTTTTTGAACATAACGGGGTGAATTTAGATGCTGTGGCAAGAGCAGGGTTAAAGATAATAGCAAGTGCTGGAGAAACGGTTGAAGGCGCTTCAACTCTCACTCAACAGCTTATCAAAAATACAGAACTAAGCCCAGAAAGAACTATAAATAGAAAGGTAAAAGAAATTTTACTAGCCTATAAACTAGAAAACGAGCTTAGTAAGGAAGAAATTTTAGAAAGGTATTTAAATTATATATTTTTTGGGCACGGATACTACGGTGTTAAAACCGCTGCAAGAGGATATTTTAGAAAGGAGCTATCGCAACTTAGCTTAAAAGAAATAGCCATGCTTGTTGGTATGCCAAAGGCACCAAGTTCTTATGACCCTACTAGAAATTTAAATTTATCTCTTTCAAGAGCAAATGCTGTAATACAAAGGATGTATAACATAGGCTGGATTTCTGAGAGCGAATATAGAGAAGCCATGGATGAAATTCCTACAGTTTATGATGATACCCTTACGCAAAATGTCGCACCTTATGTTGTGGATGAGGTTATAAAAAGATTAGAGCCTGTTTTACCTGATTTAAGAACTGCTGGCTATACTGTTGATTTGGGTATCGATTTATCAGTTCAAATGGCGGCCGAGCATGCTTTGCGTTTTGGTTATGATGAGATAGTAAAAAGGGATAAGGACGCGAATTTAAGTGTTTTAAATGGGGCTATGGTTGTTATGGACCATCAAAATGGCGATGTGTTAGCCTTGGTTGGCGGGGTTGATTATAATAAAAGTAATTTTAACAGAGCTACTCAAAGCTCAAGACAGCCCGGCAGTACCTTTAAGCCTTTTTTATATCAAATAGCCATAAATGAAGGTTATTCTCCTATGAGCGAAATAGCTGACATATCAAGGATATTTGAAAATTCAGACGGAAAAGATGATTGGGTTCCTAAGAATTTAGGCGGTTCCTTGGCCGGTCTTGTTACGCTAAAAGAAGCTTTGACCCGTTCAAGAAATTTAGCAACCATAAATTTAGCACTTGATATAGGCCTTGATGTGCTTTATAAAAAAATGCTAGACTTTGGCTTTAGTGATAAAATTCCAGCTGATTTGTCCATAGTTTTAGGTTCTTTTGGAATTTCACCTTTAGAATTTTCAAAAATGTTTTCCATGTTTGGAACTTATGGCATTATAAGAGAGCCTGTCATAGTGAAAACAGTTAAGGATAGAGAGCAAAATATAGTCTTGCAATACGAAAGCAACGCAACCAAGGTAAGCGAACCACAACAGGTATTTTTAACCGTTGATATGATGAGAAATGTTGTGGCTAGAGGAACAGGATTTAACGCTAGGGTGCCGGGCATGGAAATAGCTGGAAAAACAGGTACAAGCAATGACAGTATCGATACTTGGTTTGTAGGCATAACCCCAGAAATAGAGGCTGTGATATGGTACGGAAATGATAATAACAAACCTATGAAAGCAACAGAAGGTGGCTCAAGAACAGCTGCACCGGTGTTTAAGGTGTTTTTAACGGATTATCTTAAGTATTTTCCACAAAGTAAAAAAAGCTTTGATGTGCCAAGCGGAGTTTTTAAAGGAACATATAATGGTAATGTCGAGTTTTACACAAAACAATCACCACTTCCGCAAAAAAGTATACATTCAATGAGTGCAGATGAGATGTTGTTTTAAATTTTTTGTTAAAATAGCTAAATAAATTTTTGTTAAGGATTTTGTATGAAATTATTAAAATATAGCTTTTTCATGGCTTTAGCACTTTTGCTTTCAGCTTGCGTAGCTCCTAAGAGTACTTTACAAAAGGCAGCTGATGTTGCTTCCCAACAATCTTGCTATGACTGCAACAGCTTGCAAGGTTTTGAGGCTAAAATTCAAGGCCTCTTATATCTTAGCGATGTTGGACTTCAGTGTTGTGCAGATAAAAGAACGCTTGATACAAGTGTGGCTATTAAAAAAGTGTATTTACACAGGATAAATGATTTAGCAGAAGAAAAGAAAGTATTTTATATAGAAAATGATAGATATTTTATAAACGAGCAGTTTAATCTAGCCTTTTATCTTTTCTTAGAGCAAGAGTTAAAATCAAGAGGTATAGTTGTGGTTGATGGTATTAACAATTCTCCTTATGTTTTAAGGCTCGATCTTTCTTTTGTGGATTTTAGGTCCAAGCTAGATAGAACCGGACTTCATTCTAATATCGTAGCTAGCTTACAACTTAAGGATATAAATACCGATAAAACACTTACTGTAAGAACAAAGCAAGATGTTGTGGGCTTTAAAAACGAAAAAGAGATAAGTTTTTATACTTTTTTACTTATAAAACAAATGGCTAATAAAGTAGCCAGCATTATTTCATCACTTTGAGATGTTATAACTGCCACTGTTTTTCTCTGTTAAGCTTTTGTGATGCTTGTTATCAAGAGCTTTCAGAGCTTTCTCTTGGTTTTAGGGAGCTTGAAGAGGGCTTTAAGGTTTATTATTTTTATAAATACAGCGAAATAAAACACTTGCTTCATTCTAAACATAAATTTCACGGCTATTTTGTCTTAAATTCACTTGCTAAACTTAGCTTTGCTAAATTTAAAGATATGTTTAAAATAGACAGCCAAATCACAGCCATAGCCTTAGATGATAGGGTTGAGAATTCTTTATATTCTCATTCTGCTATCTTAGCAAGACAGTTAAAAAGCAAAGCTATAAAGCTTAAATTCGGTGTTTTGCACTCAAGGTCTAAGTGTAAATATTCTGGCAAAAGCGTGGAATTTCGCCTTAAAAATAAAAGAGATTATGTTTTGTTAAAGCCTCTAAATTCACCTGTTATCTTAGTTGATGACATAGTAACAACCGGACTTTCTATACTTGAGGCTAAAAAAACTTTGGCAAAGCATGGTATTGAGACCTTGTTTGCCTTGGTTTTAGCTGATGCTAAGCAGTAAAATGTATTTTGATTTATTAGTTAAAAGACTGTATAATAAAAAATTTATAGCGTAGCGATAAATTTAGTAAAACTTACTTTAATGCAAGGATTTGTATGGATATCTTTAACAAAGATTTGGATGTAGAAGAAATTGATATAGAAAATTCTATCAAAACCAGCTATCTTGATTATTCTATGAGCGTTATTATAGGCAGGGCTTTGCCTGATGCTAGAGACGGGCTTAAGCCTGTGCATAGGCGAATTTTATATGCTATGAATGATTTGGGTGTTGGCTCTAGAAGTGCTTATAAAAAGTCAGCTCGTATAGTGGGTGATGTTATCGGTAAATACCACCCTCACGGCGATGCAGCGGTGTATTATGCCTTGGTGAGAATGGCTCAAAGCTTTTCTATGCGTTATCCTAGCATAGACGGACAAGGAAATTTTGGCTCTATCGACGGAGACGGAGCTGCTGCTATGCGTTACACTGAAGCTAGAATGACTATTTTGGCCGAGGAGCTTTTAAGAGATATAGACAAAGACACTGTTGATTTTGTGCCAAACTATGATGATTCTTTGAGCGAGCCTGATGTGCTGCCTGCGAGATTGCCAAATTTATTGTTAAATGGCTCTAGCGGTATAGCCGTTGGTATGGCTACAAATATCCCTCCTCACAGTCTTAATGAGCTAATCGACGGACTTATATACTTTTTAGAAAATAAAGAAGCTAGCTTAGAAGAGCTAATGGAATTCATAAAAGGACCAGACTTTCCAACCGCTGGTATTATTTATGGCAAAAAGGGCATTATAGATGCTTATAGGCATGGAAGGGGTAGGGTTAAGGTTCGTGCAAAAACCCATATAGAAACCAAGTCAAATAAAGATATTATAGTGATTGATGAGCTTCCTTATCAAACAAATAAAGCAAGACTTATAGAACAAATTGCTGATTTGGCAAAAGAAAAGATTATACAAGGTATAGCTGATATAAGAGATGAAAGCGATAGAGAGGGCATAAGAGTTGTTATAGAGCTAAAAAGGGATGCTGATACTAATGCAACCTTAAACAATCTTTTCAAATCCACAGCTATGGAAAATACCTTTAGCATAATAATGCTTGCTATACACAACAAAGAGCCTAAAATTTTCTCTTTGATAGAGCTTTTAAAACTCTTTTTAAATCACAGAAAAACGGTTATCATAAGAAGAACTATATTTGATTTGCAAAAAGCAAGAGCAAGAGCGCATATTTTAGAGGGCTTAAAAATAGCACTTGATGATATAGACAAGGTTATAAATCTTATAAAAAATAGTAAGGATAACGCTAGCGCAAAAGAAGCCTTGATGTCGAATTTCACGCTTAGCGAACTGCAAGCAAATGCTATTTTAGAAATGAGACTAGCGCGCTTAACAGGTCTTGAAAGAGAAAAGATAGATAATGAATTACAAGAGCTTATAAAAGAAATAGCTAGATTAGAAGGAATTTTAAAAAGCGAAGAAGAGCTTGAAAAACTCATAAAAGAGGAGCTTTTAGAGATTAAGTCTAAATTTAATGTGCCAAGAATTACCGAAATTGTAGATGAGATAGAAGAAAGCGATGATAAAAGCACAGTTCCAAATAAAAGCGTAGTTGTTACTATAACAGAAAAAGGCTATATAAAGAGGGTTGATAGTAAAATTTATGAAAGGCAAAAAAGAGGTGGCAAGGGAAAACTTGCTTTAACCACGCACGATGATGACTTTATAAAGCACTTTTTTACCGCAAATACTCACGATGTGCTTATGTTTGTTACAAATAAAGGGCAACTTTATAAAAAAGATGTTTACAAGATAGATGATAAAGACAGAACAGCCATAGGAAGACATATATCAAATATCCTTGACGGCTTTGATAAGGATAAAGAAAAGATTATGACTGTAATTCCTGCTAATGATGATTTTAGTGAGGATAAGTCTTTGTGCTTTTTTACGAAGCGAGGGATTATTAAAAGAACAAATTTAAGCGAGTATAAAAGCAATAGAGCAAATGGAGTAAGAGCCATTAATTTAGACGAGGGTGATGAGCTTGTGGCAGCCTTTGTAGCGCAAAAAGATGAATTTGAAGCAGATATGGAAAATGTGGAATTTGATGAAAATTCAAAATACAATTCCAAGATGATTTTCATAGCCACTAAAAAGGGTATGTGTATTAAATTCCCGCTGGCTAGCGTTAGAGAAATAGGGCGCGTAAGCAGAGGTGTAACAGCTATTCGCTTTAAGGAAAAAGATGATGAAGTGGTTGGAGCTGTGCTTGTGGAAAATGATGAGCAAGAAATTCTAAGTATCAGCAAAAAAGGTATAGGAAAAAGAACCACAGCAGGCGAGTATAGACTGCAAAATAGAGGCGGTAAAGGTGTTATCTGCATGAAGCTTACAGATAAGACCAAGGATTTAGTATGCGTTGTGACTGTTGATGAGAATATGGACTTAATGGCAGCTACAAGCAGCGGTAAAACCATAAGAGTTGATATGCAAGGCATTAAAAAATCTAGCAGAAATACCATAGGCGTTATAGTTGTAAATGTTGAAAATGAAGAGGTGATAAGCATAGATAAATGTCCTAAGCAAGATGATAGCACTGACTTAGATACTGAGTTAGAGCCTAGTGAGTAAAATTTGGAACGGTTGTTGCTTTCATATAGCAAATACAATATTTTGAAGGTTGAACGATGAAGAATTTAGTTTTATTCGTTACGGCGGCTTTTATAGTCGGAGGTTGTGCGGTTCCAAAGTCTACTGCTGGAAACAGTAGTGCGGTAAATAGAATTTCAAATGCTACCCCAAGCACTCAGAGCACAGGGACAACTTCAAATTCCTTGTTAAGTTCCTTTTCTAGGGGCAACGACAATCCTGATGTTGTGGTGCAAAAGGTTGATAAAGACGATGTTAGAGATATTATAAGACAAGAAAAAATGCTTGCCCTTGATAGCTCCGAAAACGAACTTACCTTTGGTGCCGTTGGCGAGGGTATAGCTCCTATGAATACAGTCTCATCAGCACAAGCTCTAGCCCTAGCCAAAAGAGCAGCTGTAGCCGATGCTTATCGCCAACTTGCAAGCAAGCTTTATGGCGTTAAGATTAACGGTAAAGATACAGTGAAAGACGCTATGCTTGGTAGCTCTACCATCACAGCTCAAGTAAATGGACTTATAAAAAATGCTAGTGTTATAGATGAGAGCTTCAATCAAGGTCTTTATAGAGTGAATGTAGAACTTAAGATAGACGAGACTAAGTGGAAAGAGTTGTTTGCCTACTAATACTACTTTGTTTAAATAGCTTAGCCCGGAGTGAATTTATATTTTGGGCTGAGCTTAGCACTCAAAATTATATACTTTTTCACCAAAACGAAAACATTTCTCCAGCAATGGTTCAAAGCAAAGATGTTTATGAAGAGTATGTTTGCGACATATATTATGATGAAAAAGACTTGCTTTATCTAAAAAAAACCGATTTGGGTTTAATTGATGATGATATGAGCAAGGATTTAAAGCTTAGATTTTTAAACAAGCACAAAGAAAAGCTTTTAAGTTGTTTTAACACCTTAGATGTTAAGATTAAAGATACGGTCGAAGCTGATTTTTTAAAGGCTAAAAGTGCTACTTATTTAAAAATACTTCCTTTGAGATTTAGCATAAGTTTTTCTAATGATAGGGCTTTGATTTATTATTTAAGAAAAAATTAATTATTTTTTACAGTAATATACAAAGGCTGGCGGGACATTTTGCCATACTATTTTTGATTTCCTAACCTCTTTGAAAAATTTACCTAATAATTTTTTAAAAACAGCTGCTTGCGGACTTGGCAGGATGTAAGCAAAGGTAGTAAAATAGCCATTTTGACTTAGATTGTGATGTATGACTTTTAGTAAGGCAATCTGTTCTTTAGTATCTAACAAAGCCCAAGGAATTCCAGATATTATGTTATCTATCTTGTCAATTTTTTTAGCCTTTATAATACTTTCTAAATTTAAGGCATTTTGAGTGATTATTTCGAGGTTTGGTATTTCGTTTTTAAGCTTTTGTGCCATATCTTTATTTATTTCTATGGCAAAAAATTTGCTTTCTTTTTGCTTGTTTTTTAAAATTTCTTTTGTGAAAGCACCCATTCCAGGTCCTATTTCTACTATACAATTTGCCTTGTTTATGTCAATTCCCTTTATCATCATGGAAGCTAGTTTTTTGGAGCTAGAGCAAATTGCACCGGTTTGTTTTGGATTTTTTATATAATGTTTTATAAACAATATTCCCTCTTTTCAATGTATTTCATAATTAGCGGTCTAATTTTATTATATTTTTGTGAATTTTGTATTAAGTCTTGAAGTTTTATTTATATTATTTTTATAATATTTTAATAGAATTATCTTTACTTTTTTGTATTTTTAAGGGTTAGTTTTATGCATGGTAAAATTATGATGTATATGGATGCCACAGGTAGAGGCACTGTTATGAATTTATCAAAGGCATTTTTTGATTTTAACAGACAAAATTGGCATGATAAAAAAAGTATGCCAAGCCAAGGAACTTTTGTCGAATTTCACGCAGACGGTAAGAGAATAACCTCCATAAAACCATCTAAATATCAAGAATTTAAAGAGGGTGATTTTATAACAGAGCAGGATTTTTGGCGAACTAACAATGACGACGAGCTAGAGGACATACAAAATTCAAGACGTTCAGCTTATATAACGCAGCTTTTTAGAAGCACGGATTTTGATACCTTAGACCACATACCGCTTTCAATCACCATACCTCAAGCGATACAAAAGCATTTCGAGGGTGAAATTTTATCGGTTGAAGCACTTAAAATAAATATGGAAAACAGCGAGCAAGCCCCTGTTACGCTTAATTATTTCATTCTTAAAAGATTTTTAAATAAGGCTTTTGATACCCTAATATTTATGGATAATTCAATCAATCAAACCCAATTTGCAACGATAAGAAGCATAACAATGCACCTAGAAAACTCATACAACGATATGAGAGATAAGCAAAAGCTTTTAAATATCACTAAAATTTTTAATGAAAAATTCCTTTCGGTTCAGTGTCATTATCAGGCATTAGTGGCTGCTATTGATACTAGGAAAAATAGACTTAGCGCCTGTGAACACCAGCTAAGAAGTGCTAAGATGGATTATAAAATGCAAGCTTCAAAGCCAAATCCAGACCAAGCTAAACTTAAGGCTAAGCAAGAAAGAATAGAAGAGCTTGTAAAGGAAATTAATTATTTTAAATCATCTCTTGAGAGATTAGAAGGCTTAAGATCAGAATTTTACAAGAAAAATTATTCTGTTTTTGAAAATGCCTTTAAGCTTTCAAGAGAGAAGTTGTTTCAAAAAATTATCTCCGGGCTTAATATATGTGCAACCATTATAGACACTAGAATTTGGCAAATTTCTTTAAAGTCTGCTGGTGTTAAAAATTCATATTTTTCACGTAATGATAATGAAAATTCTTTTTGCTCCATGTCTTTTGCGGAGTTGTATTTAAGTAGGCTAGATAAGACTTTGCTAAGTCAAGGAGACCAAAAATTATTAGCTTATATACAAAAAATTATTAATGATTATAGAAAGAAATTCTTAGTTGTCACTTCTGATTCTGAGTTACTTACTAAGGTTAAGGTTCAGATTTTTACACTAAGTCCTTATTATATAGTAAAATACGCACCCAAAAAGGTTAATTATCAATCTTTAATGCGTGATAATGTCTTTGATGTTGTTTATATAGATGAAAAAACAGCTTGGGAAAATGTGGCTGATATTATACTTGAGGGTAAGCGATTTGACGTATATGGAAAGACTAAATTTAAGCTTATTTAGAAATTTAAAGTATAATCATCTTGCCTGAATGGCTCGATATATTACAAAGAGGATCCAACACTAATCTATCTACTGTGATTGTGCAAATTCTCTGTGTTCTGTGACTTCGTTTGAGCATGTAAAAGTGCGAGAAGCTGCAGCCTTAAGCGTTTGCCTAACGGTTTTTTTAAGACTTTGGGGTCTTATCTTGTTTTGCGACCATTTGGGTTTTTATGGAGAGCGATATGAAAATTTTAATATTAGGTAGTGGAGCTAGAGAGTATTCTATAGCCTTGGCACTTAAAAATGAAAATAAAAATTTAGAATTTTATTTTGCACCAGGAAACGGTGCTACCTCAAATTTGGGCACAAATTTAGAATTTAGCGATTTAGAGAATTTGGCCTCTTTTTCAAAAGAAAATTCCATAGATCTTTGTATAGTCGGCAGTGAAGACTTTCTAGAAAAAGGCGTCGTTGATATTTTTCAAAAGCACGGTATTGATATTTTTGGTCCTAGCAAAAGAGCTGCCATGCTTGAGAGCTCTAAAGCCTTTATGAAAGATTTTTTAAAGAGAAATAAAATACGCACGGCCGCTTTTGGAATTTTTACAGATATAAAACAAGCTAGTGATTTTATCAAAAGTCTTACTCCGCCAATAGTAGTGAAAGCCGATGGCTTGTGTGCTGGCAAAGGCGTGATCATAGCTAAAAGCCACGATGAGGCTATAACGGTAGCTAGTGATATGCTTAGCGGAAAGAGCTTTGCACAGGCTGGAAAAACTGTTGTTATAGAGGAATTTTTGGATGGTTTTGAGTTAAGCATTTTTGCTTTAAGTGATGGGGATGATTTTGTTGTATTGCCAGCTACTCAAGATCATAAAAAATTAAAAGATAACGATGAGGGGCCAAACACCGGCGGTATGGGTGCGTATGCTCCAAGCCCATTGGCAAATGACGCTCTTTTAGAAGAAATTAAAAATGATATAATAAAACCAACCTTAAAAGCCATGAAGGATGAGGGTAATGAATTTAAGGGCGTGCTTTTTGCTGGGCTTATGATTGTGAATTCAAAACCTTATGTTTTGGAATTTAATGTTCGTTTTGGAGACCCAGAATGCGAAGTTTTAATGCCTTTGATAGAAAATCCTTTGGATTTATTTTTAGCTTGTACGCAAAAAAAGCTTAAGAATTTTAATTTAAAGCTTAAGAAAGACTTTGCCGTGGCTGTTGTTTGTGCTAGTAAAAATTATCCTTTTTCATCTTCGCCAAAGGCTGAGATTAGCATAAAATCACTTCCTAAAAATTCGCATATTTCTTATGCTGGAGTATCTAAAGAAAAAGAAAAGCTTTTTGCTAGCGGGGGCAGGGTGCTTGTGTGCGTTGCTTTAGCGTCCGAGCTTAAAGAGGCTAGAGATTTGGCCTATGAGCTTTGTGAAAATGTTAGCTTTGACGGAATGCAGTTTAGAAAAGATATAGCGTATCAGGCACTTAGATGAATAATGAGCTTTTAGAAAGGTTGCATAGAGAGGGCTTGAAACTAGCCTCTTTTGAAAAGAGGATTATAGCTTATTTGGTGGATTTTTTTGTCATCTCTGTTATACTTAGCTTTATTTTTGTGGATGATCTAGCTAATACAAATTACGAAAACGCAGCTGATTTAACAAGAAAGATGATAATTACTGTATTTCTTGTAAATTTTTTGTATCACTTTATTTTCGCATTTTTATACGGAGCAAGTGTGGGTAAATTTGTGTGCAAGATAGCTATAGTGGATGATAGGCTGCTTGATAAACCAAATTTATTGCAAAGTGCGATTAGAGCTATAATGCGAAATGTAAGCGAGAATTGTTTTATGTTGGGTTATTTTTGGGCCTTTGGGAATGATAGTAGAAAAACTTGGCAAGATTATGTGGCAAAGACTGTGGTAATTGAAGTTGCGTAAGCTTTCTTTAGTATGTATCTTAACTCTTGCTTTCATGGAGGCACAAGAGGTTGATATATACGCTACCAAGGTAGAAAAAGAAGAAAGCTTAATAAAGGCAGACAACGATGTCTTAGTCTTTTCTAATTCTTATTTTATCAGTGCAAACAAAGCTACCTACGACGAAAACACAAGAGATTTAGAACTTTTTGGAGATGTAAATATACTAAGGGGCGAAAAGGATCGCTCTAATTCTTGCTATGCAAAGCTAAATTTAGATACAAATAAGGCTGAATTTAAGAACTTCTTTTTTGCAAATAGCGATATGGAAGTGTGGTTTAAAAGCGAAGAAAGCAGGCTTGATGATAAAACATTTAGCGGTAAAAACTCCATAGTTTCAAGTTGCAATGTAGAAAATCCGGACTGGGAAATTCGTTTTAGTGAGGGCGAATTTGATAGAGAGGATAATTTCGTTCATTTGCATCATGCTAAATTCTACATAAAAAATGTTCCTGTTTTTTATACGCCCTACATCGGATTTTCAGCAGATACTTCAAGACGAACAGGTCTTTTAATACCTATATTTGAAATCAATCAAGACGATGGCTTTTATTATGAACAACCCATATATTTTGCCTTTGCAAATAATTGGGACATGCAAGTTAATCCTCAGCTTAGAACCTCAAGAGGCGTTGGGGCTTACGCAAGCTTTAGATTTATGGATTCTGAGTTTTCTAGCGGTGAGTTTAACACCGGTGTTTTTTTAGAAAACGATGCTTACTACCACAAGGAGAATTTAAAAAACAAAAGTCATAGAGGTTTGGAGTTAAAATACCACAGAGATAATTTATTTGTAAATTTACTCGACTTAGGCTCAAATGTACAAGAAGGCTTGTGGCTTGATGCTATATATTTAAATGATGTTGATTATTTGAATTTAGGTCGCAGGGATTACAGGGATTTAACCTCCTTGGCCACATCTAAATTTAGCTATTTTTTAGCAGATGAAAATAATTACTACGCAGCTTATGCTAATTATTACATAGATACAGCAGCAGTTTCTAATAGCTCTACCTTACAAGAGTATCCGTCTTTTCAGTATCACCGTTTTTTAAATGGGCTTTTTAATAACACAATACAGTACTCATTTGACGCGAATTTTAATAGATATTATAGAGATGTGGGCGTTCATGCTACATTGTTTAATTTTAATTTGCCTCTTACTTATCATCAGAGCTTTTTTGATGATTTTTTACACTTTCAATTTACCGAAAGTTTATACGCATCCTTTGTGGAATATACCGACAATACAAACGGCAAAGATAATGAACAACTCTTAAGAAATAATCACAATTTCGCACTTTACACAGAGCTTTCTAAGGCTTATGATAATTTTTATCATACTGTTTATTTTGGAGCTGATTATTTTTTAGTTGGTGCTAAGACAGGTGATATTTCTCAAGAATTTGTGAAAAGCCCTGAGGATACTTCATCCTTTAATCTAAGTGCCTTGCAGTATTTTTACAATGAAGCCGGGGATAAAAAGCTAAAACATAGACTAAATTTAAGCTATAACACCGATACCTTTAGTCTTGATAATGTAAATAATCTCATACAGTATTATTTTGATGATGATATATCTATTTCAAACGAAGCACAGTATTCGCACGAGCTTGGCAGATTTACAAAGTCATTAACTTATGTTGATATCTATGCTAATTATTTTAGTTTTACCTTGTCGCACGCTTATAAATACGGCGCTGGATATAGCTCTAGCACAAACACTTCAAATTCTTATATAGCACAGTACAGCTTCATAGGTGCTAATGCAAGTTATGATTTAAATGCTAATTATAAATTACTTTCTGGAATTTGGTTTGATACCAACAGGTCTGGTGTAAATTATTGGGAGCTTGGCTATGTTTTTCAAAGAAAGTGCTGGAATTATTCTTTAACATATAGAGAAAGGGTAGACCCTCAGCTTACAAGTGGCGGTATTAAAGCAAACAAAAAAAATGGAATTTATTTTACCTTTAATCTTTATCCAATCGGCGGCGTTTCTTATGATTTTGCCCTGCAAGAAAATGAAAGTATGGTAAATTCTATATAAATAAGCTAGTTGTAATAAATAATTAGCTAAATTAACGCTCAAGGAGATAGTATATGCAGTATAAAATAGAAGTAAATAAAAATATAGAAATTTTTGATATAGATAAGGTAGCAAAACAAGCTTGTGGCTCTGTTTTAATGACGGTTGGAAAATGTGTGGTTTTAGCAGCTGTTGCAAGAGAAGAAAAGGCTGTTGATGAGGACTTTTTACCACTTACTGTTCAATATATAGAAAAAGCTTATGCGGCTGGAAAAATTCCCGGAGGATACATCAAAAGAGAAACAAAGCCGGGCGATTTAGAAACGCTTACATCAAGGATTATAGATAGAAGCTTAAGGCCCTTATTTCCAAAGGGCTATAACTATCCTACCCAAATAGTTGTAATGGTGCTTTCTGTTGACGAAGAGGTTGATTTACAGGTTGTGAGCTTAAACGCTGCAAGTGTGGCACTTTATCTTAGTGATATAGATATAAAAGCGCCTGTTTGTGGGGTTAGAATAGCTAGGATAAATGATGAATTTGTTTTAAATCCAAGTCTTAGTGAGCTTAAGCAAAGCACTGTTGATTTGTTTGTTTCTGGCGTGAAGGATGAGCTTTTAATGATAGAAATGAGAGCCTTACCTAGTGTTAATCCTGATTTATTATCTCTTAATACCCCATTTCCTGAAGTGATTTTGAACAACCCTTGCGAACAACTTATGAATGAACTTAGCGAAGACGAGGTTTTGCAGGCTTTAGATATGGCTTCAAAAGCTATTTTAAATGGTTCAAATGCTTACGAGGAAGCCTTTTTAAAACACAAAAAACAATCCTCTTTAAGCCTTAGGGTGCAGGAGGAGAATTTAGAGCTTTTAAACTTTGTTAAAAATTCTTACGAGCCTAAATTAAAAGAAGCCATTAAGCAAATGGCAAAGAGCGAAAGAGCAAGCGAAATATCCAAAATAGCAAAAGAAATTCTATCACTTAATGAAGCTGAGCAAAAAGAGTGGAGCGAAGAGGATATAACAAAGGCCTTGCATAGCTTTAAAAGGGAGCTAGTAAGAGCACAGATTATAAATGAGGGTATAAGAGCTGACGGCAGAGGATTAAAAGATGTAAGAGATATAAGTATAGAGACAAATATCTTGCCTAGTGCTCACGGTTCTTGCTTATTTACTAGAGGGCAAACTCAAGCCCTTGTTGTGGCCACTTTAGGAAATGACAGTGATGCGCAGCTATATGATAGTTTAAGCGAAAAAAGTGCAATCACCGAAAGGTTTATGGTAAATTATAACTTCCCTGGCTTTTCAGTAGGCGAGGCAAGCCCTATAAAAGCACCTGGCAGGAGGGAATTAGGACACGGAAATTTGGCAAAAAGAGCTTTGTATCCTAGTGTGAGTGAGAATTATCCTTATGTCATAAGATTAGTATCTGAAATTCTTGAAAGCAACGGCTCATCATCCATGGCAACTGTTTGCGGTGGTTCCTTGGCCTTAAGAGCGGCTGGGGTAGATAGTATAAAATTAGTTGCTGGCGTTGCTATGGGTCTTGTTTTTGAGGGAGATAAATACGCCATTTTAACCGATATAATGGGACTTGAGGATCACGACGGGGATATGGATTTTAAGGTTGCTGGAACTAAAGATGGAATTACGGCCTTGCAAATGGATATAAAGCTTGGCGGTATTGATAAGCAAACTCTAAAAGAGGCTTTGTATCAGGCAAAAGAGGCTAGAATTCACATCCTAGACATTATGCAAGAAGCTAACGATAAGATAGTTGTGAATGAGGATGTCTTGCCTAAGCTGGAATTGTTTAATGTGGAGCCTTCTAAGATAGTTGATATTATAGGACAGGCTGGAAAGACAATTAAAGAAATTATCGATAAATTCGGCGTTTCGGTTGATTTAGATAGAGAAAAAGGCGAAGTAAAGATAGCTGGCAATCAAAATGAACAAGTAAAAGCGGCAAAAGATTACATCATAAGCATAACCTCAAAGGATAGTAAATTTGATAAAAAGAAGGGTGCAAAAAAGAGCTTAGATGAATTTTTTGTGGGACAAGAATTTGAAGGCACTGTTAAAACAGTGGCTGCTTTTGGGGTTTTTGTGGAGCTTAAAGACGGTATCGATGGGCTTTTGCATATATCTAAAATCAAAGATAAGCTAAAAGAAAATGACAAGGTTAATGTTAAAATCAAAGAGATTAAAAATTCAAAAATAGCCTTAGATTTATTATAATTTAAGGCTTAAAATTCAAAGCTTGCAACGAGAATAATTTAATAAAAGCCATGCCGGTGCTTTTATCTACAAGATTTTTAGTGAGTTTTAAAAAATTTATTTGCTATAAGAAATAAAAAAGCACTTAAAATAAAACTTAAAGAAATTATCACAAAAACAGTTCTTATGTCAAAAATGGCTGCTAAATATCCATTCCCAACTGAGCTCATAAAGCCGCCTATTGCGTGTGATGATTGATTCATACCAAGTACAACGCTTAGCTTAGCCTTTGAACTGATTTTTTTAAGCATAGCATTTATGCAAGGCAAAAGCCCTCCAAGGCCAATTCCTAAGGCAAATCTTAAGCAAAATAAAACAAAGACAGTTTGTGCCAAGGAGTGCAAGCAAAACAAAATCCCGCAAAATAATAAACAATACGGTATAACCCTTTCATATCCAATCCTATCAGCCATACGCCCTAATTTTTGCGCAAAAAACACATTGCTAATTCCACTTGCTGCGACGACCAAACCAGATAAAAAGACCATAAATTCTTTACTTTTGTGCAGGCTTTCTACATATAAGCTTACTAATGGTGCTATGCCAAAGGTTCCAAATTGCACCACTATGGTAAGAAAGCATAAGATTAGAACCATTTTGAAATTTGTTTTTGTGTTTTCCTCTTTTTCTGTGCTTTTGCGTTGTGTTTTCTTCTCATCTATGAAAAATAAGACGGTTGCAAATGATAAAAAAAGCAAGATTGCCACAAAGACAAAGGAAAATCTAAGTCCTATAAATTCAGCCAACAAGCCGCCTAATAATGGCCCTAATAAGCTTCCGCTAACCGAAGCTGTTGAGAGTGTGCCAAGTGCATAAGCAGAGAATTTTCTAGGAGCTTGTATGGCTATGTAAACTACAGCTGTGGTGTTAAAGCCCGCTACAATGCCCGTTAGAACTCTAAGAATTATAACATCAAATACATCCCTAGATAAAGCTATAAGAAAGGTAAAAATAGCCATGCCAAGAGAGGCTCTTAAAAGCATTTTTTTATAACCAAATTTAGCCCCTAAGAAGCTCCACAGTGGTGAAAAAATAGCTAATAGTAAAGAAGTTACACCAAAACTAAGGCCAGAGTAAAAGGCTATATCATCGTGAGTGCTTAGTCCTAGTTCTCTTAAAAAGAAAGGTAAAATGGGTGCTATTTGGCTAAGTCCCATTGATGTTGTAAAGCAACCAAACCAACAAACTAAAAGTGTTTTTTTGAAATTTACCATGAAAATATTGTATGATATTTTTAATAAAATTATTTTAAAGGCTTTTTAAATGCAAATAATTTTTGTATGTTTAGGAAATATTTGTCGCTCTCCAATGGCAGAATACATCATGAAAGACATAGCTTTAAAACAAAATCTTGATATAAAGGTCTTAAGTGCTGGAACTTCTGGCGAGCATGATGGCGAGGATATGCACTATAAAACTAAGTCAAAGCTTCATAGTGTGGGCATAAAAACATCTATGTTTAAAAGCAAAAAATTAAGCCAGGCATTGTGCGATAGTAGCGATTTGATTATAGTTATGGATGAATTTAATTATAAAACTGTGATGAAAAATTACAAAAACATAAACACTAAGATTAAAAAAATAACCGAGTATGCAAAAGAACTTCCTTATGATAATGTTCCTGACCCTTGGTATAGTGGAAATTTCGATGAAACATACAAGATACTTTCTTTGGCTTGCGCTAATTTAGCAAACTCTTTAAAGACCAGATAGTAGTTTTTCAAAATCCTTTTGAAATTTGGTAGCTAAGAGGCTGTATCCTTCTACGGTTAAATGCACATCTTTATTGCTTAAGCCTTGTTCTATCCAAAGCTCTTTGCCCCCGTTTTGCTCCATAGCAGTGTGCATATCAAATAAAATTATTTTCTCCTCCCTTGCTAACTCATATATAGCCTTTCTCACTTCGTAAAAATTTGGCGTTAGTGCGTAAGTTTCATCATCTATTTTTTTAGTAACCGTTGGCGGTGAGATTAGTATAAATTTGACATTTGGGTTGTATTTTTTTAAAAAATATATGAAATTTTTATATTTGCTTTTAAAATCCTTTTTGTTAAACCTGTCCATTAAGGCGTCGTTAGAGCCGTAGGCTAGTATGATTAAGTCGTTTTTAATGACTCCAAAACTTTTTTTCATAGTATCTTTATCCCATCTAAGCCATATATCAGATCTTGCACCATTAATGCCTAGGGTATCAAAGGTTTTTACATTTTTATCATCGTTGTATATTATAAAAGCGCCAAGTTCGGCATTTTTATCAAGGGCTTTTATGGTGATTGGAAAGCTTAGTTTGCTAAATTCCTCATATACAAAGTTGTTTTTATTTTTTTTCTTTGCTGTGTATTTTTTTGCCTTTTTATCATTTATTACAAAACCCTTATCCTTGGCTTTGTAAAAAATTCCCACATTAAAAACTTGTTCTTTTAAATTTGAGCTTAGCTTTATATAAGCATTGGCCTTTTTTGCTCTTGCTAAAATTCCGCCCACAGCGTAATGCTCGTTTGCGCTGCTTCTTGAATTAATGATGTCAAAATCCTTGCTTTCGTAATCTAGCATTAAAACCTGCTGATATTTTGGCTGCAGGGGATAGACTATGCCTATTGAATTTACTTGTATGAAGTTTTTTCTAAGCTCTCTTGAAAAAAAATCAGCAGCCATATGAGAATCCCCAAAAATTCTCATATTAAAATTATCTGAGTTTAATTTATGTTTTAAGCTTAGCAAATCCTCTTTGCTATAGTAATTAAGCAAGGCGCTTTTTTCGCTTTTTTGTATGTTTTGTTTGATAGAATTTTTTGAATGAGTTTTTTTTAAAGTATCATCGCTAAAAAAACAAGCACTTATTACAAGCCCTGAAAAAAGGGCTAAAGCAAAATAAAATAACTTCATTTATTTATATGCTTTAACAAAAGATTTGACATAATCTTAGCGCCTTTTATATTAAAATGCGTTCCATCATCAGCCCTTACCTTAATGCTTTTGTTGTTTTCATCTTTTACATAACTTGAGTATTCTCCATTATCGCTAAGCACAGACTGCGTTTGTATGAAAATTTCTTCATTATTTGCAAGTTCGTTTTTATAAATTTGATTTAGAACCTTTAGTTTTGTGTTTAAATTTTTATCTTTTACCGGAGGAATTTCATACCAAAATACCCTGGCACCGTAGTTTTTAGCTATTTGCAGTATCTCATTTACCCTGCTTGTGTATATGGATAGCCACTGTGTTGTGTTGAATTGGTGGTATTTGTTGTTTAATTTTATAGCCCAAGGATCGTTCGCACCAAGCAAAACCACTACATATTTTATCTTATCATTACTTAAAAAGGCAGCTTGAGTTGCCTTAGCCCAATTAAAATATGATTTATAAGAAAGTCCTGTATTTTGCTTGCTTAAATTTGTGCTATTTATATCAAGAGCTTGCAAGTCTTTTACCAAGGAGAGTGCAACGCCTTGCATTAAAGAATCGCCTATTATCAAAAACTCTTCACCATCTTTTACGGTTATGTTCATATCCTCTAAATTCACTAGCTTTGTTTTGCTTAAATTTTCATCACTTGTATTATTTACATCATTTATCAGTTCAGTAGCCACAGCAAGACTTAGATTTTCCTCATTTTTTTGGGCTAATTCTTGTAGAATTTCATAATTTGTAGTAAAAGAATCATTGCTAAGCACTGTTTTGATTTGCTCTAGTTTGATTTTAAGCGAATTTGCCTCATCTAAAATTTCATTATCAAGAGCTATGTATATATGATATCTTTGTTCTAGGTAAGAGCTTATGCTCTTATTCATCACGAAACAAACCAAAACAAAGGTAATAAGCAAAACCAAAAAAAACTTAAGAATTCTCATTAAAAACTCTCATATATAAACTGTGGTATCCCGCTTGGCATAAAAGCAAAGACTAAAAGCAGTATAAATGCTAGCAAAATAGGCTTTAAAAGCAAAGGTGTTATAGCAAGAATTTTCACACAATAATCCTTGAAATTTACAAACAAAGGATAGGTTATGAACAAGGAACAAAAGATTATAAACATATATATATCATTGTAATCAACAGGCATAAAAAAGTTATTGTAACAAGCTTTGATGTATTCTAAGGCTGCATTGAAGCTAGGATAGTAAAAAAATATCCAAGCAAAGGTTACAAAGTGAAAGGTTATGAACACAGGAAGATACGGAATTTTACTTAAATTTATCTTTTTGACAAGCGGTATGTGCAAAAAAGCAACGCCAATACCATGCAACAAGCCCCATATCAAGAAATTAATAGTATTTCCATGCCAAATTCCAGACAAAATAAAGGCAAAGATAAGGTTAAAATAAGTTCTTACGCGACCTTTTTTATTGCCTCCAAGAGGTATATAAACATAATCTCTTATGAAGCTTGAAAGGGATATATGCCATCTGCTCCAAAATTCTCTTAAGTTTTTAGCCAAATAAGGCATGTTGAAATTTGGCGGCAAGTGAAAGCCAAGCATTAGTGCAAAGGCACAGACTAAATCCACATAACCAGAAAAATCGCAGTAAATTTGCACAGAAAAAGCATATATCGCACAAAGTAGCTCTAAGAAATTATAAGAGCTTGGGTCGTTTAAAATTTCCTTTGAATAAATGCCTAAATAATTAGCTATTAAAACCTTTTTTATTATCCCAAAAAGCAGCAAAACTATAATCAAATTAGCATGTTTAAATTCTCTTTGTCTGTGAATTTGCTCAAAGAAAAATGTGCTTCTCATGATAGGACCGCTTAGCAAGGTAGGGAAGAAAGATAAATACATAGCAACATTTAAGAAGCTTTCTATCTTTTTTTCTTTGTATACATTTACTAGGTAAGTTATGGAAGCAAAGACATAAAAACTTATGCCTATTGGGAATATCAAATCACTATCTAAATATTCAAAGCCAAAAAACATCAAAAAAGCATCAAAGGTATCTTTTATACTAGAAAAATATTTAAAAAAGGACAGAGTCAAAACAACGCATGCTATGCAGCTTAAGAATATGTATTTTTTCTGTCTTACAAAGATTAAAAGTGCAAAATAGTGTATAAAAAAGGTATATATAAACAAAACTAGTGCAAAGTATGGATTAACAAGAATATAAACCGTGTAGCTAAAGAACAAAACAAGTAAATTTTGGAGTTTGTATTTTTCTTTAAATAACCAATAAATAGCAAAAAAAGCTATCATCATTAAAGAAAATTCTAAGGAAAAATAAGTCATACAGCCACACTTGATATACAAAATTTCTAAGGCTTCATTCTACTTTTTATAGCCTTAGAAAAAGTTAAATTTATTTATTTACTAGAGTTTTTATGTATTGGTCGGCCAAATAAAGACCATTTGCGTTGTCTTTGATGAGTTTTATTTTATCTACAATTCCTCTAAACAAAGCCTCCTCCTCGTGCTGCTCTGCAACATACCATTGCAAGAAATTAAAGGTAGGGTAGTCCTTATGCTCTAACATAAAATCAACCAATTCGTTGATTGACTTTGTGATTGATTGTTCGTGTTCGTAAGTTTGTTCAAAGACATCTAACAAGGATTTAAATTCATCATCAGGGCTTGGTATGGAAGCTAATTTTACGTGAGAATCTGTCTCGTTTAGGTATTTTATCAGCTTTTTAGCATGCTCACTCTCCTCAGCTGCGTGTTGTAATAAAAACTCACCAGCACCGTCGTAGCTATTTTCAAAGCACCAAGAGGACATAGAAAGGTAAAGATTTGATGCGAACATCTCCTTTGCTATTTGCTCGTTTAATAAATTTATAACTTCTTTTGACAGCATTTTGTCTCCTAAAATATAAAATTTGTACTTGCTTAATTTTACAGTAAGTTTTTAAATAATTCTACAAGATTTTTATATCTATTATCAATTTTTAATTAGCAATTTTTCAAGTTTTTGCCATTTTTTTATCCAAAGCAAAAGCTAAGCTAAATTTTTATCTTTACTAGTGCAAAGATGAGATAAAAAGCAGTCCTTGCAAAGTGGATTTTTAGCCTTGCAAATGTAGCGTCCAAAAAGCACCATGGCTTGATGTAAGTAGTTTAGATTATCCTTAAAAATCATACTTAAATCTTCCTCTGTTTTTTCAGGACTTTTTGCCTTGCTTAAATTTAACCTATGAGAAACTCTAAAAACATGCGTATCAACAGCCATAAAATTTGCCCCGCACCATTCTATCAAAACCACATGAGCGGTTTTTCGCCCCACTCCTGCTAAGGATGTTAAATCCTTTTCATTAAGCGGAATTTCGCCGTTAAAATTTTCGCACACAGCCTTTGCCATTTTGATTAAATTTTCAGCCTTGTTATTGAAAAAAGAGCAAGATTTTATGTAGTTTTTAACAGAGCCAAGCTTAGCCTTAGAAAGACTTTTAACATCAGGATAGGCCTCAAAAAGAGCAGGAGTTATCAAATTCACTCTTTTATCGGTGCACTGTGCTGAGAGCATAACGCAAACGATTAATTCGTAAGGATTTTTAAAGACTAATTCTGTTTTTGCCTTCTCATAATTTTGTAAAAAAAGTTCTTTTATCTTTAAGTTTCTTGTCATTTTTGCGTTCTAATTACTGATTTTTAACGAAATTAAATTATAATTTTATTAATAAACTTTAACTAACAAAGGAAATTCAATGAAAAAAGTTTTAATCACGGCCTTGTGCGCAAGTGTAACATTCTTAAATGCTGCTGTTGTGGCAACCGTTAATGGCAAAGACATAACAGATAGCGAAATAGATAAAAAACTAGAACGAGTTTTGGCTGGAAAGTCTATATCCTCACTACCAGCTGAACAAAAAAGAGCTATAATCCAACAATACATAGCCCAGTACTTAATCCTTGATGACGCAAGAAAGCAAAATTTAGAAAAAGATAAGCTTTATACTGAGAATTTGGAATTAGCAAAGGAAGATATATTGCTAGGTGTTTATCAGCAAAAAATGGCTGATAAGGTAAAGATTGATAACTCAAAGGTCAAGGCTTTATATGATAAAAATAAGGCGCAGTTTGTAGAGCCAGCGCAAGTTAAGGCAAGACATATATTGGTTAAAAGTGACGCGGAAGCTAAGGAAATAATTTCTGAGCTAGGTTCTTTAAAAGGTTCTGCTTTAACTCAAAAATTTGAAGAACTTGCAAGGTCTAAGTCAATTGACCCAGGTTCAGCATCAAGAGGTGGAGATTTGGGCTGGTTTGGTCAGCAAGATATGGTAAAACCTTTCAGTGATGCTGCTTTTTCTCTTAAAAATGGCACTTTTACAAGAACTCCTGTTAAAACCCAATACGGCTTTCATGTTATCTTAAAAGAGGATTCTAAAGCTAGAAAACAGCTAACCCTAAGCGATGCGTCTGTAAAGAATTTCATAGAAAATCAACTTAAAATTCAAGAAGTTCAACAGCTTATGAATAAAAAAGCCATGGAGCTTTTTCAAGGCGCTAAAGTAGAGATAAAATAATGGGCGTTTTAGATATAGTAAGCTCTGGTGTTGTGAGCGGAGAGGATTTAAACAAGCTTTATGCTTATGCTAAGAGTGAAGGTTTTGCCATACCTGCTGTTAATGTCGTAGGCACAAATTCCATAAATTCTGTGCTTGAGGCAGCCAAGAAGGTAAATTCTCCTGTAATTATCCAATTTTCAAACGGAGGAGCTAAATTTGTAGCTGGCAAAAACTGCGAAAATGGAGATGTTTTAGGTGCGATAAGCGGTGCAAGACATGTTCATTTGCTAGCTAAAGCTTACGGCGTGCCTGTTATTTTACATACAGATCATGCTGCAAGGAAACTGCTGCCTTGGATAGATGGGCTTATAAAGGCAAATGCTGAATTTAAGGCTAAGGAAGGACAGGCTTTGTTTTCTTCTCACATGCTTGATTTGAGCGAAGAAAGCTTGGAAGAAAATTTAAGCACCTGCGAAGAGTACTTAAAAAAGCTTTGTGCTTTGGGAATTTCACTTGAAATAGAACTTGGCTGCACCGGAGGAGAGGAAGACGGCGTAGATAATACCGGCATTGATAATGCTAAATTATACACCCAGCCTGAAGATGTGGCACTAGCTTATGAAAGGCTTAGCAAGATAAGCGATAATTTTAGCATAGCGGCTTCCTTTGGCAATGTGCATGGAGTTTATAAACCGGGCAATGTAAGTTTACAACCTAGCATACTAAAAAATTCACAAAGCTATGTTAAGGATAAATTTAAGCTAATTGATGATAAGCCTATAAATTTTGTATTTCACGGGGGCTCTGGCTCCGAGCTTAGCGACATAAAAGAAGCTATAAGCTACGGCGTTATTAAGATGAATATAGACACAGATACGCAGTGGGCTTTTTGGGATGGGGTTAGGCTTTATGAAAAGCAAAATAAAGACTACCTTCAAGCACAGATTGGAAATCCACAAGGTGAGGACAAGCCTAATAAAAAATATTATGATCCAAGAGTGTGGCTAAGAGCCGGTGAAGAAAGTATGGTAAAAAGGCTAGAAAGAGCCTTTGAAGATTTAAACTGTATAAATAAAAATTAGGTCGTTTATGGATAAAGAAAATTTAGAAGTTGTTCTGCCAGATGTAAAAAAAAGAAGCGGTTTTTTAGTATATCTTAAGGTAATTTTTTTACCTTTTATACTTTTTGCCATTGTTTTTTGTGGGTATTTGGGCTACATAGACTTAAAAGTTAGCATTGTAGAACTAAGCTTGATTACTTGCATATTTTTAATAGCTTTGATTTTTGCTAAATACAACGCAGAATACACTTCTAGTATCTTTGAGCAGCAAAAAGATGAATTTAAGCAGGCTCTTAAAAGATACATTATGAAAAATTTTCTTACCATAGGCAAGGAAACTAAATGCAATGCCTCTTTCGATGATTTTGCCTTATCTTATATGAGGGATTTTAGAAATGAGAATTTTTCAGCCATAGCAAGTGCCATTTTTCCTCTTTTGGGAATTTTAGGAACCTTTATAAGTATGGCATTTTACATACCAAGCTTTACAAATTTAAATGCCTCGTCTTTAGAACAAGATATGTCAAGGCTTTTAAGCGGTGTTGCTAGTGCGTTTTATATATGTATATATGGTGTTTTTCTTTCTTTGTGGTGGATATTTTTTGAACGTTTTGGAAAGATTAAAATTCAGGTTTTATTAGATAGGCAAAAAAATGCTACAAGTTCGTTTTTTTGGTCTAAAGAGGAGCTTAGGCAAAGGTATTTAGAAAAATCCTCACAGCATTTTGACAAGATAGCTATCATTTTCGAACAAGTTAGCAATGAGGACTTTTTTAAAGAGCTAGACCACAGCATAGAACGCAAATTTGGACTTTTCCAAGAGATGTTAAACGTGGAGGAAAAGGCTATAAGGGTTAGTAGTGAGCATATAAAGCAAACCATGACAGAGCTCAGCAGAGCGCATAGAAATCAAAGAGATTTAAGCAAGGTTTATCTTGAAATGACTAACAACATCTCAACTCTTAATCAAAATTTCAAAGACATCAGCTCAAGAATGGCAGAGCAGTATAACAGGCTGTTAGATGTTAGTCAAGATAGAATTTCGCACCTTGATAAAACACTTCTTATGCTTGATGAACGTATAGATGCCTTGAAAAAGAATTTTGAATCCTATCAAATTTCAATGCTTGAAAATCAGGAAAAGGTTTTTTCAGGCTTTAAAAATGCTTTAATTCACGGCATGAGAGAATTTAAAGAAATTTACGAGGAAGAAAAGAGCATAGACGATAAGATAGATATGATGACACAGCTAAGACAGGAAATGAGTGAGCTTGATAACGAAGCAAGCGAAGTTATAGCGAAGCTTGTCAAAGAGGATAAGAGCCAAAAGAAAGAAGAAGATGCAAGAGATAAACAAGAATAATTCATTTTATATGTTTTATCCCTTGCTTATTGCGGTATTATTCGTACTTTTTTTATTTATCTTTTGCGCACTTTTATATAAAAATGTAGCGGCAAAAGCTGAGATACAAGAGGAATACAAAAAACTACTAAATCAAAAAGAAGCCTTTGAACAAAGCAAAAAAGACTTTAAACAAAGGCAGGATTTAATCCTTTCTTTGTCTAAGAATTTAGATTTAAATCAAACTGTGAATTTGAATTCAAAAGATAGAGATTTCTTACTTTTATTAACGCAGTTTCAAAAGCAAGAGGATGAGCTTAACTCTCTTAAAAACAATTTTAATCTAGCAAAAAAAAGAATTTTAGAGCTTAGCTTTTTGCAAAGTGATACTATCTTAGCGCTTCAGGCTATACTTGATGCGAATATTAGTCTTGATTCTCAAAGCGGGGCTGTTGTGATTTCATCTGATTCTTTATTTAACGAATCATCTTATAATCTTAAAAGCGAGGCAAAATCCAAGCTAAGAAAGGTTTTAAGTGAGTATTTTGACGCTATTTTAGAAAATAAAGAACTAAGTCAAAGCCTAGAGCATATCATCATAGAAGTTCACACAGACTCACAAGGTTCATCTTATATGTATAAGCTTGATTTATCGCACAAAAGAGCTTATGAGCTACTTGGCTTTATAAATTCCTTTTATAAAAACGACAGATTATCAAGCCTAATTTTAGCCAGCGGCAAGTCCTTTTCTCAGCCTGTTTTAGTGAATGGTGTTGAGGATAAGGCAGCTAGCAATAGGGTTAAAATTTATTTTACCGTATCACACAAAGCAATCATAGAAAAATTTGAAAACTTTTTGTATTAGCCCCATAGAAAAATTTAGCCTTTGCTCTTTTTCATTTTATGTGAAAAGGGATGATTTATTAGGCGAGATAAATGGCAACAAGGCTAGAAAAATGGCCTTTTTTATGGATAAAAACTATAAGCAAGGCACAAGGTTCATATCTTACGGCTCCTCTCAAAGCAATGCTCTTGCAGCTTTAAGTATCTTTTGTAAAAATAAAGGCTTAAATTTGTTTTTTGTTTGTGAAAAAATTTCATCTTTTTTAAAGCAAAATCCGCAGGGAAACTATGCCTTAGCACTTAAAAACAAAGCTTTAATACTTGAAAATTTAGACTTTAAGGATAAAAAAGACATGGCTTTAAGCCTTTATAAAAAGGGCGATATTTTCATAAATGAAGGCATTGCTATGAAAGAAGCCGAAGTTGGGCTTAAAATTTTGGCCAAGGAGATAGAAGAGCAAAGCAAGGCTTTAGACATAAAATTTGATATTTTCTTGCCCTCAGGCACTGGAACTAGTGCTTTTTTTCTCGCTAAAAATATAAATTTCAATGTTTATACTTGCTCTTGTGTTGGAAATGATGAGTATTTAAAAGAACAAATGCTAAATCTAGGCAGCATTCCAAAAAATCTGTTTATACTAAAAAAGACTAGAAAATTTCACTTTGCAAAACCTTATGAAGAGCTTTTTAAGCTTTATAAAAAGGCTTTAAATCAAGGCTTAGAATTTGATTTATTGTATGATACGGTAGGGCTTTATACTATTTTAGAAAATAAAATTGAATTTAAAAATCCACTTTTATACATACACCAAGGCGGTTTGAGCGGAAATTCAAGCATGTTAAAAAGGTACGAAAGAAAGTTTTTAGCACAAGGCAGCTTCGAATAAAAAGCAAGAAGGCTTGTATTCCTTGTCCTTGTTTTTGCTATCTTTTTTTGCGTAGCTTAGATAAAGCATATCCATAGCCCTAGTAGCAGCTACATAAAAAAGCCTCCTTTCTTCTTCTAAACTTCCTCCCATTCTGCTCATTAGTTTTTTATTTGGGAAACGTTCTTGTACCAAATCTATAATGAAGACTGTTTTAAACTCAAGCCCTTTGCTAGCGTGTATTGTAAGCAAATTTACGCCTTTGCCTGAGCTGATATCACTTGTAGCAAGACTTAAAAAATTGTAATAATTTCTTATATCTTTGTATTCTTTGCTGTATTCTACAAGCTTGTTGATTTTTTCTTGCATTCTTAAGATAGCTTCTTCTTTCTTGTTAGAATCTATTTGTCCGGCCTTATTTACGCATCTTTGATTTATAAATAGTTCGCAAAGTTTTATAAAAAATCTATTAGAACTTATAATATTACTTAGCTCATATGAATTTTCACACGCTTTTGCTTGTTTTAAATACAAATAAAGCTGCTCCAAAACCTTGGCCATATCCTCATTAATCTTGGTAAAATCAAGTATAGGATGCGTTTTAAAATCGCTATTTAGTTCAAAGCGGCTTGTATTTACCCTTGGTTCTAAATCATCAAAAAGCCCTAAGCTACTATTTATTTTCACGCTTTTTTCAAGCTTTACATTGCTATCTGGTTCCAAAAAGGCCTTAATTAAATTTCCATGCCCAAGCTTGCTTAAATTATCAAATAATTCCTTTGAAAGTGCAGAGCCAACACCCTTTGCATGCTCCATTAAATACATAAAAGCCATGATGTCCTTAGGATTTACAAAAAGAGACAAAAAGGCACAATACGCCTTTACCTCCTTGCTGTCAAAAAAGCTCCAAGTACCTTTTCTAACGCAATTTATCCCATGGCTTCTTAGGGCTAGTTCCATGCCATCTGCGCTTGCTTTATTTCTAAACAATATAGCTATATCCTCGTGCTTTACAGAGCTTTGATAGATTATTTTAGCTATTTCTTTATACTGCTCATACAAATCATCATAAACTAATAAAGCAGGCTTTCTAAAATTCCCCTCTCTAGTGACTACAAGTTGTTTGGGGTATAATCTTTCATTGTTTAAAATAACCTTATTTGCTATTTGTAAAATTTCATTTGACGAGCGGTAGTTTTTGTTTAAAGAATAAATATTAGCGTCTTTAAATCTCTTTTGAAAATTTCCTATAATGCTTATGTCAGCACCATTAAAAGCATAAATGCTCTGATCATAATCACCCACGCAAAACAAACTCTTGCTTTTAAAAGAATCAATCAAAGAAGCTTGCAAGGAATTTGTATCTTGATATTCATCAACCAAAATTTCAGTAAATTCCATTTTTTCATTTAAAAGCTCCTCTTTTAATCTCAAAAGCAAGTCATTAAAATCAACATAATCAAAGCGTCTTTTTTCCTCCTCATATTCTCTTAAAAGGTCTTCATAAATTTGCAAAAACACGGCTTGTTCTTTGTTGTAATTTCGTAAAAAAAAGTCTGCAAAATTTTCGTTTTCGCTTTTGTTTTGAAATAAAGAATATATCTCATACAAGTAAGAGGCTTCATAAGGCTTTACATCGCTAATATGAGCAAATTTCCTCCTAGCGTATATGCTTTTAAATAAATTTTTAAGCTCGGAAGGCATTTTTAAGCTTATATTTTTATTTTTTCTTTTTAAAAGCTCGTAAGCCACGCCGTGAAAGGTGCCTGCTAGGATATTTTTTGTAATTTTTTTATCAAAATACTTTCCAAGCCTATCTATCATTTCTTTTGAAGCTTTGTTTGTAAAAGTAAGGAGTAAAATTTCATGCGGTGCCACTTCATTTTGCAGCAAATACGCTATCCTAGCTACTATGGTTGATGTTTTTCCTGTGCCAGCGCTTGCTATTATTAGATTATGCCCAAGTTTTGTGCTAGCTGCTTTAAATTGTTCCTCGTTCAGTCTTGAAAGCGGCATTTAACTCCTTTAAAAGAGAGGATTATAGATAAAAATATCTTAAATTTCCCCTTGCTTTTTTTATAAAAATTTACAAAATCAATCAATCTTTTAGATATAATTTTTTGCAAATTTCAAAAAAGGGTTTTTATGAATTCAAAAAAGCTTATGTTTTTATTGCTACTTATTTTGCTTATTTTAGCCGGGGTTTTATTTTATTTATTTTCTAACTCAAATCCTAAGTCTATTATTTTTAGCGAGGATAATATAAGCAGAGAAATTAATAATACAGCTAATAAAGAAAAAGATAAAAAACAAGAGAGTAAAAAACAAGAAATCAAAGTAATTTCATCCAAAAAACAAGATGAAAAAAATGAAATAACACAAAAAGCCAAAGAGCCAGCAACACAAACAAAGCCCACAAACAAACAAGCAAATTTGGCAAATAGTGATTTAAGTAAAGAATACAACGAGCTTTTAGCTAAATCAAAAAGAGATACAAGCCTAGGAGAGCCAAGATATAATGTTTATATTTTAGATAGTGCTAAGCTTACTAAGGCACAAAGAAAACTTGTAAATGAGATTACTACTACTTTTTCTATACGAGGCGGGTATTTTGTTTATGAAATTTTTGTGCAAAAAATAAGCAATGAAAACTTAAGACTTTATGTTTTCAACAAGGATTTGCTAAATAATAATAAATGGGAAAAGCTAAATGCAAATGCCCTACCTAATATGCTTTTTAAATTTAACAAAGCTAATGTTTTAAGCATAAAAAATAGCTTTTATATGAAAGATTTAAAGCTTTCTTTGGGTAAAAATGCAAAGATTAAGGCTATGCAAATAAGTGGTTATACTGATGAAAGCGGCTCAAGGGCTTATAATTACGCCTTAGGCTTAAAAAGAAGTGCAGCTGTGGCAAGTGAGTTTTTAAGGCAGGTTGGCAAAATCACTCTTGATTCTTATGGAAAAGATTCTTTACTTAGCACAAATTCCTATGAAAATCGCTGTGCTAGTATAGTTTTTATGTAAAAAAGGTTTTGATTTATGTATGATAAAAGTATAGAGCAAGATTATTATAAAATTTGTGAGCAAAGAGGGTATTTTGAGCTTGATTCAAATAAAAATATCCAAGAAAAAGATAAATATTTTTGCATAATGATGCCACCTCCTAATGTAACAGGAGTTTTACACATAGGACACGCATTAACCTTTACCCTGCAAGATATAATGGTTAGATACAAAAGAATGGATGGTTATAAAACCCTTTATCAGCCCGGACTTGATCATGCCGGAATTGCTACTCAAAATGTAGTGCAAAATTTGCTTTTAAAAGAGGGTTTAAGCAAGGAAAAACTAGGCAGAGAAGCCTTTGTAAAAAGGGTTTGGCAGTGGAAAGAGCAAAGCGGAGGGCAAATTTTAGAACAAATGAGGCTTTTAGGCATTACTCCTGCTTGGTCTAGGCTTAGATTTACTATGGATGAGGGGCTCGTGAATGCAGTAAAAGAAGCCTTTGTCGATCTTTATGAAAAGGGACTTATCTTTAGAGCTGATAAGATGATAAATTGGTGTATTCACGATGGAGCTATCAGCGATATAGAGGTAGAACACAAGGAAAATGAGGGCTTTTTATATCATATAAGGTATTTTTTAAAAGATAGTACTGAGTATGTGGTAGTGGCTACTACAAGACCTGAAACCTTTTTTGGCGATAGTGCTGTTATGGTAAATCCAAATGATGAGAGATACAAGCACTTAGTGGGTAAAACTCTTGTTTTGCCACTAAGCAAAAAAGAAGTAAAGATAATAGCTGATGAGTATGTTGATATGAGTTTTGGAACCGGACTTGTAAAGGTTACTCCAGCTCACGATGTAAATGACTATGAGGTAGGGCTTAGACACGGACTTGACTTTGTAGTAGTCTTTGATGAAAAGGGTGTGTTAAATGAAAATTGCTTGGAATTTAAAGGACTTGATAGGCTAAAAGCAAGAGAGCTTGTCGTTAAAAAACTTGAAGAAGAGGGCTTTATAGAGAAAATAGAAAAACATAATAATCAAGTGGCTTATTGCTACCGCTGTAAAAATGTCGTAGAGCCTTATATATCAAAACAATGGTTTGTTAGCAAAGACATAGCAAAGCAAAGCATAGAGCAGGTTGCTGATTCTAAGATGAAATTTTTTCCCTCTCACTGGATAAATAGCTTTAATGCTTGGATGAGAGAGCTTAAAGACTGGTGTATATCAAGACAGCTTTGGTGGGGACATCAAATTCCTGTGTATTACTGCGAATGCTCACACGAATTTGCCTCAAAGGATGAGCCTAAGCATTGCCCTAAATGCAAGGGTGTAAATTTTAAACAAGATGAGGATGTGCTTGATACTTGGTTTTCTTCGGGACTTTGGGCTATGAGTACTTTAGGCTGGGGAAACAGGGGCTTTAAGGAAGGTGAGCTTTATAATAGCGATGATTTAAAGAATTTTTATCCAAATTCCTTGCTTATAACAGGCTTTGATATACTCTTTTTTTGGGTGGCTAGGATGATGTTTCAAAGCACAAATGCCCTTAAGCAATTGCCATTTAAGGAGGTTTATTTACACGCTTTAGTAAAGGATGAGCTTGGCAGAAAGATGAGTAAATCACTTGGCAACATAATAGATCCAAAGGAGCTTATAAAAGATTATAGTGCTGACATACTTCGCTTTACCCTAGCCTTACTAGCCATTCAGGGTAGGGATATAAGGCTTAGCGAGGATAAATTAGTGCAGGTTAGAAATTTCACAAACAAGCTTTACAATGCCACAAATTATTTGCTTTTAAATGAAAGCTCTTTTAAAAATTTAGATGAGTTAGATGTAAAAAGTAAGCTTGGAAAGTATATTTTATCTCGTTTTAATCTTTGTATAAAAGAACTTAGAGAAAATTTAGACATTTACCGCTTTAATGACGCTGCAACCGTGCTTTACCGCTTTTTTTGGGATGAGTTTTGCGACTTTGGCATAGAGCTTTCTAAGGCTGAAAAATCAAGCGTAGCCGAGCTTGGAGCTATATTTAAAGAGGCTTTAAAAGCTCTATCAGTTTTTATGCCTTTTATAAGCGAGTATTTGTATCACAAGCTTAGTGGCACTTCCTTAGAAAATGATGAAAGCATTATGATAAAGCCTTATCCTAAATTTAGCAAAAGAGATGAGGAGACTGAAAAGCTTTTTGCCTTAATCATAGAAAGCATAGTTTCTATAAGAAGGGCAAAAAGTTTGCTAGAGCTTACAAAGATAAAAAAAGCTTATATAAAGTTAAATGATGAAAGCTTAAAGCACTCCTTGCAAAAATACAAACATTTCATATCCTTACTATCAAAAAGCGAGGATGTGGATTTTGTAGATACTAAGATGAAAGATTGCAGCTCTGATATAAGTGTGAATTTAGAAAGCTTTGTGCCGCTTGAGGGGCTTGATTTAAGTGCTATTTTAAATAGACTAAGCTCTCAAGAAAGCAAATTACAAAAAGAAAAAGAAAAGCTTTCTTCTATGCTTTCTAATGAAAATTTTGTAAAAAATGCCCCAAAAGAGCTAGTTTTACAAAATCAAAAAGCCTTAGAAAGTGTAAATGAAAGGCTTTTAAAAGTGCAAACAGAGCTTAGTAATTTAAGGAGCTTAAGTGATTGAGATAAAAAATTTAAAAAAATACTACGGCTCATCCTTGGTTATAGATGATGTTAGTTTAGAGATAAAAAAGGGCGAAATTTTTGCCATAGTAGGACATAGCGGGGCTGGAAAATCCACTCTTTTAAGGTGTATAAATGCACTTGAGAGCTATCAAGGCGGTAGTTTAAAGGTATTTGATGAAGAAATTTCCACATTATCAAAGAATTCTAAAAGGCTTATAAGCTTAAGAAAAGATATAGGTATGATCTTTCAGCACTTTGCTTTGATGAGTAGGAAAAATGTCTTTGAAAATGTGGCTATGCCTTTAAAAACTCATTATAGCACTTGTAAATTTGCAGCCAAGCTTTTAAATAAAGAATATATGAGCAAAGAGGATATGAAAGCTAGAGTAAATGAGCTTTTAAAGCTTGTTGGACTTTTAGAAAAAGCGACTTCGTATCCAAGTGAGTTAAGCGGTGGGCAAAAACAAAGAGTTGCCATAGCTAGAGCCTTAGCACTAAAGCCTAAAATTTTACTTAGTGATGAGGCTACTTCAGCACTTGATCCAAACACTACAAAAAATATCTTAGAGCTTATTTCCAAGATAAATAAAGAGCTTGGAATAACCGTAGTTTTAGTAACTCACGAAATGGAAGTTGTAAAAGAAATAGCTCAAAAAGCCATTTTGCTAGAACAGGGCAAGATTATAGGAAGTGGCGAAATTTCAGAGCTTTTCTTAAAGCCAAATAAAAAAATGAGAGACTTTCTAGGAGAAAGTGATTTTTTACCTAGTGAGGGTGTAAATATAAAGCTTTATTTTCCAAAGGAAGTTGCACAAAAAAGCTTAATCACATCTATGGCAAGGGAGCTTAATCTTGATTTTAACATAGTTTGGGGCAGGATAGAAAAGCTAAATGAAATAGCACTTGGAAATTTAGTAATAAATGTAAAAAAAGAAAACAAAGACGCCATACTTGAATATATACAAAAAAGCGGCGTTTTGTGGGAGTTAGCAGATGAATTTTGAACAAATAATTTCAAATTTTACAACAATTCTTTACCCAGCCTTACTAGAAACCTTATATATGAGTTTTGTTTCCACCATACTTGGTTTTTTAATCGCCATAATTCCGGGCGTTTTGCTTACTGTGTGGGATAAAGGCGGACTGTGCGAAAACAAAGTGGCTTATAATGTGCTTGATTTTTTCGTAAATATAGTTCGCTCTTTTCCATTTATCATCCTAATCATAGCTTTGATGCCACTTACCAAGCTAATAATTGGCACCAGCATAGGAACAACGGCTACTATCGTGCCGCTTACCTTGGGTATCGCTCCATTTTTAGCCAAGATGATAGAAAGCTCTTTAAAAGAGGTTGATAAAAGCATTATAGAAGCTGCCAAATCTTACGGTTCTAGCAATGTTCAAGTGATATTCAAGGTTATGTTTGTTGAGTCTTTGCCATCTTTGATAAACGGCCTAACCCTTACTTTAATAGTAGTTATAGGTTTTTCTGCTATGGCTGGAACCATAGGCGGAGGCGGGCTTGGCGATGTTGCTATTCGTTATGGTTATGAGAGATTTAATGAAGAAATCATGATACAAACAATCATTCTTTTACTTGTTTTGGTTCAAATCATACAGCTGCTTGGCAATTTTCTTTACAAAAAAACTAAGAGATAAGGCATGAATGAAAGCTCTTATAAGCTTTCATTGGCCTCGGTTTTGCTTTGATTAAGTTCTAAGCTTAAATTTTCGTCTAAACTTTCGTTTTCATCAAGGCTTAAATTTCCATCTATTAGGCTTTTATTATTATCTTTTATTTCTTTATAGAATGTTGGAATGTTATCTAGTATGTATTTTTTAAATAAAGATTTCTTAGGTTCTATCACAGCACTTCCGCCACCATTTGTTGCGTGATACACGGTAACTCCGTATTTACTAGCATAAAATTTAATTAATAAGCCCTGTAAAATAGGCTCGCTAGATGGTTCAAACCAAGCGTTGTTTGATAGGGCTATGATTATCTTTGAGTGTTTGTAAAGCTCCTCTTTTGTGGCCTCATAACATAGGGCATTTGTGATTATCTGTCCGTTTAGCTCGTATTGATTTAAAGGCTCTCCTCTTGAAAAATCACTAAAGCCCTGCAAAAGATACTGCCTGAAAAAATCCTTAAAAAACGGCATTTCCTCACCAAAAGGCACCAAATAATGCTTGTGCATAGTAAAGACCTCGTTATTACTAAAAATATAGGTGCTATTGTAAAATTTCTTATCTTCCTCGCTTTGCGCGCCCACTATTATGGTGATTTGCTTAGATAATTCTTTAAGAAATTCGTAGTAAAAACCACCAAAATAAGTCTTTAAGTCAAAATTAAAAGCCGCTTCGGGTAGGATTATGAGCTCTTTGCCTTGCGTTATAGCCTTAAAAACCTCATTTATAATATCATCAGAATACTCCCCGGCTTTTTGCGCTAGCAGTTTTTGGTCTTGAGAAATATTGGTATTTACTAATTTATAATCTAAATTTAGTTTATGAACTTGCTTATCTTCATACTGAGTTCCCAAAAAGAACAAAAAAAGTATAATGGCTATTTTATAATACCTTGATATGTATTTTTCGTAGTAAAAATAGGCTATTAAAAATATACAAATAATGCCCTTATAACTCGCATCAAAGCTTCCATACACGGTTAAAATTCCCCAATTAAGCCAATCAAAGCCAAGCGGATGTAAAAAACTAAGGGCAAAAACTGCACTAAGCCTTAAAAAATCAAATTTAAGCATATATATTAGCCTAAATAAAATAGCGTAAAAAAGCCCAATTCCTAGTATTTCAAATGGAATTATCCAGGCTAGATTAAAATAAATAGATGAAAAAGAAATCCAATAAAAAAGTAAAATTCCTAGAAAAAATCCTGTGTAAAAATACCCCTTGCCGTCGCTTCGTAGCAACAAGACAAAGCCCCATATAGATAAAAATGGAGATAGAATTTGCAGGGCTAAGTTAGGGTAAAAGGATATAAATATTGAATTTAAAATCAAAAAAGCTATAAAAAAGGCTTTTATTATTTTAAAACTGCTAGAATTATAATTTAATTTTTTCACAAAAGGAAAAAAATATGGAACAAGGTTCACTTTTAAGTTCATTACTTCCCCTAGTAGTGCTTTTTGCAATATTTTATTTCTTGGTTATAAGACCACAGCAAAAACAAGCAAAGGCACATAGACAAATGCTTGAGTCCCTACAAAAAGGCGATAAGATAATCACAAGTGGAGGGTTAATTTGCGAGGTCGTAAAACCTGAGGAGGATTTTATCAAAGTTAAGCTTAATGATGAGAATGTTATAGTAAAAGTTTCTAGAGATTTTATAGCAAAGAAGATTAATGAGTAGTTCAAGGCTAAGCTACCGTTTGCTTGTATTTATAGTAGTTTTAGCCCTTAGCGTGATATTTTCAATACCTTCTTTATTTCAAACTGATAGTGGAAAAAAGATAAATTTAGGGCTTGATTTGCAAGGTGGGCTTTATATGCTCTTAGGAGTTGATAATGATGAGGCTATAAAGTCCAAGATAAAATCCATAGCTTCAGCACTTAATTATGAGATTACAAAGCAAAATCTTTTGGTTGATGATCTTAAAATCAATGGCGAATTTATAGAATTTTCTGTCTATGATGAAAATGATAAGCAGAAGATAGACCTTGTTTTAAAAGACATACAAGGACTTGCGGTTGATTTTTCAAATTTACACTACAAAATAGGCTTAAATGAAGCTGAAATAAAATCCACCAAGGACTACGCTCTTTTACAGGCAGTACAAACTATAAGAAACAGATTAGATGGCTTTGGACTTGCAGAGCCAACGGTTGCAAAGCAGGGCGAGGATAAAATTTTAGTTGAGTTAGCAGGCATTAAGACAAGAGAAGATGAGCTAAGGGCTAGAGAAAGGATAACGACTTCAGCACATCTTCAGCTTATGGAAGTAGATGATAGCAAATTATCACAGGCTGCTTTTATGAGTGAGGCAGAGGCTGCTAGCTACGGACTTGTCATACTAAGTGATGCAAAGAATGAAAATATCAAATATCCTTTAAAAAATATACCCGTGCTAGATGGTTCTATGCTAACTGACGCAACTGTGGCCTTTTCACAGCAAGGTGGCTCTCCTGTTATAAATTTTACCTTAAATTCACAGGGTGCTAGAATTTTTGCTGATTACACAGGTGCAAATGTGGGCAAAAGACTTGCCATAGTGCTTGATAATAAGGTCTATTCAGCTCCTTCCATAAATGAAAGAATAGGCGGTGGAAGCGGACAAATAAGTGGCTCTTTTACCCAAGAAGAGGCAAGAGATGTGGCTGTGGCCTTAAGAAGCGGAGCCTTGCTTGCTCCTGTTGTCTTGCTTGAGCAAAGAAGTATAGGTCCCTCACTTGGTGCTGATAGTATAAAACTTAGTATGATAGCCCTAATAGGTGCTTCTATCTTTATAGTTGTATTTATGGTGCTGTATTATGGTATAGCTGGAATTTTTGCTAATATTGCTCTTATTGTAAATATCTTAGCAATTGTTGCTGTTATGGCTATGTTTGGAGCTACTTTGACCCTGCCGGGAATGGCCGGGCTTGTTTTAACTGTGGGTATGGCTGTGGATGCAAATGTTATTATAAATGAACGTATAAGAGAGCTTTTAAGAGAGGGTGTAAAGATAAGGCAAAGCATAGAAAATGGCTATAAAAACGCTATGAGTGCCATTATAGATTCAAATATCACTTCTTTAGTTACCTCAGTAGCTCTTTATGCTTATGGCACGGGACCTGTAAAGGGCTTTGCTGTAACCTTGGGCATAGGTATAGTTGCCTCTATGATAACAGCTATTTGGGGAACTCACGGGCTGTTTGAGTTTTTTATGAAAAATATAGAAAAAAGCAATAACACAGTGCTTTGGTTTGGATATAGGAGAAAATAATGCAGTTTTTTAGTCAAAAGAAAATTTATGATTTTATGAAGATGCGTTTTGCTGCTATTTCTCTTTCAGCCTTTTTAGTACTTGCTTCTATATATTTGCTTTTTGATAGAGGGCTTCAGTATGGTATAGACTTTGCAGGAGGCACACTTATACAGTTAAGATACGAGGAAAAAGCACCTATAGCACAAATTAGAGAACTTTTAGAGGCAAAAGGCGAGTTTCAAAACCTTTCAGTTACTGAATTTGGCAGTGAAAACGAGGTAAATATACGTTTTTTAGGAAGCAATGAAAATGTAAATCTTGACATAGCCCAGCAAATTTCAGCTCTTTTAAAGGATACCGGAAGCTTTGAGGTAAGAAAGGCTGATGTGGTGGGACCTAAGGTTGGAGATGAGCTCAGACAAAAGGGACTTATGGCTATTATAGTTTCTTTAGTGGCCATACTTATATATATAGCCTTAAGATTTGAGTGGCGTTTTGCTATGGCTGCCATTATAACTGAAATTCACGATGTTATCATAACGCTTGGAGCTATTTCTTTATTTAGAATAGATGTAAATTTAGACATCTTAGCTGCGGTTTTAACCGTGCTTGGATATTCACTAAATGATACCATTATCATCTTTGATAGGATAAGAGAGGGCATAAAAACAAACAAAAAAACAGACTTTGCTTCTATTATAAACGAATCTGTTTCGGCCACCTTATCAAGAACCGTGCTTACCTCAGGACTTACCTTAGTAACTGTTATCATACTTTATCTTTTTGGAGGCTCTACTATAGAGGGCTTTGCCTTAGCTTTAATAGTTGGTATGGTTGCTGGAACGCTTTCATCTATCTTTGTAGCAAGTCCGGCCTTGCTTTGGTTTAAATTTTCAGTGTCTGCTTATAGAGAAAAAGAGGCTAAAAAAGCAAAGCTAAAAGCAGAAAAAGAAAAGCAAAGGGCTATGTATGAAAAGGGGAGTATTTAATGTCTTATAATGCAAGAGAGATAGAAAAAAAATGGCAAAAACTTTGGCAAGAGCAGGATTATTTTGAGCCAAAAGATGATTATAGCTTAGAGAAAAAATACATACTTTCTATGTTTCCTTACCCAAGCGGTAGAATTCATATGGGGCATGTTAGAAACTATAGCATAAGCGATGCACTAGCTAGGTATTACAGAAAAAAGGGCTTTAATGTCTTACATCCCATAGGCTTTGATAGCTTTGGAATGCCTGCTGAAAATGCTGCTATAAAACATAAAATTCATCCTAAAAAATGGACCTATGAAAATATAGACTATATGAAAAAAGAGCTTTTTTCCTTGGGCTTTTCTTTTTCAAGAAATAGAATTTTAGCCACCTCAGACCCTCTTTATACTAAATTTGAGCAAGAATTTTTTATAAAGATGTATGAAAAAGGGCTTATATATACAAAAGAAGCCACTGTTAATTGGTGTGAAAATGATAAGACCGTTTTAGCAAACGAACAAGTTGAGGATGGAAAATGCTGGAGATGTGGTAGCGAGGTAGTGCAAAAGCAAATGCCCGGCTACTATGTAAAGATAACTTCTTATGCCAAAGAGCTTTTAGAGGGTTTAAAACTCTTGGAAAATAAGTGGCCAAATCAGGTTTTAACTATGCAAGAAAATTGGATAGGACAAAGTTATGGGCTTGAATTTTCTTTTAAACTTGCTGATGAAAGCTTTGATACAAAGAGTTTTGAGGTTTTTACCACAAGGGCTGATACTATATATGGTGTTTCTTACATCGCCCTTGCACCTGAGCATAGCATAGTAAAAGAGCTTATAAGTAAAAAGCTTTTAGATGAAAGCACTATAGATTCTATAAAAGAAATTCAAAATCAAAGCCCAAGACAAAGACAAGCAGATGAGAAAAAGGGCTATTTTTTAAATACTTACGCAATCCATCCTCTTACGAATGAAAAAATTCCTGTTTGGGTGGCAAATTTTGTTTTGATTGATTATGGAAGCGGAGCTGTTATGGCTGTGCCAGCACACGATGAAAGGGATTTTGACTTTGCTAAAAAATATAACTTGCCTATAAAACAAGTTATCATTTCTAAAGATACTAAGCAAGAGGACGCTCCATACACAGAAAAATCAGGCTTTTTGATAAATAGTGCCGAATTTAACGAGCTTGAGTGCAATGAGGCTAGGGAAAAAATCATAGCTAAATTTGAAGACTTAAAACTTGGCAAGAGGGTGATAAATTATAAAATAAGAGATTGGGGAGTTTCTAGGCAAAGATATTGGGGAGCTGCCATACCTATGATAAGATGTGAAAAATGCGGCATAGTGCCTTGCGAGCTTTCATCCTTGCCTATAACCTTGCCAGATGATGTAGAAATAACAGGCGAGGGCAATCCCTTAGAAAAACATCCAACTTGGAAATTTTGTACCTGTCCTAAATGCAAGGGCGAGGCGGTAAGGGAATGCGATACCTTGGATACCTTTTTTCAAAGCTCTTGGTATTATGCTAGGTTTGCAAGCGATGAAAAAACTTGGAACACAAGAGCCTTTGATGAAAAATCTGTAAATTATTGGCTGAATGTGGATCAGTATGTAGGCGGCATAGAACACGCCATACTTCATTTGCTTTATGCAAGATTTTTTCAAAAAGTCCTAAGAGATATGGGCTATTTAAAGGATGATGAGCCCTTTGCTAGACTTTTAACCCAGGGTATGGTTATAAAAGATGGCTTTAAGATGAGTAAGTCAAAGGGAAATGTAGTAGATCCAGATGATATTATAAATAAATACGGAGCTGATACTGCTAGGCTTTTTATACTTTTCTTAGCACCTCCTGTAAAAGAGCTTGTGTGGAATGATAATGCTATCGAGGGAGCTTATAAATTCATAAACAAGCTTTATGAAAGGGCTTTGAAAATAGATAAAAATGCCTCCTTAGATATAAGGCAAGATGAGCTTTCTAAGGACGAAAAATACGCTAGATTAAAGGTATATGAAGCACTTAAAAAATCAAGTGAGGTTTATGAAAAAAGCTTTGCTTTTAATACCTTAATCGCAGCTTGTATGGAAAGCTTAAACGCCTTAAGTGCGGTAGATAATGATAAGTTAAACAAAGAAGCCTTTTATATTATCTTAAATATACTTGAGCCTATAATCCCTCATATTTGCTTTGAATTAAGCGATATGCTTTTTGAACTTGAAAATTTTAAAACTCTTCCAGAGCTAAGGCCTGAAATTTTCTTGCAAGATAGCATTAAACTAGCTGTTAGTGTAAATGGCAAAAAAAGAGCAGAGATAGAAGTTTTGAGCTCTGCTTTAAAGGATGAAATTTTACAAGAGGCAAAAAAGGCTGTTTTTAAGTGGCTTAAGGATAAGGAGCTTGTAAAAGAAATTTACATAGAAAAAAAGCTTGTGAATTTGGTTGTTAGATGAGATATATTTTTGTATTTTTAGCCTTGTTTTTCTGTGCTTGTGGCTATGTGCCAACAAGCAAGATGGCTAATAATATCTTTCATGATGATGTGTATTTAGAGGTTGAAATTGCAGATAAAGACCCTAAGAATTCTATCTTTGTGGTTGATGCTATAAGGGATATAATTATCAATAAATTTGGCAAAAACCTAGTTCAAAAGAATGAGGCTAAAGATTTTATCTATGTTAAAATGGGAAATTTAGATTTTCAGCCTATTATTTATGATGAAAATGGTTATGTGGTCGGGTATAGGGCTAAATTATTCTTAGAGATAAAACTTGTCTTGCAAAATGGTTTGCAAGAATTCATCACTACAAGCGGTGATTATGATTTTGACATCTTGCCAAATAGTATTATAAGTGACAACGCTAGATATGAGGCGATAAGAGCTGCTTCTGATGAGGCTTTTGATGAATTTGTATCTGTTATAGCCATTAAAGGACAAAGGCATGCTAAAGATAAATGATATAGCTAAAGAAACCCTGCTCTTACTTAAAGAAAGGGGCTTAAAAGCTACTCCTGAGAATTATTCTGAAGTTTTTGAGGAATTATCCTTAAAAGCTGGCTTGAGCACAGGCTTGAAAGAAAAGATACAAAAATATCAAAATTTATTAATCCCTTACTATCAAGATAAGCTTAAAAGCCGTTCTATAAGAAATATAGAAGAATTTATAAGCTTTTTAATATCTAATTTAAATCAAAAAAACAGCACAAAGGCTGACGAATTTTTCGAGCTTTTGCACAACATTATGCAAAATTTATTAGCAAGCAAGGATAAAAAAGTCAAAGAATTAGCAAGTTTTACCCTGGCAAATATATCAAAGACTATGGAGATAAAGCATATTTTCTTGCTTAGTAAAAAATGGATAGAATTTGCGCAAAACTACAACGATGCTGATTTAGATGAAAGACTCAAGAGTTTTGGTATAAGAAATGATGAATTTGTTTCAACCATAAAAAAACTCCTAAAAGAGCTTGAACAAAGGTCTTACGAAAGGTTTGCAAGGTTCATAGCTCTTTGTTTGCCGCCATCTTTGGCAAAGAGTGATAAGATAGAAAATTTCAGCACTAAAATCAAAGAAAAGCCGTATTTATTATCAAAAAAAGATGAAAATGATGAATTTGAACTAGAGCTGTTTAATATAGTAAATACCAGAATAAATGTAGATAATATATACACCCAACAACATCTTTCCTTTTTTAATCAAAATTTGCAAAGCCTAAATAAAATTTTAGATGACATAGACTTGATAAACAAAAGCAATAAAGACTTTGTAAAAAGCTTAAAACAAGATGACAAGGGCAATGTAAGCATAAGTTTTGATGAGTTAAAGAGTAAATTTTTGGATTTAAACGACAGGCTTTTAGAAACCGTTTCATCCAAGGTAAAAAATATGAGCGATGAAAAGCAAAGAGAGGCTTGGACTTTGAAAAGCCGAATTTTAAGGCTAGATGAGCTTTTTTTGAAAGAAAAGATTAATTACGCCTTGTGTGTTTTTTCTGTGAGTAATTATAAATACATAATGCAAAAATACGGCGTAGGAAATTTAAATGAAATTTTGGTTCGCTTTAAAAAGATTTTAAAAGATAATTGCAAGGATGAGGATGAGCTTTGGATTTTAGATGAAAAATCCTACCTTGTTGTGCTAAGCAACACAAGTTACGAGGATGTTATCTCCTTTATGCAAACATGCAGCACGGCTATTGAAAATTTCAAATTTATCTACAAACAAGATGTGGTAAAACCTTTCACAGTAAGCTTTTTTATGGACAAAGCTTCCTTTCCTCATATAAATTTACTTGATGAAATTTTAAAAAAATTGAGAGAAGATGCTTGAATTTAAGCGTTTTTTAGATACTAAATCCCAGCTTTATACAGGCATTGATAGGTTTCGTGCCTTTAAGCTCTTTGAAAAATACAAGCAAAATTTAGACTTTAGCCAAAAACAAACCGTTTTTCACATAGTTGGCACAAACGGCAAGGGTAGCACGGGTAGATTTATAACCCAGCTTTTAGAAGGCTTAAATTTCAAGGTAGGGCATTTTACAAGCCCTCATATCTTTTCTTTTAATGAAAGATTTTTTTTAAATGGCGATGTAGCAAGTGATGAGCTTTTAGAAAACGCTCATAAAGAACTTAAAGAGCTTATGAAAGAGGACTTAGAAAGGCTTTCTTATTTTGAGTATTCAAATTTTTTAGCTCCTTTTATCTTTAAAGATTGTGATTTTATAGTGCTTGAGGCCGGACTTGGAGGCGAATATGACAGCACCTCACTTTTTAAAAGAGATATTAGTGTTTTTACTAGCATATCTTACGACCATATTGAAATTTTAGGAGATAATTTAGAAGACATCGCAAGAACAAAGCTTAAAACAATGGCCAAAAAAGCAGTGATTTATGAAAAGCAAGATGAAAATGTTTTGGCACTAGCTAAAAAAATAGCTTGTTTAAAGGCAAGCGAGTTAATATTTTCATCCTTAGATACTGATGTAAAAAAATATGTAAAATTTTATGTAAAAGAATACGGTTTACCCGCTTTTTTAGAAAAAAACCTAAGTTTAGCCTTAGAGGCTCTATCTTTTTATTTTTCTAAAGACGAGCTTATAAAAGCTATGAAAGAGTTAAAAGCCTTAAAACTTAGGGCAAGATGTGAAAAGATAGCTAAAAATATCTATATAGATGTGGGGCACAATGAAGGTGCGGCAAGGGCTATGTGCGACTTTTTCAAAGGAAAAAAGCTAAATTTAGTTTGCAATTTCTTTTTGGATAAAAATATTTTTTCTATATTAAGCATTTTAAAACCTATAAGTGCTAAAATTATGCTTTACGATTACGAAAGCGAGAGAAAACTAGCTTCAGATGAAGTTTTTAAGATAGCTAAAGAGCTTGATATAGCTTGTGAAAAATTTACAGGCATAAAAGATGATGAACTTTATCTTGTTTTTGGTTCTTTTCTTTTGGTTGAGAAATTCTTGAAAGGCGATTTTTGATAAAACATAAAAGACTTTTAAATAAATTTACTATAACCATCACGGATATCAACGGTTCTAGGCATTTTTATCTAAGTCAGATAGTCAAAAAAATTGCTCTTTATGTAGCCTCCTTTATTATACTTGTTTTAGTAGTTTCTGTGCTTTACATAAGGTATTTGGATAATAAAGTGGATGAGCTTAGCAAAAAAGAACAAGAACTCGTGCAAAGAAGCAAGGATTTAATAATAGCAAATGAGGAAATGCAAAAAAGCGTAGCGCAAAAAGCAGAGGAATACGCCTCGATTAATGAGCAATTAGCCGCCTTTGAGGAGCAGCTAGGACTTAATGTGGATAATAAATTAAGTCTAACTCAAAGAATGGAGAATTTAAACCTAACCAACGAACAGCAAGTTGGGGTTTTAATGCAAATTCCAAATGGCTGGCCTATTAAAAACATAGGAATTTCTGGAAATTACGGCTGGAGACAGCACCCGGTTTTAGATAGAAGGGAATTTCACGCTGGCATAGACTTAAGAGCAGCTGAGGGCACTCCTGTTTATGCGCCTGCGAATGCAGTTGTGGAGTTTTCGGGCTGGAACAATAACGGCTATGGATATACTGTTATTTTGCTGCATAACTACGGCTTTAAGACTGTTTATGCACATTTAGAAAGAAGGCAAGTGGTTCAGGCAGGTCAGTTTGTAAAAAAGGGGCAGCACATAGCGTATTCTGGAAATACAGGTATGTCAACAGGACCGCATTTGCACTATGAGGTTCGTTTCATAAACAAAACCTTAGAGCCTTTGTATTTCATGAATTTAAGCAGGGTAAATATGGATAAATTTTTTAAACAAGAAAGGAGAATTCCGTGGCAATCTTTAATAAATCTAATGTCGACTCAGGCATCTCAGAAACAACGGTAATTTCATCAGGTGCTAGGATAGAAGGTCAGTTTTATTTTAACTCCATACTTCACTTAGATGGTGAGATTAACGGTGTGGTGCAATCTCAATCTGTAGTTATCATAGGGAAAACAGGCGTTTTAAAAGGACAGCTAAGTGCTGATAAGGTGGTTGTAAATGGCGTGTTTGAAGGCGAGCTAAATGCTGATAGTTTAGAGGTTTTAGCTGGTGGACTTGTAAATGGAAATATAAGCATAAATCAAATAGCCATAGAAAACGGCGGTAAATTTATAGGAAATTCAAGCTTTAGAGACGGAGTAGGTAGCATTAATTTAATAGAAAATAACAATAACTAAATTTATATGCAAGCTAGGCTTTTTGAATTCTTACAAGAAAAATCAGCCTCTTTGTTACTTTGCGAAGATAGCAAGGAGGCGGATTTACTTGCTGATGTGTGTGAATTTCTTGGCTTTAAATCTTTTATTTTGCCTGATTTTCGTGCCGAGCAAGGCGATGATTTAAGAGCCTTTTTAAAAGAACTTTTTTCTATATCTGAAATTTTATATAGCTATCATAATTATGAGGATAAAAAAATTCTCATATCCCCAATCAAGACAGTTTTGCATAAACTTCCAGGCAAAAAACACCTAAAACCTCTCACCTTAAACAAAAAAGATAAATTTGATTTGCAAAGCTTTAAACAAGAGCTTTTGCTAATGGGCTATGACTTTGTCGATATTGTTCAAGATAAGGCAGAGCTTAGCATTAGAAATGATATTATAGATATTTTTAGTGTAAATGAGCAAAATCCTATTAGAATTTTATTTTTTGAAGATGAGATAGAAAGTATCAGGTATTTTGATATAAACACTCAAAAATCTCTTCAAACAGAGCTTGACCGCATTAATATTTGTCCGTTTTTAGCTCATTTTTCTCAAGATGAGTATGAGAGTGTGCAAGATAGATTAAAAGAAAAAGATACTGATGTTTTGCTTAATGACTTTGTCTCGCTTGGTTTGTGGTGTATAGATGATTTGTGCGATTATTTAGAGCTTGATTATTACGCTATCAAGGATTTGCAAGAATTTGATGTAAAAGATAAGATTATAGGCGAGGCAAAGCATTTTAAGTCCTTAGAGCTAAGTTCTTTTACTAGAGACTTCTTTTTGCTTAATAAGGACAAAAATATCACCGTGTTAGCGCGAAATGAAAGTCTTGTTGATGAGCTAAATTTAAAAGAATTTAGCAATATCAAGTATGTTAATAGCAATCTTGTGCTTAATATAGGCTCGGCCAAAGAACTCATCGTATCTTTAAACAAAAAATACAAGGCTAAGAAAGCAAAAAAAGCAAGTATCATCATAGACGAGCTTAGTATCGGGGATTTTGTAGTGCATGAGGATTACGGTATTGGCAAGTTTTTGGGACTTGAGATGATTGAAATTTCAGGCGTTAAGAAAGATTTTGTAAGCATTGCTTATCAAGGAGATGATAAGTTATTATTGCCTGTTGAAAATTTGCACCTAATAGACAAATACATAGCTTCAAGCTCTAGCATTCCTATACTTGATAAGCTTGGAAAAGGTACTTTTGTAAAGCTTAAAGAAAGGCTTAAGGCAAAGCTTTTTGCCATAGCTTCAAGTATAGTTGAAATGGCTGCAAAACGGGCTTTAATCCGTGCAAAAGATGTAAGAAGTGACGAAAAAGAAGAGCTTGCCTTCATAAAAAGTGCGAATTTTACCTACACTAGCGATCAGCTCAAGGTCTGCGAAGATATTAGAGCTGATTTTAAAAGCTCAAAGGTTATGGATAGGCTTTTAAGCGGAGATGTGGGCTTTGGCAAGACTGAAGTTGCTATGAATGCTATTTTTACGGTTGTTAAAAGCGGCTACTGTGCTTTATTTTTCGTGCCAACTACGCTTTTATCTCAACAGCACTATAAAAATTTAAAAAAACGTTTGCAAGCCTTTGATATAGAGGTTTTAAAACTTGATAGATTTACTAGTGCAAAGGAGAAAAAATACATCGCAGAAAAGCTAGCCAAAAACGATGCCTTTGTGCTCGTAGGAACGCACGCACTTTTAAATGTGAAATGCGATAATTTAGCCCTTGTTGTCATAGATGAGGAGCATAAATTTGGTGTAAAACAAAAGGAAAAACTAAAAGAATTTTCACAAAATGCACACATATTGTCTATGTCGGCTACTCCTATACCAAGGAGTTTAAATCAAGCTCTAAGCTCTATCAAATCATACAGCACCTTGCAAACTCCACCAAATGATAGGCTGGATGTAAGAACCTTTGTTAAAGAAAAAAACGAAAGCTTGATAAAAGAGGCTATATTAAGAGAGCTAAGAAGAGCAGGGCAAATTTTTTACATACATAATCACATAGCAAGCATACAGTCTTGCAAAAAGGATTTGTTAGAGCTTTTTCCAAATTTAAGAATTTTGATACTTCACTCAAAGATAGATGCCAAGAGTACGGAAGAGGAAATGCTTAAATTTGAGGATAAGCAGTATGATTTGCTACTTTGTACAAGCATAGTTGAAAGCGGCATAGACCTACCTAATGTAAACACCATAATCGTAGAACAAGCAAATAGATTTGGCATAGCTGATTTGCACCAACTAAGGGGCAGAGTAGGGCGAAGCGACAGGCAGGGGTATTGTTATTTTTTAATAGACGATAAAAAAAGTTTAAAAGAGGATGCTTTAAAACGATTGGCCTCCTTAGAGAGTAATTCGTTCTTAGGGGCTGGTTCTATACTAGCTTATCATGATTTAGAAATAAGAGGTGGCGGGAATTTGCTTGGAGTTGATCAAAGTGGCCATATAGAGCAAATCGGATATTCCCTTTACATCAAAATGCTAGAAGATGAGATAAATGCACTTAGCAAGGGAAAGGATGTTGAGCTTAGCAAGGTGGATTTAAAATTAAATATCAATGCTTTTTTAAATGAGGACTTAATAAGCGAGGATAGGCTTCGCCTCGAGCTTTACAGGAGGCTTAGCAAGTGTGAGTTAGTAAGTGATGTGTATGAGATAGCAGGAGAAATCGAGGATAGGTTTGGCAAACTAGATAAATTTACAAAAAATTTCTTAGATTTAATCATAATTAAAATTCTAGCAAAAGATAGGTATTTGCTAATTAGCAGCTATGATGATAACATACAATTTGTGGATATGAATTCGCAAAAAATTGTACTCAAGGCTAAAAGCAAGGACGATGGGGATGTTTTAGCTTTTATCTTGGAAAAACTAAGGAATGAAAGAGGTTTAAATGGACTGGCAAAGGTATGAGGCTGCTATTTTTAGAGCTAGAAAAGAGAGTTTAAAGCCTGTAGAGGAGATAGATGAGATTTATTTTAAGGATCTTTTAGGGCTTGATAGACAAAAAGAAGCCCTTTATCAAAATACCTTAAATTTCATAGAGGGCAAAGAAGCCCATCATAGCTTGCTTTGGGGTGCTAAAGGTTGTGGCAAATCAAGTCTTGTTAGAGCTGTTTTTTGCGAATTAAAACATAAGAATTTAAGGCTTGTAGAGCTTTGCAAAGATGATTTAAGCTTTTTAGTAGATATAATAGATGAGCTAAGAAAAGAAAGCTATAAATTTATAATATTTTGCGATGATTTATCCTTTGAAGAAAATGATAATACCTATAAATTCCTAAAACCACTACTGGATGGAAGCATAGAAAAAATCCCTTCCAATATCTTATTTTACGCTTCCTCAAACAGAAGACATTTGCTAAAAGAAAAGCAAAGTGATAATGATGATGTAAGTTTTAGCAATGAAGATTTACATTTAGGCGATAGCATAGATGAAAAGCTTTCTTTAAGTGATAGATTTGGGCTTTGGATAAGTTTTTATCAAGGAAATTTTGATGAATATTTAAATGTAGTTGATTTTTATTTCAAGGATTTTAAGGGAGATAAAAAGGAACTTCACGCAAAGGCAAAGGAATTTTCTATGCTTAGGGCCTCGCGTTCTGGTCGCACAGCAAAGCAGTTTTTTATAGCCTTTAAGGATATATTAAAATGAATGGCTATGAAATTTTCAAGGCTCTTTTAGGCTTGAAGCTTGAGTATGAGAATTTTGACTGGCTTGAAAATCGTTCTTTGAGTGAATTTGAGATATTAATCTCTATTATCCTTACTCAAAACACTAATTGGAATAATGTTTTAAAAGCCCTAAACAACTTAAAAGAAGCTAGGATAAGCAGCCTAGAGCTTTTAGATAGTTTGGACAAAGAAAAACTTGCTATTTTGATAAAGCCAAGCGGCTTTTATAACACTAAAGCAAAGCGTATAAAAGAGCTTGTAAGTGCGATTTTAAGTGAATTTAAGGATTTGCAAACTTTCAAAGCCTCTGTAGATAGGACTTGGCTTTTAAATATAAAAGGACTTGGTTTTGAAAGTGCTGATAGTATACTAAATTATCTTTGTAAAAAAGAAATTTTAGTAGTTGATGCTTATACAAATAGACTTGCAAAAGCCTTAAACTATGAATTTGAAAGCTATGATGAGTGTAGAGAGTTTTTTGAAAGTGGGATAGAAATCAAACAAGATATTTTGTGTGAAATTCTAGGCAAAAAATGTGAGCTTTATGAGCTTTATCAAATTTTTCATGCTTTAATCTTATCTTTTGTGAAAAAATACTCTAAGGCCAAGAGTATAAACGACGAGGGAAAAGCTATACTTCGTGGTGCGGTTGGCGAGACTTGAACTCGCACGCATGAAGATGCACTACCCCCTCAAGATAGCGTGTCTACCAATTCCACCACAACCGCGTAAAAATTTAGCCCTTGTAAAAAAGGGCTTGTAAGTTCTTAGAAAGGTCCAAAAGGATTTGCGTAAAGAACGATAAGAGAGATAACCAAAGCGTAGATAACTTGAGCTTCTATCATAGCTAAGGCGATAAACATAGTAGTCATAAGCTTTCCGCCAAGACCAGGATTTCTAGCTGTTCCAGCTATAGTAGCAGCAGCTGTGTTACCCATACCAATGGCACCACCAAGAGCAGCAACACCAAGTCCAAGACCAGCAGCTAAAACTGAGAAAGCTTTTATCCAGCCATTCATCACATCAGCATCTGCACCTGTATTTGCAAAAGCAACAGCAGCTAAAGCAAATGTTAAAAACAAAACTTTTTTCATAATGTGTCCTTTCTTAAATTGACTTCAAAATAGTTCGGCTTGCGTATCCCTACTTAAATTTCAAAGCACAATTTTAAAATAAAAGCTACATTCTAACCTTTTTAAACTTTATTTTTTTTTAATTTGAAAGGATTAAGATAAATTAAATTTATATTTTGCTTTAATTTTTCAATCAAGAATTTTAAAGGATTGTTTTTTGAATGCTAAATTTTCTAAGATAGGCTTCATACTAGCAGTGGCTGGATCTGCTGTGGGACTTGGTAATGCGTGGAAATTTCCTACTATGGTGGGGCAAAATGGTGGTATAGGCTTTATACTGTTATATCTTCTCTTAACTCTTATAGTAGGACTTGTTATCTTTTTAGCTGAGCTTAGCATAGGAAAGCTAAGCGAAAAAGATCCGGTAAATGCTTATAAAACTCTAGCACCAAGTTATAAAAATCTCTGGGGCTTTGCTGGTTTTTCTATGATAGGAGCTATCTTAATCGTTTCCTTTTATAGTCTGGTTATAGGCTGGATAGTAAAATACACCTTGATTTCTTTTTCAAGTTTGCCAGATGATATAAAACAAAGCGGCGAACTTTTTCAAAATTTTATGAGCGAGGATTTTACATCGCAGTTTTTTTGCTTTCTCTTTGTTTTTATACTTATGTTTTACATAGTTTCAAAGGGCATTAAAAACGGCATAGAAAGGCTAAATGTCTGGCTAATGCCCATACTTTTCATCTTGCTTTTATTTATGCTACTTTATTCTATGTCTTTTTCTGGCTTTGAAAAGGCTTATCATTTTTTAATCTTTCCTGAGTTAAGCACCATAAAAGAGCTTGGCTTTTTTGAAGCTGTATTTGGTAAGATAAATGAAAATTCAGTGCTTTCTGCACTTGGACTAGCCTTTTTTTCCTTATCCTTAGGAGTTGGCACGATAATAACATATTCAGCCTCCTTACCAGATAAAACAAATTTCATACAGGCAAGCTTGGTGATAATTTTCATAAACATCCTCATAGGCATTATGATGGGCTTTGTGGTATTTACCTATGTTTTTGAATTTGGAGGCGAGGTTTCTCAAGGACCAGGACTTATCTTTGTTTCTTTAACCACGCTTTTTTCTAATCTTGGTAGCTTTGGTAATGTCCTAGCCGTATGCTTTTTTATCTCGCTTTTCTTTGCAGGTATCACATCAGCCGTGTCTATGATAGAGCCTTTTGCACTTTATCTTATAAACACTTATAATTTTACTAGAAAAAAGGCACTTGCTTATATAGCTATAGTTGTTTTTGTGCTTGGAGTGCTATGTATCTTATCCTTTATGAGTTTTACAAATGGCTCTTTAATCTTTTTTGGGACTAAAAGCGTTTTTGATATACTTGATTATCTCTCATCAAATATCATAATGCCAATAGGTGGCTTTTGTGCGGCTATCTTTGTAGGCTTTATTATGAAAAAAGAGGGGCTTAAAATTTTATTTTCTCCATATATGAATGACTTTTTCTTTTCTCTTTGGTATTTCTTTTTAAGATACATATCCCCACTTGCTATAATCATAGTTGTGATAAATCAAATTTATCCTCAGCTTTTTGCTTATATATTTGCTTATTTAAAAGCTTTATTTATTTTTAGCTGAGATTTAAGTTGAATACCTTTAGCAAGATAGGTTTTGTTTTATCAGTAGCTGGTGGAGCCATAGGGCTTGGAAACGCTTGGAAATTTCCAACCCTAGTTGGCGAAAATGGTGGCTTTTTCTTTGTTTTGCTTTATCTTTTCTTTGCTATTTTTGTAGGTTTAGCTCTCTTTTTAGCTGAACTTGCTATGGGTAGGTTAAGTGGAAGTGATTTAGCAAATGCTTATGAGAGTTTAGCTGTAAAAAATGGCAAAAAATGGCGTTTTGCCGGTCTTTCTATGCTTACAGGTATCTTTGTTTTATCCTTTTACCTTGTGGTTATGGCTTGGGCTTTAAGATATATGTGGGTCTCACTTTTTTATCTTCCAAGCAGCTTATATGAGGCTAAAATAGATTTTCAAAATCTTATAAGCACAGAGCTTTACTCATCTTTTTTGTTTTTTATCATATCTTTTTTACTTACTATCTTTATAGTTTCAAAGGGCATAATAAAGGGCATTGAAAGGCTAAATTTAATCCTAATGCCAACACTTTTTATAATGCTTTTATTTTTGCTATTTTATTGCTTTAGCTTTGAAAAAGGTTTTTCACAGGCATTTTCTTATCTTTTTTATCCAAAGTTAGAAAATCTAAGCTTTAGCTCAGCCTTAAATGCTTTGGGTCTAGCACTTTTTACCCTATGTCTTGGCATAGGTTGCATAGTAACTTACTCAGCTTCCTTAAACTCAAAGACAAATTTCATAACTAGCTCACTTGTGGTAGTTTTTTTAAATGTCTTAATATCTCTTTTAATGGGACTTATAGTTTTTACCTTCATCTTTGAATTTGATGTCAAAGTAGATGAGCAAGGCTCTTCACTTGTCTTTATATCCTTAATGAGCTTGTTTTATAATCTAGGCTATCTTGGAAATTTCTTAGCCTTTTACTTCTTTTTAGCTCTTTTTTTAGCAGGTATTAGCTCTGCTGTGTCTATGATAGAACCACTTACCTTTTATCTTATCAATGAGTATAAGTTTTCTAGAAAAAAAGCCTTATTTTTCTTGTCTTTTTTGGTTTTTGCCTTATCTTGTGCTTGTATTTTGTCTATAAATAAAGATTTTTCAAGCTTTTTTAGCTTTTTTTCTTATGATTTTTTTACTATCTTAGATAAATTTAGCTCAAATATCTTGCTTCCTTTGGGAAGTTTGCTAGTCGCTATCTTTGTTGGTTTTTTTGTTGATGTGAAAAAAATTTATAAACTTTTTTCTAAATTTATGTCTAAAAAAGTATTTAAAATTTGGCTGTTTTGCCTTAGATTTGTGGCTGTTTTTGCAATTTTGATAACTATGATTTATCAAATTTTTGTCTAATTTTTGCTACATCTTTAAGAATTTCAAGTAAAATTAGCTTCGTAAAAAGGATTTGTTATGGCTAAAAAATTTATCGACATTATGGATACCACTTTTAGAGACGGCTTTCAGTCTGTTTATGGTGCTAGGGTTTTAATGCAAGACTTTCTTCCTGCCTTAGAAGCCGCAAAAGAAGCTGGTATAAGGCATTTTGAATTTGGTGGTGGGGCTAGGTTTCAAAGCCTTTATTTTTATCTAAATGAAGATGCTTTTAAGATGATGGATAAATTTAGAGAAATTGTGGGCAAGGAAGCAAATTTACAAACTCTAGCAAGAGGAGTAAATACCGTAACCCTTGATACAGGTAGCGAAGAGATAATAGACTTACACGCAAAATTATTCGCTAAACACGGAACTACAACTATAAGAAATTTTGACGCATTAAATGATGTAGAAAATTTAAAATTTAGTGCTGAATGTATAGTAAAATACGGCTTAAAACACGAGGTAACAGTTACTCTTATGGATTTACCACCGGGCTGTGTGGGAGCTCACGATGTGGCCTTTTATGAAAAAAGTTTAAGAGACATTTTAGATTCAAATCTTCCTTTTGATAGTATATGCTTTAAGGACGCTAGCGGAACCTCAAGTCCAAACAAAATTTATGAAACCATAAAAATGGCTAGAAAACTCCTGCCTGAAAATACTCACATAAGACTTCACACACACGAAACAGCCGGAGTTAGCGTAGCTTGTTACAAGGCTGCCTTAGAAGCAGGAGCTGACGGCATAGACTTAGCAGCAGCTCCTGTTAGCGGTGGTACATCCCAACCTGATATTTTAACTATGATGCACGCACTTAAGGGCGAGGATTATGATTTTGGTTTTGACTTAGAAAAAATTTTAAAATACGAAGAAGTCTTAAAAGACTGTCTTAAGGATTATTTTATGCCACCTGAGGCTACTATGGTAAGTCCTTTGATACCATTTTCGCCAATGCCTGGTGGTGCTTTAACTGCAAATACACAGATGATGAGGGATAATAATATCTTAGATAAATTCCCAGAGGTTATAAAGGCTATGCGTGAGGTGGTTGAAAAAGGGGGTTTTGGAACCTCGGTAACCCCTGTATCTCAGTTTTATTTCCAACAAGCCTTTAATAATGTAATGTTTGGTCCTTGGCAAAAAATAGCCGATGGATACGGAAAAATGGTGCTAGGCTATTTTGGAAAAACTCCTGTAAAACCTGATAGCAAGGTAGTTGAATTAGCAGCAAAGCAATTAAACTTAGAGCCAACCACGCAAAGTGCCATAAGCATAGCAAATAAAGACGAAACTAAAAGCATAGCCTACACAAGGTCCTTGCTTGAAAAAGAGGGCATTGAGTGTAGCGAGGAAAATATCTTTATAGCCGCAGCTTGTAAGGAAAAAGGAATTGCCTTTTTAAAAGGAGAAGCTAAGGTAAATGTAAGAAAAATTTCACAAATGCCAAAGCCTCATCAAAGCACAGACGGAAATAAATTCACAGTCTCTGTAAATGGTAACAAATACCACGTGGAACTTCACGATGGCTTTGATAACGATGTTAATATAAAAAATGTAGATAAACACACCATAAAAGAAGCTGTAAATGATGATAATGAAAATGCTATAAAGGCTAGCATATCTGGAAATGTCTTTAAAATTTATGCTCAAGCAGGGGACGAGGTAAAAGAAGGACAAGCGATAATGGTTTTAGAGGCTATGAAAATGGAAATAGAAGTAAATGCTACTAAGTCTGGCATTATAGATGAAATTTTAGTAAAAACAGGCGAGTCTGTTAGCGAGGGACAGGCTGTGGCTTTGATAAAGGAAAGCAAATGATTGATTTTGAAAAATTAGGCTTAAAGGATGTGAAAAATGTTTATCATAACCTGTCTTATGATGAATTATTTGAACATGAGCTTAAAAATAAAGAGGGCGAGTTAAGTGCTAATGGAACTTTTAGCGTTGATACAGGAATTTTTACAGGTAGAAGCCCTAAGGATAAGTATTTTGTAAAATCTGACCCATCTGCAAAATATATAGCTTGGGGAAAACTAAATCGCCCTATAACAAAAGAAACATTTGATAAACTTTTAAAACTAGCACAAGAGCAGTTAAGTTCTAGCGACATATACGTACAGGATGTTTACTGCGGCTCTTCCTTAAATAGTAGAAAATCAATTAGATTTGTAACCCAAGTAGCTTGGCAAGCACATTTTGTTAAAAATATGTTTATAAGACCAAGTGATGATGAGCTTAAGAATTTCAAAGAAGACTTTGTGGTTTATAATGCTTGCAAGTGCGTAAACAAAGACTATGAAAAAGATGGCTTAAATTCTGAAGTTTTTATTATCTTTAATGTAGAGGAAAATATAGCTGTTATAGGCGGTACTTGGTATGGTGGAGAGATGAAAAAAGGCATATTTTCTATGATGAATTACTGGCTGCCTCTTGAAAACAAGCTTCCTATGCACTGCAGTGCAAACATAGGAAAAGACGGAGACACTGCCCTTTTCTTTGGACTTAGTGGTACAGGAAAAACCACTCTTTCAACCGATCCTGATAGAAAATTGATAGGTGATGATGAGCATGGCTGGGATGATGAGGGAGTATTTAATTTCGAGGGTGGTTGTTATGCTAAGTGCATAAATTTAGACCCAAAATCAGAGCCTGAAATTTACGCCGCTATAAAAAGAAATGCCCTTTTGGAAAATGTAGTTTTAAGAGCTGATAAAAGTGTTGATTTTTCTGATAGTTCTAAGACCGAAAATACCAGAGTTTCTTACCCAATAGAGCATATAAAAAATCACGAAAAAAGCTTAAGAGGTAATCACCCAAAAAATATCATCTTTTTAACAGCCGATGCCTTTGGGGTTTTGCCCCCTGTTTCTAAGTTAAGCGAAGAACAGGCAATGTATTATTTTCTAAGTGGCTACACAGCTAGAGTAGCTGGCACAGAAAGAGGTGTAACAGAGCCTCAAGCTACTTTTTCGGCTTGTTTTGGAGAGCCTTTTATGACCTTACATCCAACGGTTTATGCAAGGCTTTTAGGAGAAAAGATAAAAAAACACGGCGTAAATGTATATCTAGTAAATACCGGCTGGAGCGGCGGTAGGTACGGAGTTGGTAAAAGAATGAGCATAAAGGCAACAAGAGCTTGTGTAAATGCCATACTTGACGGAAGCATAAATGAGTGCGAATTTGAAAACTACGATGTCTTTAACATAGCCATACCAAAGGAGCTAAAAGGCGTAGAAACAAAGCTTTTAAATCCTATAAATACTTGGGAGGATAAGGAGGATTTTATAAAAACTAGGGCTGAATTAGCACAAAGATTTATAAAAAATTTCTCTCGTTATGAGGATGTAAAAGAGGGCGAATTATACAAAGAACTAGGACCTAAGCTTTGAAAAATGAGATGTGGTCAGGTAGGTTTGAGGGCTTTAGCTCTAAGCTTTTAGAGGAATTTAACGCCTCCTTAAATGTAGATAAAGATCTTTTTAAAGAGGATATAAAAGGCTCCTTAGCCCACGCACAAATGCTTTGTGAATGTGAAATTCTAAGCAAGGATGAGTTTAAGGCTATAGAAAAAGGCTTAAAAGAAATTCAAGAAGAGATAGAAAATAAAAACTTCATCTTCGATATAAGAGATGAAGACATACATATGGCTATAGAAAAAAGACTTTCCGCTTTAATAGGTGCTGAAATAGGTGGCAAACTTCACACAGCAAGAAGTAGAAATGACCAAGTAGCTACTGATTTTAAGCTCTTTGCAAAGAGCTCAAATTTAAAAATTCAAAGCCTTTTAAAAGAGCTTATAAAAACTATCTTAAGCCTTGCAAAAGAGCATAAAACAAGCATAATGCCAAGCTTTACTCACCTACAACACGCACAGGTGGTAAGCTTTTCTTTTTATATCCTAGCTTATGGCTTTATGTTTTTAAGAGATATTAAAAGATTAAAAGCCTCTTATGATTTAGCCAATTATTCGCCTCTTGGAGCTTGTGCCTTAGCTGGAACTAGTTATAAAACAAATAGAAAGCTTTCTGCTACTTTGCTTTCTTTTAAAGAGCCTATGCCAAATGCTATGGACGCAGTTAGTGATAGGGATTTTGCTCTTGATTTGCTTTATGACATAGCTGTAATTTTTACACACACATCAAGACTTTGTGAAGAGCTTATACTTTTTTCAAGCTCTGAATTTAGCTTTATAAGCATAAGCGATTCCTTTTCTACAGGCTCATCCATAATGCCTCAAAAGAAAAATCCCGATGTTTGTGAGCTTATTAGAGGTAAAACAGGCAGGGTTTATGGGAATTTAATATCCTTATTAACCACGATGAAAGCCCTGCCACTTGCTTATAACAAAGATATGCAAGAGGACAAAGAAGGACTTTTTGATAGCGTAAATACTGCACTTGCTTCCTTAGAGATTTTAAATGCTATGCTAAAAGAGCTAAAAATAAATAAGGAAAATATGCTAAAAGCTTGTCAAAAAGGGCACTTGCTTGCTACTGATTTGGCTGATTATTTGGTTAGAAAAAAACAACTTCCATTTAGACAGGCACATTTTATCGTTGGCAAGATAGTTGCTAAGGCTGAAAAAGAAGGCATTGATATATGCGAAATAAAAAATTTAAAAGACTATGATGAGAATTTTGACGAGGAAGCAAATTCATTACTATCCTTTGAAAACTCACTAAATTTAAAGCAAAGCGAGGGCTCTAGCTCTATAAAGAGCGTAGAAAAGCAAATTGAACTTTTAGAAAATTTTTTAAAATCTAGCTAAAAACCAGATAATAAGTGAAAATGCAGGTGAAACACCTCTTGCCCTGCGTTTTTACCGCAATTTGTAAGAAGCTTATAGCCGTTTTTATCGGCTTCAACCAACCTTGCCACCTCGTGTATAAAATCAGTCATCTTAGCCATAGTGTTTGCATCTACTTCCTGAAAGTCTTTGAAGTGTTTTTTAGGAATTATTAAAATATGAATTTTCGCTTTAGGGTTTATATCATTAAAAGCTAAAAAATCCTCACTTTCTAGCACTTTAGTCGATGGAATTTTACCTTCAATTATAAGTTCAAATACTGTTTTTTCTCTCATTTTATTTCCTTAAGGCATTTTCACAGATATTATACTTGATAAGTCTTAATATTTAAATTTTAAGCTTAATTAAATAAATTATCACTAAAATAACACGACATCAACAAAGGGGTAAATCAAAATATATGCAAAAAAATATTATAAATCAAATTCAAGCTTGTGCTAGTATGCAAGAGCTTGAGGAGCTAAGGATTAGTGTTTTAGGTAAAAATGGTTCTTTAAGTCGCAAATTTGCAGAGCTTAAGAATTTAGATGAGGATAGTAAAAAAAAGACAGCTGCTAATCTAAACAAAGAAAAAGACGAATTTAATAAATACTACAACGAAAAAGCCCAGCTCTTGCAAGAAAAAGAACTAGAGCTTAAAATGCAAGAAAATGTGTTTAATTTTGCTTATTTTGATGATAGGGCTAAGACAGCTGCTTTTCATCCGCTTATGCAAACTATGGATAAGATAATAAATTATTTTGTGAATTTAAATTTCAGTATAGAAAGCGGCCCTTTGATAGAGGATGATTTTCATAATTTTGAAGCCTTAAATTTGCCTAGTTCTCATCCAGCTAGAGATATGCAAGATACTTTTTATTTTAAAAACAAGAATTTGCTAAGAACACACACATCGCCTGTTCAAATACGAACCATGTTAAAACAAAAACCACCGATTAGAATTATAGCTCCTGGTGCTGTATTTAGAAGGGACTTTGACATAACGCACACTCCTATGTTTCATCAGATAGAAGGTCTTGTTGTCGAGGATGGCGATAGAGTTAGTTTTGCGAATTTAAAGAGCTTGTTAGAGGAATTTTTAATATACATCTTTGGCGATGTTAAAATTCGTTTTAGACCAAGCTTTTTCCCATTTACAGAACCTTCGGCTGAAGTAGATATATCCTGTGTTTTTTGCAAGGGTAGTGGATGTAGGGTTTGTAAGCATACGGGTTGGCTGGAAGTGCTTGGTTGTGGGGTTGTTGATAGCAATGTTTTTAACTTTGTTTCTTATGAAAATGTGAGTGGATACGCCTTTGGACTTGGCATAGAAAGATTTGCTATGCTTTTGCATAAAATTCCTGATTTAAGATCAATGTATGAGGGTGATTTAAGGTTGTTGGAGCAGTTTAGATGATACTTACTAGAACTTGGTTAAATGAATTTATAGAACTTGAAAATAAAGACTTAAATGATATAACAAATGCCCTAAATTCAATAGGCATAGAAGTGGATAGTGCTAGAAGCTTAAGGGTTGCCGATAAAGTCGTTGTTGGTTTTGTCAAAGAAAAGATTAAGCATGAGAATTCAGATAAATTAAATATTTGCAAGGTTGATATAGGCGATAGGGATTTGCAAATCATATGTGGCGCTTCTAATGTAGATGAAGGGCAGTTCGTAGCAGTGGCCTTAGAAGGTGCCATGATAGGAGATATTTGCATTAAAAGAACCAAGATAAGAGGCGTTGTTTCTGAGGGTATGATTTGCTCAAGTACTGAACTTAATCTTGCAAAGATAAATGACGGCATTATGGTTCTTGATGATAGCATAGGTGAGCTTGAGTTAGGCAAGGAATTAAACAGCTATGCTATCTTTAATGATGATTTCTTGGAAGTTGAACTTACGCCAAATAGAGGAGACTGCCTTAGCATTTATGGCATAGCAAGAGATTTGGCTGTGTTTTTCAATGAAAATATTAAAAAAGTTAAATTTACAGAACCTGATAATACCATAGGTATAGGCAGGGTGTTAAGACTAAGTTCTGATAAGGATTTAAATAGTATTTTTAATTTTAGAGTTGTAGAACTTAAAGGTAAAATCGAGCTTAGCTTGCTGCTAAAGTTAAGATTAGCCACCATTAATGCCTTAAAAGATAATGTTGTGCTAAATTACCTAGCTTATGCCACACACTCGGTTGGAGTTATATTTAATGCTTATGATTTTAAAGCCTTAGAGCCTAATGATGAGGAAATAAGCTTAAAAATTTCTAAGCAAGAGCACGGAGAGACCGTGATTTCTTGCAAAGATAAAGTAATTAGCGTTGCGGGAATTTCTCAAGAATCCTTTGCAAAAATCACTGATGATACGAGTATGATTATCATAGAGGCACAGTATTCCTTTCCTGATGTGATTTCAAATGCTAAAAATTACTATAAAAATCACGATAACGATATGTTATATAGGAGCTTCAGGGGTTCTGAAACGGATTTAGACCTTGGTGTGAAATACTTGCTCTCAGTTATGTCTAAGTGTCCTGATTTCTACATATATACTTCATCTCAGCATATTCCTTTTAGCAAGGAGCAAACAGAGATTAAAATTAACATAGAAAAGATTAACAAGCTTATAGGAAGCGATATAGACAAAAACGACATAGTAAATATACTTAAAAGACTTGGTTTTGAGATGGTTCTTTCTGCTGAGGGGCATTCATTTAGCGTGAAAGTGCCTTATTATAGACATCATGATATTAAAAATTTAGCTGATATTTGCGAAGAAATTATGCGTATGATAGGCATTAATAACATCAAGTCAAAGCCTTTAGAATTTGCTGAAAAAATTAATATCAACAACACCTACAAAACTTACAAAAAGCTTCTTTCTCTTAGACAAAAAGCGGTTCATAATGGCTATTTTGAGACAGTTCATTATGTCTTAGATAGCAAAGAAGAGCTTGAGGAGCTTGGTTTTGAAACCGTTAAGCTTGAGCTTGTAAATCCTATCACAAAGGAATTAAATTCCTTAAGAACAACCTTAATCAACCACCTGCTTCATTCTGCTTCGTATAATACTAGCAATTCCAAAAAGAGTATAAAGCTTTTTGAGAGTGGTTCAAGCTTTGATGCTCATGCCAATGAATTTAGCAAAATAGCTTTTTTAAGTTCTGGCTATAAGGAGGAAGCTAAAATTTCAAATAAGGCAAAGCCTGATTTGATAGACTTTTACACCTTTTTAACAGATATACAAAATATAATTGGAAATTTTGACTTAAAGCTTTCATCTTTTGGTTTTTTAAGCCCATACGAACAAGCTTTCGTGTATAAAAACAATGTCAAAATAGGCTTTATAGGCAGGCTTCATATAAAGATAGAAGATAAAAGATCGCTTTTAAAAACCTATGTGTGCGAACTTGATTTATCTGCTTTAAAAGATGAGGAAAAGATTGCTAAGCCTTATTCTAAATTTCCTGCAATTAGCAGGGATATAAGCTTGCTAGTTCCAAAGGATTTTGGCTATGAGAGGATAAAAAACTGCATACAGGATTTAAAAATAGACATTTTAAGTGATTTTAGGCTAATTGATTTATATCATGATGAAAGCTTAAAAGAGTTTTATAGCCTGACTATAAATTTCACTTTTCAAAATTTAGATAAAACGCTTGAGGATAGCGAAGTTGCAGTTGTTATGGATAGGATTATCACTTCTTTAAAAGATAATTTAAATTTGGACTTAAGATGAGAATTTATCCAATACAAGCTTTTGATAAGGACTTAGAGCATATAGCAGCAGACAAGAGCATAAGCCACCGTTTTGCTATCTTTTCTATGCTTTGCGAGAAAGAAAGCTTTGCTAAAAATTATCTTTTAGCCGAAGACACCTTAAACACTCTTCAAATTTTAAGGTCTTTGGGTGCTACTGTTTCTTTAGAGAAATCAAATGTTAGCATAAAACCGCCTTCAAAAATTGTATCCCCAAATTCCATTCTTGAGTGCGGGAATTCCGGCACGGCAATGCGTTTAATGATGGGCTTTTTAAGTGCTGTTGATGGATTTTTTGTGTTGAGTGGCGATAAATATCTAAACAATAGACCTATGAAAAGAATTTCAACGCCCTTGTGTAAAATAGGAGCTAAAATTTACGGAAGAGATAATGCAAATTTAGCCCCCATTTGCATAGAAGGAAATTCGAAGCTAGAAGCTTTTTCGTACGAAAGTGAGATTTCATCAGCTCAGGTAAAAACAGCTCTCATTTTAGCTGCTTTAAAAGCGAAGGATAAGTGCTTTTTTTCTGAAAGCAAACTTAGTAGAAATCATAGCGAAAACATGCTAAAAGCCATGAATGCGCCTATCACAACTTCAGATAATGAGCTAAGCATAGAGATAAACCCACTTCAAAAACCTTTAAAGCCACTTGATATAAGCATAGCAAATGACCCATCCTCGGCGTTTTATTTTGCTCTTGCTGCTAGCATATGTCCTAATTCTAAGATAGTAATTAAAAATGTCTTGCTTAATAAAACTAGAATACAAGCTTATAAAGTGCTTGAAAAAATGGGTGCTAAGATAAGCTTTAAAAAGACTAGCAGCTCTTATGAGGATATTGGCGAAATTCATGTTCAAAGCTCTACTTTACAGGCTGTTGAACTTAGTGAAAATATATCTTGGCTTATAGATGAAGCTCCAGCTCTTGCTGTTGCTTTTGCTTGTGCTAAGGGTAGGAGTGTTTTAAGAAATGCTAAGGAACTTAGGGTTAAAGAAAGCGATAGGATTAAGGCTATGGTTAGCAATCTTAGAAAATGCGGTATCGAGGCTAAGGAATTAGATGACGGTTTTGAGATAATTGGCTCTGAGGCTAAATTTTCTGAAGTGGATAGCTTTGGAGATCATAGAATAGCTATGAGTATGGCTATTTTAGGACTTAAATCAGGTATGAGTATTACAGACTGTGACTGTATCAACACCTCTTTTCCAAATTTTAAGGATATTTTAATGTCTTTGGGGGCTAGAGTTGAAGATTGAGTTGGCTAAGGATTACGGCTTTTGTTTTGGCGTGAAACAAGCTATCAAAAAAGCAGAAAAGATACGAGACGCAGCTACAATAGGACCGCTCATACACAATAATGAGGAAATAAATAGACTTAATGTAAATTTTAATGTAAAAACCCTAGAAAACATACACGAATTAAAAGACGAGAAAAAAGCTATCATAAGAACTCATGGCATAACAAAGCAGGATTTGCAGGAGCTAAAGCAAAAGGATATCGAAATTTATGACGCAACTTGTCCCTTTGTTAAAAAGCCTCAAAATATCTGCGAGACTGTTAGCAAGGAAGGATATGAGGTAGTTATCTTTGGAGATGAAAATCACCCCGAAGTAAAGGGGGTTAAGAGCTATGTTAGCACAAAATCTTATGTGATTTTAGATGAAAAGGAACTTGATAATGTCAAGCTTCCTAACAAGATAGCACTTGTAAGCCAAACCACTAAAAAGGTGCAAAAATTTATGCAAATTGCTAATTACTTAATGCTTAGGGTAAAGGAAGTAAGGGTTTTTAATACAATTTGCGATGCAACTTTTAAAAATCAAGAAGCCATAGAGGAGCTTTCAAAAAGAAGCGATGTGGTTATAGTTGTTGGCGGTAAAAATTCATCAAATACAAAGCAGTTGTTTTTGATAGCTAAAAATAACTGCGAGGATAGCTATTTGATTGAGAATGAAAAAGAACTTAAAAAAGAATGGTTTGAAGGCAAAAAACATTGCGGTGTTAGTGCGGGTGCTAGCACGCCTGATTGGATAATTAATAAGGTTATTGAAAAAATAGAAAAAATATGAAAATTTAACTATAATTAAAGAAAAAGTAAGATAAAATCAAAGCTACTTTTTAAGTATAAAAAAAGGGAGTAAGTGTGGCTCATTCTAAGAAAGATATAATGGATTTAGAAGATTATCAAGAAGACGATTTTCAGTCTTTGCTTGAAGAGCATGATAACAGACAAAGTAAGGGCTCGATTATAGACGGTGTCATTGTTGATATAAGAGAGGACATAGGCGAAGTTTGCGTAGATATAGGGGAAAAAGAGGAGGCTACCTTACCTATAAGTGAAATACAAGTTGATGGAAATCTTATCTTTAAAAAAGGGGATACGATAAGAGTGGCCTTGCTTGGAAACAGAGGCTCTAAGTCAAAAATTTCTTACCAAAAAGCTTTAAGAAAGGCTAAGATAGAGGAATTTATAAATAACTTTAAAGATGAAGATAAAGAAAATATAATAGAAGTTGAGATAATCTCAAAAAATGCCGGCGGCTATGTGGCTATAGATTCTAACGGTGTTGAATTTTTTCTACCTCGCTCACAGTATATAAGCATAAAAGATAATAAAAACTTCAAGCAAAAAAAATTAAAAGTTAAGATTATAAAGATAGATAAAGATGAATGCAGCATAGTTGTTTCGCGAAAGAAAGTTTCAGAAGAGGAAAGAAAAAAGAAAAGAGAATTAGTAAAAGGCATAATGGAAGCTGATAAGACCATAGAAGGAATAGTAAAGAAAATAACCTCTTATGGTATGTTTGTAGATGTTGGCGGAATAGATGGCTTGGTTCATTATAGTGAAATTTCATACAAAGGCCATGTAAATCCTAGCATGCACTACAACGAAGGCGATAAAGTCCTAGTTAAAGCCATAGGTTATGATAAAGACAAAAAACATCTTTCATTGTCCATAAAGGCTGCTATGCCAGATCCTTGGAATGAGATAAAAGATGGCTTGGAAGTGGGCGATACTATCAAAGTTACTGTTTCTAATATCGAACCTTACGGAGCCTTTGTTGACCTTGGTAACGACATAGAAGGCTTTTTGCATATAAGTGAAATTTCTTGGGATAAAAATATCAAGCACCCAAAAGATTATATAAACAAGGGTGATGATATAAATGTAGAGGTTATAGAAATAGACGCTGAGCAAAAAAGGCTTAGAGTTTCTTTGAGGAATTTACTGCTAAAACCTTTTGATGAGTTTTTAAAGACTTATAAGGTTGGAGATGTTGTAAAAGGTCTTGTTACTTCTATTACAAATTTTGGCGCTTTTGTTAAAATCGCAAGTATAGAAGCCTTGCTACACAATGATGATTGCTCTTGGGAGAGGGAAACAAAATGCAAGGATTTATACAAGGTTGGCGATGAGCTTGAGGTAAAGATTATCAAGATAGACCCGCAAAATCAAAAGGTATCTCTAAGTGTGAAAGAGCTAGTGCAAAGCCCTATACACTCTTATTCGAAAAAGCATAAGAACGGAGATATAGTTAAGGGCAAGATAAAAGATATAAAAGATTTTGGCGTATTTGTTGAATTGGATGAAAATGTGGATGCGCTCATACATAAAGATGACATAAGCTCTAAAGATCTTGAAAATTTAAAAGTTGGTGATGAGATAGAAGCTGCCATATCTTTGATAGATGAAAAGAAAAATCGTATAAGACTTAGTGTTAGAAATTTGAATAAAATCAAAGAAAGAGAAGTTTTAAACGAGATTAACAATACAGAAAAGATAACTTTGGGAGACATCATAAAAGAACAACTGTCTTAGTAGTATGAAAAGGTATATTTTTTTCTCTGTTTTATTTGTTTTTTTCGTAGCCCTTGTCGCTGTTGTTTTTTATGTGTTTTTTGCTACTCAAACAGACAAGTTGCCTATATCTCAGTCTATCTTTGACGATAATGACACAGAACTTGCTGAGCCTGTTTCTCAAAATTCTAAGGCTTGGCAAGATAGATTTTTAAGTATAAAAACCAAGAATTATTCCCCGGCCGTTGAGAATTTTTCTATGGTTTTTGATGTAGATACTACCGCTTTGCAACCTAAGAGCAAATTTTATCAACTTATCATAGATAAAAACGACATTTATTCTGTATTCTGCTTAAAACAAACACTAAATTCATTTGATGTTAAGTATTCTCTTACTAGAAGTAAGGATGAAACCGAGATATTCTTAGATACTGATAACAAACTTATCTTAGAGGCTATACAAAAGGCTTTAACTGTTTATAATATAAATACGCAAGTAAAGGAGATTTGGCTTTGAAAAAAATTATCGTTTGTGACGCGATTTTAGATATTGGCGTTGATATATTAAGAAATGCTAATGATGTTGAGTTGATTGAGGCTGCTAAAATTCCAAAAGATAAATTGCTTACGATGCTAGCAGATGTGGATATAGCTATCACTAGGAGTTCTACTGATGTTGATGAGAAATTTTTAGATGCGGCTAAGAATTTAAAAGCTGTTGTTCGTGCTGGTGTTGGCGTTGATAATGTTGATATAGCTTATGCCTCCAAAAAGGGCGTTATAGTTATGAATGTTCCAACTGCAAACACAATAGCAGCCGTTGAACTTACCATGACGCACCTTTTAACCTCTGCAAGGTCTTTTGTAAATTCACATAATCAGCTAAAACAAGAAAGAAAGTGGGATAGAGAAAAATGGTACGGGGTAGAGCTTAAGGGCAAGACCTTGGGCGTTATAGGCTTTGGGCACATAGGCTCTAGGGTGGCTATAAGAGCAAAATCCTTTGGTATGAATATTTTGGTGTACGACCCTTATATACCAGCTTCTAAGGCTGTGGATTTGGATATGCAATACACTCAAAATTTGGATGATGTGCTCACTAAAAGCGATTTTATCACCATACACACTCCAAAAACAAAAGAAACCAACGCCATGATAGGAGAAAAAGAAATAGCCAAGATGAAAGACGGAGTGAGGCTAATTAACTGTGCTAGAGGAGGGCTTTATGTGGAAGATGCCTTATACAACGCTTTGCAAAGCAATAAAATAGCTTGGCTTGGCATAGATGTTTTTTCCAAAGAACCAGCCACAAATCATCCATTGTTAGAATGCGAAAACATCTCTGTAAGTGCTCACCTTGGTGCAAATACTGTTGAAAGCCAAACAAACATAGCCATACAAGCCTGTGAACAAGCGCTAAGTGCTGCTAGGGAAATTTCATATCCAAATGCCTTGAATTTGCCGGTGAAAACAGAGGATTTGCCGGACTTTGCCTTGCCTTATGTTGAGCTTGTATCTAAGATGGCTTATCTTTGTTCGCAAGTTGAAAATAAAGATGTTATCAAGGCTGTAAGTTTGGAGGCTGAGGGAGCTATCTCTCAGCATGCGCATTCTATGCTAAATTTCGCTGCTGTTTCTGCACTTAGACGAATTTTAGGAGATAGCATAAATTATATAAATGTTGATTTTGTGGCCAAAGATAAAGATATAGACTTAGAATACAAAGTCTTACCAACAAGTAGTGGCTACAATAACAAACTAACCGTGAGAATTCTAACTCAAAATTCTAGTTTTAGTATTTCAGGAACTGTTTTTGGCGAGAGCGAGTTAAGGATTATTGATTTAAACGGCTTTAGAACTGATTTTAAGCCTAAAGGCAAGATGATTATAACTAAAAATCAAGATATACCAGGTTTCATAGCCGATATTAGTGGAATTTTGGCGAAAAACCATATCAACATAGCTGATTTTAGACTAGGTAGAGACGGCTACGGATACGCCTTGGCCGTTATACTTATAGATGAAAAGGCTGATGATAAGCTCCTTGAGCAGATTAACGACTTAGAGGCTTGTTCTTTCGCTAAGTATGCAGAGTTGTGATGAGAATTTTATTAGTAGAGGATGATAGCGACTTAAATGAGCTGCTTACTTTGAGGTTTAAGTCGCTATCTTATGAGGTGCATTCTTTTTTAAATTTAGACTGCGTAAAAACTTGTCTTGATGAAAATGAGATAGATTTATTGATACTTGATAGAAATATTTGCGGCGAAGATGCCCTAAATTTCGTAAAAAGCTTAAGGGAAGAAGCTTATAACGAACCCGTGATATTTTTAACAGCAAAGGCTTTGAAAAGAGACATTTTAGAGGGTTTTGAGAGCGGTTGCGATGATTATGTGTGCAAGCCCTTTGATTTTGATGAGCTTTTGTTGCGTATGAAAGCCTTGCTTAAGCGAAGCAAAAGACAAAATTCAAAGATATCTTTTAAAAACATCCTGCTTGACATTGAAAATAGGCAGTGTTTTGAGGATAATCAAGAAGTAAAAGTCTCAAATTTAGAATTTGAATTGTTAAAGTGTTTTTTCGAGAACAAAAATGTGCTTTTAACTAGGCAGTTTTTAAGTGAAAATGTATGGCTTGATGAGTTTACAAATGATAAAAGTATAAATATTGCTATTACAAGACTTAGAAATAAATTTAAGGTCTTAAAAGAACAAATACACAGCATAAGGGGCGTTGGCTACAAGCTATGCTAGAACTTAAATTTAAGTATTTTTTTCTTATCTTAGCTTTGTTTTTTGTAGCCTTTTTTGTCTTAAATTTCTTGATGTTATTTTATGATAATCACTTACTTTTTTCTTCCCTATCTTTTTGTTTGCTTTTGTTTTGTTTATTTTTTGCCTTTTACTTTTTTTATAAATTTAGGGCGTTTTTTAAAAACAGCGTTTCTTTTTTAAAAAATATAGATAAAAAAAATACAAATGGGCTGCAAAACACAGTTTTTGCAGAATTAAACGAGCTAAATAGCGCGCTTTACGGTGCCAAGTATGAATTTGCAAAAAAACAAAAGGAAAATAAAAAGCAATACAAAAAAATAAATATAAAAAACATGCAGTTTTTAAATATCATCTCAGCCATATCCCACGAGCTTAAAAATCCTTTATCTGTTATAAATTTAAGCCTTGATATCTTAGAAAATGAAAAGATTAAAAACAAGGCCTTGCTAGATAAGATAAGAAAACAATGTCAAAAAATCAATATGCTAAGCTCAAAGCTAAATTTAGTCTTTAACTTAAAGTCAAAAGAAATACAAAGGCTTGAATTTGATTTGTATGAGCTTTGCAAAAATATCATACAAGAGCATAATTTTAACAGAGTCATCTTGCAAGGTCAAAGCTCCTATGTAGATGCTGATGTGTTTTTAATAGAACAGGTGATAATAAATTTGCTAAACAATGCTTTAAAATACAGCAAAAAAGAAGTCATTTTAACGGTCAAAGATAAGGAACTTATAGTAAAAGACTTTGGCATAGGTATCGCAAAAGAGCATATAAAATTAGTTAGCAAGAAATTCTATAAGATTGATAGCAGCAGTGAAAACTCCTTCGGTATAGGTCTTTTTTTGGTTAAAAAAATTTTACTTTTGCACGGCTCACATTTGCAAATTTCAAGCAAATTAGGCGAATTTAGCGAGTTTTCATTTAGGCTTTAGGAGAAGCTATGTCCTTGGTTCAAGTTATAAATGCAAGCAAAAAATTTGCTAATAAAACAGTCTTAGATAATGTGAGTTTAAGCCTTAATGAAGGAGATAAGGTAGCTATCATAGGCAAAAATGGCGAGGGAAAATCCACGCTTTTAAAGGCTATTTATGGAAGCTTGGCCTTGGATTTTGGCTCTATCAATATAAAAAACACAGCCAGCATTGCCATGCTTACTCAGGATATAAATTTTGATTTAAATTTAAGCGTGCAGGAGGCTTTAAGGCTTTATTTAGACGATATTTTTCAAGCCTTAAAAGAATACAAAAGCCTAAATTTAGAGCTTTCAAAAAAAGAAAATGATACAAGCTTGCTAAAAGAATTGCAAATATTAAGCGACTTTTTAGAAAGCAAGGAAGCCTGGGATATAGAATACAAGATAAAAAGAATTTTGCAAGAATTTAAGCTTTATGATCGGGCAAATGACGCTTTAGGCTCTTTGAGCGGGGGCGAGCTAAGAAGACTTGCTTTGTGTGCTATCTTGCTTAAAAAGCCAGATATTATGCTGCTTGATGAGCCGACAAATCACCTAGATGTGTATATGAGTGCCTTTTTAGAAGAAATGCTTAAAAAAAGCAAATCTTGCATTCTTTTCATATCTCACGATAGGTATTTTATAGATAAAATCGCCTCTGCTTGCCTTGAGTTAGAGCAGGGCAAACTTAGCTTTTTTGATGGAAATTACAGCCTTTATCTTTCGAAAAAGCTTCAAATTTTAGCCGCTTTAAATAAGGCTCACGAAAATATGCTCAAGCTTTTAAAAAGGGAAGAAGAGTGGCTAAGCAGAGGCGTAAAAGCAAGATTAAAGAGGAATGAGGGCAGGAAAGAACGGTTATTAAAAATGCGTCAAGAGCTAAAAACTAACCCGGCTAAAATATCTCAGCTAAAAGTGGAGCTAATGAGAGCCAATAACAGTTACAAAGAAAGGCCTGATACAAACCGCAAAAAAATGCTTTTCGAGCTTAAAAACGCTTCCAAAAACATAGCAAATAAAGTGCTTTTTAAAGACTTTAGCACGAGAATTTTACAAGGAGAAAGAATAGCAGTAGTTGGTAAAAACGGCTGCGGCAAGTCAAGCTTTTTAAAAATTTTAATGGGCGAGTTGAATTTAGACACAGGAGAGCTTAAGAGGGGCGATTTTAAGATAGCGTATTTTGAGCAAAGCAAAAGAAATTTAGACCCTAAACTAAGCATACTTGAGCTTTTTTGTCCAAATGGCGGCGATACTGTTAATATCAACGGAAAAAACATGCATGTTTATGGTTATTTGAAAAAATTTTTATTTCCTAAGGAATTTTTAGAACAAAAGATAGGATTTTTAAGTGGCGGAGAAAAGACCAGACTAGCACTAGCCTTGCTTTTTTCGCAAGTTTATGACATTTTGGTGCTTGATGAACCAACAAATGACTTAGATATAGCCACTATAAATATTTTAGAAGATTATCTTATATCTTATGAAGGCGCTATCTTGCTTGTGTCTCACGATAGGTATTTTGTAGATAAAATAGCTACAAAGCTTTATGCCTTTGAAAACGAGCGTATAGAAATTTATCACACATCTTACACGCAGTATCTAGAAAATGAGCTTGATTTTGCCGAGCTAAAGGAATATGTAAAAGATAGCTCAGAGCAAAATTTCAAGCAAAAAAATAATGTAAAATTAAGCTATAAAGAAAATTTGATTTTAAATCAAAACCCAGAGCTAATTAAGGACTTAGAAAGCAAGATAAAGGACTTAAACGAGCTTTTGTATAATCCTCAAAATTATGAGAATGTAAATTTGCAAGAAAGCTATAATGAGCTTCAAAAGCTACAAGATGAAGTGGCTAGGCTAGAGGAAGAGTATTTTGAAGTCTTGCAAAAGATAGACTAGGACTTGAAATTCTTATCAGCTTTTATTAGTTCGCTAAATTGCTTAGCCAAGATAGAGGCTTTGTCCTTATCCTTTGCTATTTCTTTGATTTTTTTGGTAAATTCATACAGTCTGTCATCTAAGATATAGTCGTTTATATCGATTTTTTCTCTTTTTATGCTTGGCTTTGTATTGCTTTTCTTAAACATAGCCTCTCCTTTATTTTTCAAATTTTATACAAATCTTGCTTAAATTTTAACGCTCTTTTTATAAAATTAGCTTATTTTATTTTAAGGACCTTTTATGAGTTTGATTGTGATATTGGGACTTTATACCTTTGCTTTGCTTTTTATAAGTTTTTGCGAAATATCTTTTTTAAAAAAAGAAAAAAACACACAGGCTGTTATACTTAGCGAAAAAGACTACAAGGAAGCTATAGAAATTTCCATAGAGAATAAAAAATTTTCTATCTTTTCCAATCTTTATTCTTTTTTTATAAACATAGCTTGGATTAGCTTTGGTTTTGCCTTTTTAAAGCAGTATTTTATAAAGGATAATTCCATACTTGAAAATACCTTATTTTTGCTAGCATTTTTTGTGATAGGTGCTTTTTTATCCTTGCCTTTAAGTATATACTCAAGTTTTTTTAAGGATAAAAAACAAGGCTTTTCAAATATCACTGTTAAAACCTTTGTGCTTGATTTTATAAAACAACTTGTTTTGCTGCTTATCATAGGCTTTGCTCTGCTTTATGCTTTATTGTATTGTTATGAGTTTTTGGGCGAATATTGGTGGTTTTACGCCTTTTTGATAGCCTTTTTCGTAGCCTTGCTTGCTAATGTTATTTATCCTATCATCATAGTTCCTATGTTTAATAAAATGCAAAAGATAGAGGATGAGAGTTTGTTAGCTGAAATTTCAGCTCTTATGCAAAAATGTGGATTTTCTTCAAATGGAATTTACAGCATAGACGCAAGCAAGAGGGACAAGCGTTTAAATGCTTATTTTGGAGGCTTGTTTAAAAGCAAAAGGGTTGTGCTTTTTGATACCTTATTAAAGGCCTTAAATACTAAAGAATTATTGGCTGTTTTAGGACACGAACTTGGGCATTTCGTGCATAAAGATATACTGAAATTACTAGCTCTTTCGGCCTTGATTTATTTTTCAATCTTTTTCATCTTTGCGCACCTGCCGCTTGCTTTTTACGAGCAAAGTTCCTTGCTTGATGTGAATGCTGGAGTTTTTGCGCTTATTTTTATATTAGGAGAGCTTGTAGTCTTTATTTTGTCTCCTTTTTTAAATGCCTTAAGCAGGTTTAATGAATTTAAGGCTGATATGCACGGAGCAAAACTTACCTCAAAGGATGATATGAAAAATGCACTCATTTGCTTGGCAAAAGAAAATAAAGCCTTTGTAAAAAATAGCAAAATTTACACCTTTTTTCATCTTAGCCACCCAAGCATTAGCGATAGGATTAAAGCCTTAGATGAAAGTTAAAGACGCTTTAGAGGAGATTAAAAAAAACGATAAAAGCTTGCAAAATGAGCTTGTTTTTATACTTTGTGAATGCTTAAGCAAAGATAAGGCCTGGTTGTATTTAAATTTAGATTATGACTTTGATGAAAGCTTTTATCGCACTTGTCTTGATAAATTTTTAAAGGATAAATTGGCCTTTGAGTATATTTTTAATAAAGTTTCATTTTATGGCCTTGATTTTAAGATAGAAGAAGGTGTGTTAATACCTCGCTTTGATAGCGAAATTTTGTTAAATTTATGCCTTAAAGAACTTTGCGTAAATTCTTATAAAAATATCTTAGAAATTGGCTTTGGAAGCGGGGTTTTAAGCATTGTTCTAGCCTTAAAACTTGCCTTAAAAATCAGTGCTTGCGACATAAATGAAAAGGCTTTACATGTGGCCTTGCAAAATGCCAAGCTTCATAAGGTTGAGCATTTGCTTGATTTTAAGCTTAGCTCTTATGATAAGCTTAACTGTGAGTATGATTTTATCTTTTCAAATCCGCCATACATAGCAAGTACATATCCTCTTGATGCTTATGTGAAAAATGAACCAAGCTCAGCCTTAATAGGAGGCGATAAGGGTTATGAGTTCTTGCACAATTTGATAAGTTTTGCAAAAGAAAGAAAGGCTAAATGTTTGGCCTGTGAATTTGGCTATGATCAAAAAGAAATTTTAGAAGATATTTTAAAACAAAATGGTTTTAAAGCTACTTTTTATAAAGATTTGCAAGGTTACGATAGGGCTTTTATTGCTTTTTCTTAAGTTAAATTTTGTTATATTCTAAATTTTTAAGGGGTTGATTTTGTTTTTACAGTTTGATTTTACTTATACGAGTGATAATGATTTTTTTGAATACTTGCTTAGATACTACGCTAAGGATTATGAATACAGCTTGCAAAGAGAGGCTGATAATATAATGCTTAAGGTAAGAGCTAGCGAGGCCGAGTTAGCAAGCTTTTGTGATAATTTTAATTTTATGGCAAATTCTTTATTTTTGCAAGGCTTTGATGTTAAGGCTGTTGAGGGCGAGTTTGAGCCTAGCAAAGAAAGCGATAAAGACTTTGTTAAGATGGATTTTCTAACGCAAAAAAATAGCGAGGCTTACAGGCAAAACCAAGACTTGCTAGACAACGAATGGGGCGTTTTTGTAAATGATTTATTATCCTTTGATGAAAAAGAGTATAAAAAGATAGAAAAATCAAATTTCACAGAGCTTTTAACGCAAAGCATAAGCAGCTTAAAAAGCGGTGCTTGTATTTTTATTAAAAATCATTTAGGACTTTATAAAATTTCTATTTTTGATAATCAAAATTTACATGATTTTTTAATGCCAAGTGATGTAAAGGCCTTAAAAACAGCTTTTGTGGCTTCTAATGAGAATTTAAAACTCCTAGCAAGCCTTGAAAAACCGCTTGTAAGATTAAAATTTTCTCAACCTTTTAGACAAAAATACGGACCCAAAAGTACCTTTTTTCCTGTTAAATTTGCTAACAATTTATTTTTATTTGCCTTGGGTCTTGAGCTTTTTAAAGACGATATTAAATTTTTAAGCTTTCAAAAACTTGAGCATTTTGCCGATGATTTTGAGGTTTTTGAGGAGAGCAAAAGGCTTGTTGTTGTAAGCGGCCTTGACTTTATCAACTCAAAAGCAAGAGATTTGATACTTAGCAAAGATGATAAAAACATGGCTAAGCTTTCATACATACTAAGCTCGTTTAAAGAAGATGCTCTTGTGCTAGAGCTTAGCAAGGAACATGATGACATTTTACTGATAGATAAGGAGATAAACATCCTAAATCTTTCCCTGCCAAGTTCTTTTAAAGAGCTTTATCAAGAGCTGTGTAGAGATGACACAGGCAAAAGACTTTTAAATAATTTTAAAAAAGAATTTGATGTTTTAGACGCAGATATCAAGGCTAAAAACAACTTTTTTTCTTTATTTGGCATAGTTGGTATGGTGCTTGGGCTTGATACTAACACGCATGAGGCTGCGAAAAAGCTTATAGAACTTTGCGATACTAGCAGATTGGAACGCGGAGTTAGGATAGATTTTAAGCTAAAAGAGAATTCTAAGGATTTTGATTACATAAAAACCGTTCGTTCTGTGATGAGTTTTATGTTGGCAGGAGTATCTAAAAACGACATAGCGTACGGGCTTATAGAAAGCTTGGCTTATTTTTTAAGAGATACTTATGATGAATTAAGACAAAAAGCACAAGTAAAGATAGCTATAATAAGCGGTTCTTTGTTTGAAAGCAGGTCTTTAACAAGGCTTTGTATAAAACACTTAAGAGATATAAAACTTAGCAATGTTGCCTTGCGGGTTTAAGATAGAGCTTTGCGGCCTAGTTCAAGGGGTTGGCTTTAGACCCTTTGTTTATAATTTAGCAAAAAAACATAAGCTAAATGGCGAGGTGTATAACGACAGCAAAGGCGTAGTTATCATACTTGCATGCGAGGAAAAGGAACTTGAGCTTTTTATAAAAGATTTAAGAAATTACAAGCCTAAGCTAGCAAGAATAGATAAGCTAGAATTTACAAGGCTAGAAAATTTAGACTACAAAGACTTTAAGATTACACCATCCAAGATAAATTTAAAAACTTCGGCCATCTTAAGCGATTATGCTTTATGTAAGGACTGCAAGCAGGAATTTTACGACAGCACAAATCCTCGTTTTAAGTATCCTTTCATAACTTGCACGCACTGCGGGGTAAGATTTTCTATAATCAAAAGTCTTCCTTACGATAGAGCGAACACAAGCATGAGTGCTTTTAATATGTGCGAGTTTTGCAAACAAGAATACCAAAATCCATCAAACCGCCGCTTTCACGCACAGCCTCTATCTTGTCCTAAGTGCAAGATAAGCATTTACCTTAAAGATAAGGCTAAACAAGTGCTTTGTGAAGATAAGCAGGCCATAAGAAGCTGTGCCAAGGCTTTAAAGGAGGGCAAAATTTTAGCCATTAAAGGCATTGGCGGCTTTCATTTGGTTTGCGACGCCTTAAACAAAGAAGCTATAAAGGAATTAAGACTTAGAAAAAAAAGAGCCAAAAAGCCTCTAGCCATAATGTGTAAAAATTTGGATGAGGCCTTAAAGCTAGCCTTTATAGATGAGGATGAGGCGAAGCTGCTTTGCTCAAAGGAAGCTCCTATAGTCCTTTTAAAGGCTAAACAATGCCTTGAGCAAATAGCTTTTGAGAGTGATAAAATAGGCATTATGCTAGCTTACAGCCCGCTTCATTTGCTTTTATTTGAGTATTTTCAAAACCCAATAGTAGCCACAAGTGCTAACATAAGCACAGAAAGCATTTTGTATAAAGAGGATGATTTGCTTTCTAAGCTTGGCGATGTTTTTGATTTATATTTAGACTATGATAGAGAGATAATAAACCCAAGCGATGATAGTATAGCTCAAATTTTTGATAAAAAGCCTATGTATTTACGCACCTCAAGGGGCAAAAGGCCGCAGTACATAAAGCTAGATAAGGAATTTAAAACGGCAAATGCCCTAGCTTTAGGCTCAGAGCTTAAAAATGAATTTGTTATAGCCTATGATGATAAGCTTTTGCTCTCTCCTTATTTGGGGGATATGAAAAGCTTGGCTGTGCAAGAGAGAATGAAAATTTTGCTTGATTTTTTTAAAAAAACTTACGATCTTAGCTTTGATTTTATCTTAGCTGATAAACATCCACATTTTGCATATGCTAAGAATTTCAAGCCAAATTTATTTATACAGCACCACTACGCACATCTTTGCGCCGTGCTTTTTGAGCATAAAATTTATGATGCTGTTGTAGCCTTTTGCTTTGATGGCACCGGCTATGGAGATGATAAAAAAATTTGGGGTGGCGAAATTTTAAAGGCGTCTTTGAAAGAGTATGAAAGAGTAGGGCATTTTACAGAATTTAAGCTTATAAATGCTGATATTAAAAATATACAAAATTTGGCTCTAGCCCTTATATTTAAGTGGAATTTGCAAGATGAGGCTGCTTATTTTTTGCAAAAAATAGAGGCGAAAAAACTTAGAAATTTAGAAAAAATTTACAAGCTTTCTAGCCTTTATACCACATCTTTAGGCCGAATTATTGATGCTTTTGGTAGTATAGCCTTTGATATAGATGTGCTTGATTTTGAAGCACAGATTGGTCTTTTGATGGAAAATTACTATGATATTAATCTAAATTATAGCTATGAATTTGAGATAAAAAGTGGTGAAATTTGCTTTAAAAACGCCTTTAAAGCGGCCTTAAAAGATGATAAAAGGCATGTTAGCACCGGGCTTTTAAACGCCATAGCAAATTTGATAATCACTTACTCAGCACAGCACAAACACACGCAAAACAAAGACATAGTCCTATGCGGCGGCGTTTTTCAAAACAAAACCTTGCTTAATATATTAAAAAGTAAGAATTTTAGCTTCAAAACAGGCTTTGAATTTCCGGTAAATGATAGCTCGATAGCCCTTGGTCAAATGGCACACTTTTTATACAAGCTAAATGATACATAGGCTTTTGGCACCATACTTTTTCATCATTTAAGCTTATAAGAAGCAAATTTATTTCACAGCTTCTAGCCCAACTATCCTTGCCTTGCCGTTTAAAATTTTTGCTACTACTATGATTTTTTCACTTAAAAGTCTTTTTTCAAGCTCTAAGGCCCTTTCTTTTGTGGCAAAGTATTTATCTATGTATTTTAATTCTAAATTTAAGCCATAAGTCCTTTTTGCTTCTATGAAAAGTCCTTCTTTTGGTTTTTCGTTTTCATAAAGCTTATCAAAGCTGTAAAGCCCGTTTTGCTCTTCTTTCAAGCTTATGTAAAAGCTTTCTTTTTCATTAGAAAATTTAGAAAAAGAGCTTCCATAGTCTTTAGTCTTTAAATTTATATCATAATTAAGCCTTACATAATGTCCTGCAAGCAAATCCCTAGGATCAAAGCCACTTGCTAAAAGCCTCACTTCCTTTCCTAAAAATACAGGTAAAAAAGCCGAGACAAACATCAAGGCTATTATGATAAATTGTGCGGCAAAGATAAAGGCAAGGTTTTTATTTTTCATTTTTGTTCCTTATAAAAAATCCTATTAAAAGTATAAAAATAGCAAAGATAGTAAAGTATATAGAGCTTTTTAGCAAATTATCCACATCTACAAAATTTATAAAAGCCACCGCAAAAACAGCGAAAAGTCCTAGATAAATTTTAGAGCTTTTAAGCAAATAAAGCCCAAGGGCTAGGCTTAGCATAGAAAAATAAAAGCTAACTATGTCAAATTCATATTTTGCATAAGCAAAGGATGTTATAAGGTCTGCAAAATATATAGCACAGATTAAAAAGGCTATGAAAAATCTTTTAAGATATAAGTTTAAGATAAGAAGCAAGATTAATACCGCACTATATATATTAAAGAAAAAGCTATATTGTAAAAAAAACATTTCATTTATATTAAAACTATAGAATAAAAAGAGGCATATAAGGGTAAAATATGATAGATTGTAGTAATTCCTAGCCCTTATAGCTATGAAACATATAGGCACATACCAAGTAAGAAAGCCTAGTAAAAAGTCATAATTATAAAACTTAAATCCAAGGCTTAAAAAATTCACATAAGAGTATAAAAAGATGAAATTTAAAAAGGCTAGTATTTTAGAAGCTGTTAAAAACTGTATCAAAAAGCCTAAAATTAAAAATATCACAAAAAAATGAGCCACAAGGCCATCAAAACTTTCAATGCCCAAAGCAAAGGCAATATAAGCAAGTATATAGCTTTGCATAAAGAGCCAAAAAGAGTTAAAATGAGAGGCTAAAACCAGGGCACAAAGGGCTGCTAATAGCAGGGCAAAAGAAGTATTATCCCCTAGATGATAAAGCTGGGATAAAAGAGCCATATTTGCTAGTAGTGCAAAGATGCTAAAAAAGGCAAAGGCAATTTTTAAATTTTCATTTTTTAAAACCAAACTTAAAACTTGTGTTAGCAGTAAGAGTGCTAGCAAAAAGATAGTTTGCAAGGCTCTTGATAAATCTTGCCAATTATAAGCTACTAAACAAAGCAAAGAAAGTCCTAAAAATAAAAAGCCAAGCAAGATGGCAAGATATGAGGCATTATCACTTTTAAATTCATAATGCTTTTTTATCTTTTCAAAATCTTCTTTGTTTATAAGCTCTTTTGAGTATAAAAACTCAAGCTCTTTTTTTATAATAGCTTTTTTTAAATTAAACACAATGAAGCCTTTTTTATGTTATAAAAATCTCATTATATCCAAATGTTCGTAAATATTTAAGTAAAATTAAGCAAAATTTAGCTAGTATCTAGTCTTTAATTTTGTTTAAGAAAGGATTACTTGTGCCAACCATAAATCAATTGGTTAGAAAAGAGCGTAAAAAAGTCTTAGTAAAGTCTAAGTCTCCAGCGCTTAAGAATTGTCCACAAAGGAGAGGAGTTTGCACTAGGGTTTATACAACAACACCTAAAAAACCAAACTCAGCTCTTAGAAAAGTTGCCAAAGTAAGATTAACTTCTGGCTTTGAAGTTATCAGCTACATAGGCGGTGAGGGTCATAACCTACAAGAACACAGCATAGTTTTAGTGCGTGGGGGTAGGGTAAAGGACTTACCGGGTGTGAAGTATCATATAGTGCGTGGTGCGCTTGATACTGCTGGTGTTGCAAAAAGAACTGTATCTCGTTCTAAATACGGTGCCAAAAAACCTAAAGCAGGTGCGGCTAAATAAATATAAAGACAGGCAAATCCGTTAGATTTGATTTTGTTTGAGTAAAATTTTAAATTTGAAGGAAAAAAATGAGAAGAAGAAAAGCTCCCGTTAGAGAAGTTTTACCCGATCCGATTTATGCAAGCAAAGTAATCACAAAATTTATAAATGCCCTTATGTATGATGGCAAGAAAAGCGTTGCTACCTCTATACTTTATGGTGCCTTAGAAAACATAGACAAAAAAGGTGGCGAGAAAAAAGGCATAGAAATTTTTAATGAGGCCATTGAAAATATAAAGCCTATACTTGAGGTAAAATCCCGCCGTGTTGGAGGGGCAACTTATCAAGTGCCGGTCGAAGTGCGTCCTGCTAGACAGCAAGCTTTAGCCATTCGCTGGATAATTTCTTTTGCTAGAAAAAGAAGTGAAAGAACTATGATAGAAAAGCTATCTGCTGAGCTTTTAGACGCTGCAAATAGCAAAGGTGCTTCATTTAAGAAGAAAGAAGATACTTATAAAATGGCAGAAGCTAACAAAGCCTTTGCTCACTATCGCTGGTAAGAAAGGATTTGTATGTCAAGAAGCACTCCATTAAAAAGGGTTAGAAATATAGGTATAGCAGCTCACATAGATGCTGGAAAGACTACTACAAGTGAGAGAATTTTATTTTTTACTGGTATGAGTCATAAGATAGGCGAGGTGCATGACGGTGCTGCTACTATGGACTGGATGGAGCAGGAAAAAGAAAGAGGTATAACCATAACCTCCGCTGCTACCACTTGTTTTTGGAAAGATTTTCAAATAAATCTTATAGATACTCCGGGCCACGTTGATTTTACCATAGAGGTTGAAAGATCTATGCGTGTTTTAGACGGTGCTGTGGCTGTGTTTTGTTCTGTGGGCGGTGTGCAGCCTCAAAGTGAAACTGTTTGGAGACAGGCGAATAAATACGGCGTTCCAAGAATAGTCTTTGTAAATAAGATGGATAGAATTGGTGCAAATTTTTACAATGTAGAAGAGCAAATTAAGACAAGGCTTAAGGCAAATCCAGTTCCTATACAAATTCCAATCGGTGCAGAGGATGATTTTAAGGGCGTTATAGACTTAGTTACTATGAAAGCCTTGGTTTGGGAAGATGATACTAAGCCTACTGATTATGTTGAAAAAGAAATTCCAGCCGAGCTTAAAGAAAAGGCTGAGGAATACCGCACAAAGATGATAGAAGCTGTATCTGAAACCTCTGATGAGCTTATGGAAAAGTATTTGGGTGGAGAGGATTTAAGTATAGATGAGATAAGAGCAGGTCTTAAGGCGGGTTGTTTAAGTCTTAGCATAGTGCCTATGCTTTGCGGTACTGCTTTTAAAAACAAAGGCGTTCAGCCACTGCTTGATGCGGTTATTGCTTATTTACCAGCTCCTGATGAGGTTGCAAATATAAGAGGCGAGTATGAGGATGGAAGTGAAACCTCTGTAAAATCAACTGATGATGGCGAATTTGCAGCTCTTGCCTTTAAGATAATGACGGATCCTTTTGTTGGACAGCTTACCTTTATAAGAGTTTATAGAGGTAGCCTTGAAAGTGGCTCTTATGCTTATAACTCCACTAAGGATAAAAAAGAAAGAATAGGGCGTCTTTTAAAAATGCACTCTAATAAAAGAGAAGAAATCAAGGTCCTTTACGCAGGAGAAATAGGAGCTGTGGTAGGACTTAAAGATACCTTAACAGGCGATACCTTAGCAAGTGAAAAAGACAAGGTTATACTTGAGAGAATGGACTTTCCAGATCCTGTTATCTCTGTGGCTGTTGAGCCTAAGACTAAGGCTGATCAAGAAAAAATGTCTATAGCTCTTAATAAATTAGCCCAAGAAGATCCAAGCTTTAGGGTAAATACCGATGAAGAAAGCGGACAAACTATAATTTCAGGTATGGGAGAGCTTCACCTTGAGATAATAGTAGATAGAATGCTTAGAGAATTTAAAGTAGAGGCTGAGGTTGGACAGCCTCAGGTTGCTTACAGAGAAACTATAAGAAAAATGGTTGAGCAAGAGTATAAATACGCTAAGCAATCAGGTGGACGCGGTCAATACGGACATGTTTTCTTGCGTATCGAGCCTATGGAAGCTGGAAGCGGCTATGAATTTGTAAATGATATAAAGGGTGGTGTGATACCTAAAGAATATATTCCAGCTGTGGATAAGGGTGTGCAAGAAGCCTTGCAAAATGGCGTTTTGGCTGGTTATCCTATGGAGGATGTTAAGGTTACTGTTTATGATGGTTCTTATCACGAGGTGGATTCATCTGAAATGGCCTTTAAACTAGCCGCCTCTATGGGCTTTAAGGAAGGTGCTAGAAAGGCTGGTGCTGTTATACTTGAACCTATGATGAAGGTTGAGGTTGAAACTCCTGAGGAATATATGGGTGATGTTATAGGAGATCTAAACAAAAGAAGAGGGCAGGTAAATTCTATGGACGAAAGAGGCGGAAACAAGGTTATCACCGCTTTTTGTCCTTTGGCTGAGATGTTTGGATACTCAACTGATCTTAGATCTCAAACCCAAGGCCGTGCTACTTATACTATGGAATTTGATCACTATGATGAGGTTCCAAAAAATGTTTCTGAGGAAATCATTAAGAAAAGAAACGGCTAAGTAAAGCAGGGTTTTTTTACCCTGCTATCTTGTCCTCGTAGCTCAGCAGGATAGAGCGCAAAATTCCTAATTTTGAGGCCGCAGGTTCGAATCCTGCCGGGGACACCAGATTTTTTGTGATGGTTATTGACATCTTTACGTTTTTTTAATACAATTCCCTCCTTATATAACTAAGATGGATTTTTAAGGGTTTTATGAGTGGATTTTGAAACTTTATCTACTTTTGTTAGCGAGGATAATGTAGCAGGGACTAATGAAGAATACAACCAACTTTATCTAAGTATGCAAGGCTTAGCAGAGGGTGAAGAAGAAAGCGTTATGGGCGATTCTGTCATTAGTGCTAAGGAGCCTGATTATAAAAAATTAAGTGATGTTTGTATAGAGCTTTGGAAAAGCACAAGAGATTTAAGAGTAGCTACATATCTTACCTTTGCAAATACCCAGCTTTACGGCTTGAATGGACTTTATGATGGTTTAAGACTTATAGATTTTTTAGTAAAAAATTTGTGGGATGATATGTACCCACTATTAGATCCTGATGATGAAATGGATCCTACAGAAAGATTTAACATACTTCAAATTCTCTCTCCTAGTGATACGGGTGGAGGCATTTGCTTATTTTTAATTAAATTTAGAGATATAAAATTATTCTCCTCTTTAACTTATTCTTATAAAGACCTTTTGTTTGCTAAGGGAGAACTTGAAAATAGCGAGAGTGATTTAAATTTATCCTTGTTTGAAGCTGAATGTAAGAACGTTTCACAGGATGAGTTAGCTCAAAAAATAGCCTTAGTAAATGATATTTTAACTGTCTTAGATTCAATAGAAAAAGAACTTTATGAAAAAACACAGCAAGCTTTTTATTTTACTTTATTAAAGGATGATTTAAATTTTTTATTAAAATTTTATTCCTCTTTAAAGCCTGATGAAAACACGAATAATGATATAGATTTAAATAATGATACAAATTTAAAGGAAACAAAGGAGCTTGTTAATACTATGAATATAAGTGATTTAAGCTCATATAACCCTAAAAATAGACAAGAAGCCTTGCTTCTTTTGCAAAAAAGTGCTGATTATTTCAGCAAACACGAGCCTAGCAATCCAATTCCATTTTTATTGCAAAGGGCTTTGAGAATGGCTGATATGAATTTTGTTGATTTATTAAAGGATATAGAACCAGGTTATGTTGATAGGATTAAAGATGTGCTTGGCATACCTAAAAACTAATTTAAGGAGATTTAATGGCGAATAGTCAAAAATTTGTAGGTAAAAATAGGGCTCCAAGAGTTCAAGTTGAGTATGATGTTGAGCTTTATGGTGCCGAAAAGAAGGTAAATCTACCGTTCGTTATGGGCGTTTTATCTGATTTATCTGGTAAGTCAGAGATTAAAACTAAGGTTGATGATAAGAATTTCATAGATATTGATAGCTCAAATTTTAACGATGTTATGAAAAAGATTAAACCAAGAGTTGCCTTTATGGTTCCAAATAAGCTTGATGAAAGCACTCAAATAGCTGTTGATATAAGCTTTGAAAATATGGATGATTTCTCTCCTGCTAAGATAGCCAAAAAAGTAGATGGCTTAAAGCAAATTTTAGAGGCTAGAGAACAGCTTGCAAATCTTTTAAGCTATATGGACGGAAAGGCAGGAGCTGAAGAATTGCTCAACAAGATACTAAACGATGATGCCTTGTTAAAAGCTTTATCAGCAAAAGCAAAAGAAACAGAAACAAAAGAATAAATGGATAAGAAAATGAGCGAAAATTTAAAAGAAAATGAAGTTTTAAATCAAAATATGGAGTTTAGCGACTTTGAAAAGTTGCTAAATGAGGAATTTCAACCAAAGTCAGATGAAGCAAATGAGGCTGTGCATAGTGCTGTTAAAACCTTAATAGCTCAGGCTGTGTCTAATGCAAATTTAATCAAAAGTGATGTGTTAAGCACTATAGAAAGCATAATAGCAGAGCTTGATAAAAACCTAAGTGAGCAATTAAACGAAATTATACATCACGAGGAATTTAAGACTATGGAAAGTGCTTGGCGTGGTCTTGACTATTTAGTTAGCAATACCGCTACAAGTGAGAATTTAAAAATAAAGGTCTTTAATATCAGTAAAAGCGAATTGTTAAAAACCTTAAAGAAATACAAAGGCACAGCTTGGGATCAAAGCCCTTTATTTAAAAAGATATACGAAGAAGAATATGGAACAGCCGGTGGAGAGCCTTTTGGTTGTTTGGTGGGTGATTATTATTTTAATCAAAGTGCACCTGATATAGAGCTTTTAAAGGGTATAGCACAAATAGCTGCTGCGTCTCATGCGCCTTTTATATCATCAGTTGATCCTTCTATGATGAATTTAAATTCTTGGCAGGATTTAGCAAACCCTAGGGATATAAACAAAATTTTTAGTACACCTGAATATGCCTCTTGGAGATCCTTTAGGGATTCAGATGATAGTAGATATGTAGCTTTAACACTTCCTAGGGTTTTAAGCAGAGCTCCTTATGGAGCCAATTCTAATCCTGTAGAAGAATTTGCCTTTGAAGAAGATACAGGTAGTGGAGATAGCTCTAAGTATGCTTGGATGAATGCTGCTTATGGAATGGGTGTAAATATAAACCGTTCTTTTGCAGAGTATGGTTGGTGTGCTAGGATTAGAGGTGTTGAAAGTGGTGGTATAGTTGAGTCTTTACCTACTCATACCTTTCCTTCAGATGATGGCTCTGTAGCTATGAAATGTCCTACAGAAATAGCTATAACAGATAGAAGAGAGGCCGAGCTTTCTAGTAATGGTTTCTTGCCGCTTTGTTACTGGAAAAATACTGATTATGCTGTATTTTTAGGAGGACAAACTGTAAATAAGCCAAAAGAGTATGATAATAAAGAAGCCACTGCCAATGCAAATTTATCAGCAAGATTACCTTATATATTTGCGGTTAGTCGTTTTGCACACTATCTTAAGTGTATAGTTAGAGATAAGATAGGATCTTTTAAAGAAAAAGCTGATATGCAAAATTGGCTTAGTAATTGGATTGCTAATTATGTAACAAGCGATCCTAACGCACCTGAGGAAGTTAAGGCTAAGTATCCTTTAGCTGAGGCTAAGGTAGAGGTTGATTCTATAGAGGGACAACCGGGTTATTATAGTGCTAAGTTTTATATGAGACCGCATTATCAACTAGAGGGCTTAACTACCTCGCTAAGACTTGTTTCGAAACTGCCTAGTGGGCAAAAATAATTTTATTTTAAGGAGAAAATATGGTTACTGATTTTTTTATAAAAATTGAGGGTATTGACGGTGAGTCAAATGAACAAAATCACCAAAAATGGATAGAGGTTATTGACTTTTCTCACGGTGCTATGCAAAATGTAGCTATTGGGAAATCGCACGAGGTTTCAGGACGCGGACATCTTATACCTTTTTCTTTTACTCATGTTGTAGATAAGGCTACTCCTAAATTACAGCATTATTGTATGACAGGACAAAAGATAAATAAGATAGAATTTCAAGTTTGTCGTTCTATAGGTAATAATCAAATTCCAACCTATGAATTAACCATGGAAAGTGTAAAAATTTCAAAGGCTGAAATATCAACTGTAGCTCGTAAAGTAGAAGCAGACACTGCTTATCAAGCCATAGAAAAAGTGGAATTGATAGCTGGAAAAATCACTTGGAAGGTTACACCTATAAAACCTGATAATACCAAAGATGGTGTTGTGGAAGCTTCATTTGATCAAACCATAAACGGATAGTTTTATGCATAGTAAAAAGCATTACTCATCCTTACCTTTTACTTTGAGTAAATTGCTAGATGATAATCCCTCTTATGAGAGGGATTATGATAAGTCTAGTTTGCAAATTTTAAAACAAGATATTATGAGTAATCTTAAAATGCTTTTTCATTCAAAGTCTCATATACTAGATGAAAGATTTAAAGATACTGTTTTATGCTACGGGATGAAGGATTTTTCAGGGGAGAATTTATCTAAAATTAGTATAGAAAAATTTAAAGATGAGATTATTTATCAAATTTCATCCTTTGAGCCAAGGATTGATAAAAATAGCTTGGATATATCCTTACTTGATAACGGCTTAAAATATTTGTATGAGCTGAGAATTTCTGCTTTGATTAATATAAATGATGTAAGAGAAGAATTTATTTTTAATTTAAATTTTGATTTTGAGAGAAGTTCTTGTTCTATAGATTTTTTAGGAGAAAAATTTGAATAATAACTTTTTGGATTATTATTTAAAAAATTTACATTACATAAAAAGCTCTGCCTCTGATTTTGCTAAGAATTTTCCAAAAATAGCTTCAAGACTTGATATATCGCAGTTTGACTGTGAGGATCCCTTTGTTGAAAGATTATTAGAAGGAAGCGCCTTTCTTGCCGCTAGGATTGATGAAGGTATAAATTCTAATTTTACCAATATACTTGAGAGTGTATTAAACTCACTTTCTTCTAAAAGTCTTTGTCCCATTCCATCTTGTGCTATACTTGAGCTAGATATTAAACAAGATGAGTTAGATACTTGTTTAGAGATAACAAGGGACGAATTTTTTGATTTTAAGCTAGATTTTAGTTCGGTTCTTTGTAGATACCGACCTATGTGGCAAAGCTTTTTATATCCATTTAAGATAGATAAGTTGCAGTATGTTGATAAGGATTTGCAAACTTATGCTGTGGCTGAAGATGTAAAATCCTTACTCATTTTAAGTCTTTCCACAAGCTTAAATTTAAATGAGAATTTTGATTTTATTGATTTTTATATAAATCAAACAGAATCTAATGCTTCTTTGATACTTTCTTATTTAATATCAAATTTAGACTGTGTATATCTTAGACAAGATGACAAGATCTATTCTTCAAAAGATGCAAAAGTATCTTTACTAGCCCTTGATGAAGAGCTTAGATATCTTGATTCTTATGCTAAAGAATTATATTCTTTGCTTGCTTTTGAGGAGTATTTTTCTTATCCAAATTTATTTAAATTTTTTAGACTTAAAAACTTAAAAGAGCTCTTTAAAAATTTAAATTCAGGCGGCTTTGAGCTTATTTTTGCCTTTAAAAAAAGTTCCTTTGATATTAAAAATATCATTAGCACAGATAGCATAAAGATAAATTACATAGCTTTGATAAATTTGTTTAAAAAAAGGACAAATAAATCTTTTTTTGAGCCAAAATTTAGCTATCACATAGTGCCAGATACCTTAAATACAAATGACTATGAGGTTTATGATGTTGAGAGTGTAAATTTTTATGATGATAATACTTCCTTACTTTTTTCTGCAAAGCCTTTTTACTACACTGATAATGAGCTTGCTTTGGAGCAAAATTATGATTATTTTTCCACACATAGAAAAAGCAAGGATTTAAACAGCTCAAACAGAAGCTCTTATGTAGGAGAAGATGTTTTTGTAAGTATAGCTGGGGAAAAATATAATGAAAAAATAGATAAAATTTATCAATTTGACGCAGATATAACTTGTACAAATAGAGATTTACCGTTGTTTTTAAAAGAAGGACATAGTGCTATTTTTACAAATAAATACATAAAAGAAGCTATCTTACACTCCTTTCCTAGCAAACCAAAAACTTCTTTATTATCAAGTAAAGATGAGTGGCAAAGATTAAATCACATAATGATAAATTTATCAAATATACTTTGGCAAGATTCTTCAAATTTGCTTCATATCATAAGAAAAATCATAAAATCATACAGTACCTTAGCATTAGAAGAAATTGAAAGAATTTTAAATAGCATTTTATCTATAGAGGTGAACACCAAAAATTTTAGATTTATAGATGATAATAATATTTTTTACGAACAAGGTTTTAGCCTTGATGTACTTTTTTCTGAGCAAAAGATGAAAGATGTTGGTTATTTTGTATTTGCAAATGTTTTGTGGAATTTTTTTAGGTTTTTTTCGCCTTTAAATTCACACATAGAAATGAATTTATACACGGAAGAACAAGGTTTTGTAAAAAGATGGACGACATTAGATTCTTAGTTAAAGATATAAAAAAAAGGATAGAAAAAAAGCAAAGTTTGCCTGACTTTTTTACCTTGCTAAGATATATAGAAAGCAAATATCCTAAAAAAACAAAGCTTGGATACGCTTTAAACTATGAGGATGAAATTATAAGATTCTCTCAAGTTCCTCATCTGAAATTTGCAGAAAGCGAGATAGCTGATATAGACATCAAAGATGATAAAGTGCTTCTTAAGGTGTATTTCTTTGGACTTTTGGGTCCAAATTCTGTTATGCCTCTTGAATTTACAAATTTTGTGATGAATAGAAGTTTTAATCATCAAGACAAAGGCATACAATCCTTTTTAGACATCATAAACCACAGAATGCTAAGCCTATATTATAAGGCTAAGAGTGTGAATAATCAAACATTAAGCTTTTCTAAAGAAGAGGATAATTTTTATGATATGATAAGCTCTTTTTGTGCAAATACTCAAAATTTACACAGAGACAAAAAGCATATACTTCCCTATGATACTCAAATTACTTATGCTCATTTTTTATCAAAAAAGATTAGAAGCAAGGATGGGCTTGAAAAAATTTTAAGCACTTTTTTTAAGCTCCCTTTTAGAATTCTTACTCATATAAACACAAAGTCTAGTATACCTAAGGAGTTTTTATGTGTTTTGTCTAATCCAAAAAGTGCTATTTTAGGAAAAAATACCCAAATAGGTAAGCATTATTTTAGCAAGAATAAAAGGATAATTTTAGAGCTAGATCAAATTTCTTTAAAAGATTATAAAAATTTTATACCGAGAAGCTTAGGATTTTTAAGACTTATAGCTCTTATAAATATGTATCTAAGTAAGCCCATAGAATACATTATAAAATTTAGGCTAAAAAAGGATAGCGATGTAAAAAGCTATCTAGATGCTAAAAGTGCCTTAGGTGTTAACTCTTGGCTTTCATCCAAAAATGCTGAGTTAGATATACAGATAAATGCCTTTAACTGGGCTTTAAAAATGAAAGGTAGTAAATTAAATGGCTAAGATTAAAAGAATTCATCTTTTTTCAAAATTAAATAAAACTTCTTATCAGTCCTTAGAAAGTGCTACTATTTTATGTAAAACAAGGGGCAATCCTTATGTTGAAATAGTGCATTTTATAAATCAGATAATAATGAGCGAAAATACCGATTTTCACCAAATAATCTCTCATTTTGAGCTTGATTTTTCTGTTTTATCTAAGGATCTTATTAAATATTTAGATAGCTTACCAAGAGGTGCTTCTAGCATACAAAATTTCTCAAATGATATAGAGCTTCTTATACAAGAAGCTTGGATCTTTTCTTCTATAGTCTTTGCTGTGGATAAGATTAGAACAGGACATATTTTACTAGCCTTAAAGCAAAATAAAAACCTCTCATCAAGGCTTGAAAATATGAGTGAGGAATTTATCAAGATAAATGCTGATTTATTGCAGGAAAATTTTTTAAATATAACAAAGGATAGTATAGAAGCTAATCAAGATGAAAAAAGCTCAAAGCTTTCTACAGGACAGGCTGATAAGCTTTTAAATGATAAGGGTCTAAGCGATGCTTTAAGTCTTTATACTCTTGATTTAACACAAAGAGCAAAAGAAGGCAAGATAGATGAGATAGTAGGCAGAGATGAAGAGATAAGAAAGATGATAGATATCTTAATGCGAAGAAGGCAAAATAATCCTATCCTAACAGGAGAGGCAGGAGTTGGAAAAACAGCTCTTGTGGAGGGTTTAGCTGTGAAACTTGCAAAAGATGAAGTGCCTAGCTTTTTAAAGGGCTTTAAGCTTTTAAGTCTGGATATGACCTTACTTCAGGCCGGTGCTAGTATGAAAGGAGAATTTGAAGAAAGGTTTAAAAATCTTATACAAAGCATTCAAAATTCAGATTCTAAAATCATACTTTTTATAGATGAGGCACATTCTTTAATCGGTGCTGGGGGTAGTGCAGGGCAAAATGACGCTGCTAATATCTTAAAACCAGCACTTGCAAGAGGAGAATTAAGATGTATAGCTGCTACTACTTGGCAAGAATATACTAAGTATTTTGAAAAAGATCCAGCCCTTTCAAGACGTTTTCAAAATATAGCTGTAGATGAGCCAGATGATGAAAAATGCATACAGATGATGAGAAAAATGACCTCTTCTTTGCAAGATTTTCATAAAGTTAGTATAAGTAATGAGGCTATAATAGCAAGTGTTAAGCTTACAAGGAGGTATTTACCAACTAGAAAGCTACCTGATAAGGCTATGAGTATCTTAGATACAGCTTGTGCTAGAGTGGCACTTTCGCAATCTTCCTTGCCTAGCAATATAGAAAATCTTATAAAAGAGATAGAGGCTAAAAGCTTAGAGCTTGAACTTTTGCAAAGAGAGGAAAAAGAGGGCTTTAAGCACAGTGAAGCTATAGAAAAAATAAAAGAGGATATAAAAAATTTAGAAAGTAAAAAGGCAAAGTTAGAGGATAAATTTGTTAAGGAAAATGAGCTTGTTGCTAAATATAAGAGCCTAAGAGAAAAAATTTTAGCAGATGAAAAAGAAGACTTAAGCTCTAAAGAAGAGCTTAAAGAAATTTTAAAAGATTTATACTCCTTGCAAGAAGATGATCCTATGGTGCTTCCTTTTGTAGATGAACAAGCCATAGCCCTTGTAATATCGGAATACACAGGAATTCCACTAGGCAGGATGTTAAATACTGAGCTTAAAAATATCTTAAATTTAAAAGAAGAGCTTTGCAAGAATGTTATAGGGCAAGATCATAGCCTAGAGCTAATAGCTAAAAGAATTATCACATCAAGAGCTAAATTATCAGATGAGAGCAAACCTCAAGCTATCTTTATGTTAGCTGGACCTTCTGGGGTTGGTAAAACTCAAACTGCTTTAAGTATAGCAGAACTTGTTTATGGTAGCGAAAATAACATCATAACTATAAATATGAGTGAATTCCAAGAAGCACACACGGTATCTAGCTTAAAAGGAGCACCTCCGGGCTATGTTGGGTATTCAGAGGGTGGAATTTTAACAGAGGCTGTTAGGAAAAAGCCTTATAGCGTTATCTTGCTTGATGAGATAGAAAAGGCACATAAGGATGTGCATGAGCTTTTCTTTCAAGTCTTTGATAAGGGTAGGATGGAAGATGGTGCTGGTAAGCTTGTGGATTTTAGAAATACCATTATCATACTTACTACAAATGTAGGAGATGAGGAAATTTTTAATCTTTGCGAGGACGAAAATAATTACCCAAGTGCAGAAATTTTAGAAAGAGCTATAAGAGAACCTATGCAAAAGGTTTTTCCACCAGCTTTGCTTGGTAGGCTTGTTGTAGTGCCTTATTATCCACTATCAAAAAAGAATTTATATAAGATAATAGATTTAAAACTTAAAAAGATACAAGATAGGATACGCCAAAATTACAAGGCAGAGCTAAGCTATAATGACAGTCTAAAAGATGAGCTTATATCAAGGTGTGATAACTCAGCCTTTGGTGCTAGAATGATAGATAGCATTATAAATAATGAGCTTTTGCCAGATCTTAGTATGAACTTTTTAAATAGCGTTATGCAAAATAAAAAGATAAGTAAGCTTAGTATAAGCGCGAGCGATTCTAAGTTTGAGTATGTATTTGAGTATAAGGAGGATTAAATGCCAATGCCAGTTGCTACCCTAACATCTATGTCAGCTACAGCAGATATAGTAAGTGCACCGGGTTATGTAAAGTCTATATACAAGGGTATGCCTGTAAGTTGCGTAGGAGATAGCGTTAGCGGAGCGAATATAGTTGGAGTTATATCAAGCACAAGTGCTATAAATAAGCTTTATGGCGGAAAACCAGTGGCAGTGCTTACAAGTATGATAACAGGAAGTAATCCTATAACAGGTGTGCCACTTTCAATGCCAGTAGCTCAGTCAATGGTGCTTACAACTTTAAAATAGGTAAAAATATGAATGCTGATAACATAGAAATAAAAGTATCATTTAAAAGCGATACTAGCTTAGATGATTTTATGATAGCTCATAAATTTGAGGCAAAGGAAAGTATATCTAGTGAGTATGAGTACAAAGTCTTTGTTTTATTAAAAAATGACAAAACTTATGATGATTTGCTTAATTTTAAACAAAAAGACATAGAGATAAACATAAGTCACATAAAGGATGGCAAGACAAAAAATAAGAAATTTTTTGGCATCTTAAGTGCAATGAGAAATAAGGGCTTTTTGAAATTTAACTCCCTTGGAAATGAGGAGATAAAAGCTTATGCTTATGAATTTGATGTAAGGCCTAAGGCTATCTTACAAGGTTTGGAGCTAAAAACTAGAGAATTTAAGGATAAAGATTTTGATTATATTGTAAAGGCATTATTTGTAGAGCAAAATATAAGCCCTTCTCTTAGGGATAAAGAATATTTTAATAACACACATAAAATCATATATCAGCAACAACAAGAAAGCAATTTAAGCTATGTTAAGAAACTTTTAAGGTTATACGGGCTTAATTATTATTACAAAGAAAATTCTATAGAACTAAGCACGGGTTTAAGTTTTTTGGGCAAAACTATAAATTCAAATGAGATCTTGGGTTTAAACTCTTTAAGTCTAACTGATAGCTTTTTAGAAATAAAAGATGATAGAAGATACGCTCTTCAATATGTAGCAGACAATAACTTTGAAAAAGATATAAATGACTTTTTCACAAAGAATATAAATAAAATGATTAGAACAAAGAGCAAGATTTATGCAAACTGTGCTGATATAGAATTAGATCTTACAAGCATTGTAAAATTTTCTAAGGAAAATTTTTCTCAAGATATAGAAGCTAGAGTCTGTGCCTTTAACTTATTTGTTAGCAAAAAGATAAGCGAAGATAATGTACTTGGCATAGATAATACAAATGAGATAAATATAGACTTTGTAGCCTTTAAAAAAGAAGATGTAAATTATTATGGCTATATAGATAGTGCTAATGATGAAGCCTTAAATACTGTGCGAAACGTAAATGCTAAAAATTTTAATCCTAGCCTAGCCTTAAATACTGTGCGAAGCGTAAATACTAAAAATTTTAATCCTAGCCTAGCCTTAAATACAGAGTTAAAAACTGCCGCTCTTAACAATACAGAGCTTAATGCAAGTTCGTTTATACAAAAAGCTTATGTTTCAAATGTGAGCAACACTAATAATAAAACTTACAATACTTTTGAAGCAAAGCTTTTAGATGGCACAAGCACTACTATAACAGTTTATATAACAAGTGCTATTGGTGGTCTAACAAGCACTTTTTTTAGAAGGCCTAAAGTAAATGATGTTGTGCTAGTTATGAAGGCAGGCTCTGAGTGGTTTTTACACTCTTATTTATTAGAGGAAAAAGAATCAACTTTGGATAGAAGTAAGCAAGCTAGTATTTTTAAAGAATCTACCAATCAAGAAAATGAATTACTTGATGATTTATTAGACCAGCTTTTCTTATCTTATGAGTACAAGATAGAAAAAGATAGTGCTAACGATAAATTTACCAGAAATGGTAGTTACATAGGGATAGGCAAAAACTATGCTTTTGACAAGACTATAGAATATTGGAATAAAAGATCTATGAAAGAAAGAAAAGAAAGCATGTATAATGATATACTAGGAACTTCAGATTCTTTGAGTCTTAGTGATAATTTTGATATAAAAAAAGATCAAAATTTCACACCAAGCTATCAAATAGTCTTAGACACAGCCGGTAGTATAAATTTAGACGCCGATGAACATATTTTCGCACATAGTGGCAAAGATATGTATCTAGCTGCTAATGATCTTTTTGTAACCACAGAAAATACCATAGAGATAAAATCACCAAAAAGCATAGTATTTAGAGTGGGTAAAAATTCTATAGAGATAACAGAGGCTGGAATTCATCTAAATGCTACGCATCATTCTTCTTCTGTTTTTAATAGTTCCTTATCTATAGAACCTGTAGATGGTGTAAGTATAGAAGGGCCTGATATATCAGCTAGAGCTGATTTTAATCTAGATTTAAATGGAAATGGCTCAAGTTTATATCTTGGTTGTGCTTATGCTAAAATGCACTCTCATAATATAAGATTTACCTCGCCTAGTTCTCTTGTGAAAGTTTCTGAGTCCTTAAGTAGAACAGTTGATTTATCTTTTAAGATAAATGATATAAAAAAAGGACAGAGTAAAGCAGAACCTTATTATGATGATGTTTATAAGTTAAAATATTTAAAAGCATTTGGAAGCATTCTATATAAATTATTTGTTTTGAAAAAGGTAAAGTCTGAAAATATTATAGATCTAATAAATTATATGTTTGCACTTGAAATAGAAGTAAATTCTTTTATATTAAAGATTATGAAATTAAAAAAGAAAAACGTAGATGATGCTGAAACAGCCTTAGCAGCTTCTATAGCAGCTAAACAAGCTACAATAGCGTTGGCATCTATTATCTATATGCTATATAAAGCTATAAAAAAAGAACCTCTTGCTTCCTTTAGAAAAACATCTATGTCCTTAAGTGGTCCAAATACTGAACTTAATACTGGACTTATTAAATTTGAGTATGTTAAAAACGATGAGACAGCAGGTATCGAGATTGGCATTGAGCCTGATATAGCTAAAGATATTTTTAAAAGTTCTGTGAAAGTAGCTCGTGATATAATAGATACTTGTTTTGATATTGTTTCTTCAGTTGAAACAAAATAAAAGGATTGATAATATGTTAGTTGTAATAAAAAAGAAAGTTAAAGATAATGATGAAGCTTCAAATAGATTATTACAAATGGCTGCTGGCTATGCAAGTGCATCTATAGCTATTACTGCCTTATCTCCTATGATATTTGCAGCATTTAGAAAAAAGATTGAAAATTATGTAGGAGGCAATACTACATCTGTGAGTGAAACTAGCCAATCATTACAAGCAGACAGACAAGTAGGAGAAGACCGTAGTCAATCTCTTAGAAGACAATCCACCAACGGTAGCAATTCAGGGCAAAATTTAGCAGATAGTGGATCAGCTGTCCAACAAGCAGAACAAATAGTTACAGGCACTGAAGGTGCCAATATCAGGGTTCGCAGATTAGATGTAGAAACTAATAATTAGAAAGAGTAACAAATGTCAGATAAATTAGAATGGAAAGATAAACATATCATATTTTTTAAGCACAGTGGTTTAAAGGATATGATAGAACAAGAGGGCTATGTTTTAGATGAGAACTTAGAAGAATTAGCAAAGCAAAGCAATGATGATGTTTTTGTTTTTTTGGAGCTTTTAGAGAAAAATAAACTTTTTAAGCAAGCTTGTGATTTCTTAGTTTATGCCCTACATAAAAGAGTGATGATATGGTGGCTTTATAGCTGCGAATTAGAGCTTTTAAAAGAACTCAAAGAGCTTGAGCTTAAAGAAAGTAAAGATAAAAAAGATAATTCCTTTGCTATGCCGCAGTGGTTTGATGAGCTTATTGCAAAGGCAAAGGAAAATGCAAAAGAGGCACAAAAAGAATTTGAGAAAAAACAAGGCGAGTTAGAAGCAGAGATAGAAAAGTTAAAGGCTAGACATAAGGAGCTAGAAGCACAGGTAGAGCCTGAAATTCTAGCTGAGTTTAACTTTATAAAAGAAAATATATATAAAGAGATAGAAAAAGAAACAGGAATTTATCTTCCAAAATATCAAGAAGAACTCATTGAAAAGGCTAAAAATCCAGTCTTTGAGGATGAGTATGAAAATAGTGATTTAAAAAAAGAGATGGATAAATTAAAAGCAAAACTAGATGAAAATAAAAAAGAGATAGAGGAACAACTTGAGCTTTATTTTCCAAAAAAAGATGAAGCTAAACACAAAGCAAGGATAAATAATGCTTTAAATTCCATATATGCTTGGATAGTATCTCCAGATGAGGAAAATAGCAAAAAGGTTTTTGAAAGTGCAAGTGGCATAGAAGGCGATGCTGAGGGACTTTTAGCCTTAAGCACTTTTTATGCTTATGGAAATTTAAATTTACAAGGTGAGCTTTTTGTAAAAGCTCCAAATGCATTAGTTTCAAACACAGCAAAGGCAGCCTTGGTTAAATTATCCTTAGAAAAAGGAGAAAGAAAGCCTAAGCAAAGATATGAGTTATTTTTTAAAATGGGACTTGATATAGCTTATGGTAAGGATAATTGGGAAGAAAGTTTAAGTAAAGATAAGGCACCGCATGAGCTTATCTTAATGCAAGAAAGAAAGGAAGTTAAAAATACACGCTTTAGAGGAGATGAGGATGAATAATACTTTAAAATTTATCTTGCTAACTTTTTTTACCTTACTTTTTTGTGCTTGTTCTAAATACAATATCACTGTTTATTTCTCGCCTGATTTAAAAGAAGAGTATGGCTATTATCCTAGTTTAGAACTTGATATAGTTGGTGTGAATGAAAGCGAGAAAAGGTGGCTAGAAAATTATAAGATAGATACATATTTTGAGGTTGATAATCCTTTAAGAAAGAGTTTGGAGCCATACACCATACATTTTTCATCTAATAAAGAACCAGAGCAGTTGTTTTCAGAACATGAAAAACAATGGAAGGCTTGGAACAAAAAAGGTTTTACAGACTTAATCGTGCTTGTAAATTTACCAGGACTTGATGATAATGCTAGAAAAATTATGAAGTCCATAAAGCCTACTGATATAAAGTCTTATTTTCTAAGAAAAACTCATTATTATATAGAACTTAGACCTACAGGGCTTACCTTTATTGATTCAAAGCCATCTTATGATAAGTAAGGAGTGTTAAGATTATGTTTAAAGAATACATACATTGGTCTGATGGGCTTTTTTTACAGCCGCATCATTTTCAACAAATGCAAAATTCTATCTTTGATAATAGCAGGGCTTTATTTAGACTTTGTAATTTTTATCATTATGGTTTTATAGACTGTGAGATAAAAGAGGAGCTTTTAGATGACCTTCGTATAGGACTTAGGAAATTTTCTGCCATTATGCCTAATGGAGTAGAGCTTTCTATGCCGGGTAATGCTGTGTTAAAAAACTGCGATATAGATGTAGATTCCTGCTTAGATAAGGATAATTTTTTACTTTATTTAGCTTTGCCTGTGTATAGCGAAAATGAGCCAAATTTAAATTCTAAGATAGAACAAAACAAATTATACAGCACTAAAGAATATATAGTAAATGATGAAAATACAGGCAATAATGAAATTTCACTTCTAAAAAGAGTTTATAATGTCAAGTTAAGCACAGATAATAAAGATGAAAACTATATATATTTACCTGTTTGTAGGCTTTTTTGGATTTCAAGAAATGTAAATTCGCCTAGGATAGGCATAGATAAGAGGTATTGTCCTCCTTTTTTTGTGATAAGTAGCGACTGTGTTTTAAAAGAGTATTTACTGGAGCTATTACACCTAATAAGAAAAAAGATCAATCACATCAAAGAGGATTTAAGAAGTTTTGGATATAGCACAGAAAGGATTATTGGGGATAATCTTTTTAACACAATGCAGCTTAGATTATTAAATTCCTACGAGCCTTACATATCATCTACGCTTCAAACGGATAAGATAAGCCCTTTTGAAATGTATTTAAAACTAAGATCTTTTTTGGGCGAGCTTTGTGCTTTATTTCCATTGTCAAACAAAGACGAGGTTTTAGAATATGATCACAACAACTTAATGGAAGTTTTTTCTGATTTATTTACCAATATAAGATCGGTGCTGTCTATGGGAGGGTATTTAGACTATATACAATATGACTTTACATTAAATGATGATCACTATACAAGTGTTTTTAAGCTAGATGATGTAAAAAATTCAAATGAATTTTATATCTGTATAAATACTAGTTCCAATGTAGATGCGGTTAAGTTGGCGGTAGAGCAGGGGGATAATTTTAAATTACTAGCAAAAAGTGAGCTTGAAAATAGAACTAGAGGAGTTAAGTTAAAAGAGCTAAGAAACCCACCTAGATATTTACCCGCTGTAAGAGATGGTTTGTTTTTTAAGATAATACCAAATCAAGCTTGGGATAATATTTGTAAAGAAGCTTGTGCTGTGATAGATTTGCTACCTGAAATGTTTGCTGATTTTAAGGCTTCTTTATTTTTTGTTTACAATAAGGAAGAGGAATAATGCAAACAAACAGGCTAGAAGAACTTATAAGACCTTTGATATTATACATGTGTGATATATATTCTTTCAAGTTAAAGCACACAGAACCAAATGAAGATATGATAATAAATGATATAAATATAATGCTAAATCAAATAAAAGATAAATGCTATAGCAACCCTATGCTAGCACAAGAATTTTCATACATAGAAAAGGCTTTGGTGTTTTTTATAGATTATACCATTAAGGAGGGCGATTTTTCCTTTTCAAAAACTTGGAAAAATCTTAGTAGAAAATACAACGAGCTTTCGGGTGATGATAAATTCTTTGATATTTTAGATGAAACCTTAGAAGATCCTATGGGAAATGACAGAGTGGAGCTTTTATATATTTTCATGGGGCTTGGTTTTAACGGTGTTTATAAAAACGATCTTAAAAAAATAGATAAAAAAATGAAACAGTGCTTAGGCAGACTTTCTGAAAAACTTGATATAAATAAGACTAAGATAAGCGATATAAAATACGATGAGCTTACAGAAAAAAAACCAAAATATAGCAAAAACAAAATTTTACTTTTTTCTTACATAGCTGCTTTTGTGGCATTTTTTATATCCTTGTCTTTGAATTACTATGTTTTTGATGAAAATATAGCCTATATTATGCAAAGTATAGATGAGGCAGTAGATGCTGTAAACGCAAGCTACAATGCCTCCTCATCAAGCTCTTTAGAATAAGGTTAGATTTATGAGTGTTACGAATATTATTTTTATTGTTTTTATTGTAATATGTTGTTTAGTTTTATTTGCGTTTTTGCTGCCAAGATTTATGAAGTTAAAATCCTCTATCTCCAAGATGAAAGAAAGCAAAAAGATAAAAAATGAGCTTGCTATTTGGAAAAGGATAGCACATTTAGCAAGAGGTGGCAAGGATAGCGATGATATAAAAAAGAAGATGTCAAAAGATGAGCTTGAGATTATTAGAACTTCTTTTGAGCTTTGCAAAGAAAAACTAAAGGATAATTTTAAAGGCTTATATGATAATCCTTGGTTTATGATTTTAGGCGAGCCCTCATCTGGTAAATCCACCCTGATAGCTAGCTCAAGTCAGGATATGGTTAGCACTCAAGATGATGAAGTTGGAAAAAATGGTAGTAGAAAGCCTCCTTTTATAAAATTTTGGCTAAACAATAATGCAGTAGTAGCTGATGTTAGTGGTAGGGTGTTTTTTGATACCTGGTTTGATGGAAGTAGTTCGCAGTGGTATGGCATCATAAATACCTTAAAAAAGAAGCATAAAAAAGAGCCTTTATCTGCTTTAATAATCACAATTCCTGCAGATTCTTTATTTGTAGATGATGAAAATTTAAGCAGAAAAAAGGCTAATATTATAAAAAATGAAACAAATCGTTTGTTAAATGGCCTTGGAATGTCCTTGCCTTGCTATGTGCTTGTAACAAAAATGGACGTTATATCAGGCTTTAGAGAGTATTTTTCAAATGTAAGCGATGAGATTAAAAGCACGGAATTAGGATATAAAAGCAAAGATCATTTTTATGATGAGATGGAATTTTCTAATTTCTGGCAGGATTTTATACATAAATTAAGACTTGGCAGAAACGGTTTATTGCTAAGACACGATATCACAAAAGATGAATTTAATAGACTTGATGAAGCTTCTAAAATTTATATGTTTGCTGAAAATGTAAATGAGCTAAGCACAAATTTAGAAATATATTTTGAAATAATTTTTTCCGATAAAAAATCATCTCTTAATTCTTCTCTTTTGTTTGAGGGCTTGTATTTTACTTCAGCAAAAGATGGCGGATATTCTTTAAATAAACATTTTGCAAAATTACACAATAAAAGCATAGATGAAGCACCTGTTTCTGAGGAGCTTATGCAAAGACAAGGCTTTTTTATAGATAGGTTGTTTAAGTATCAAATTTTTAAGGACTTAAAACTTGCTACTTTCACTCCAAAAGAGCTTTTAAGACGCAATATACCACACTTCATATCACTTTTTATCGTAGTTTTTTTCTCTTTATCTTGGCTTGGCGCTATTTTGTTTAATCAAGATTCCATTAAAGATAGCATAGGAAATAATCCTCATTACTATAGAGAATTAGCCGACCTTTTTTCTTTAAAAGATATAGATAATTCTGTATTAATAGGACTTGGACATGAGGCTGATGGAGTGTATTATGGTGCAGAAGTTATGCCGCATGATTCACTTTTAAGTAGAGAGGGATTTTATCTAAGCTCTTTAAGAGATTCTGAAGCTAAATGGACTGCTCCTTTTGGCTTTAAATTTGCTAGTTTTTTGAAATTTAACTCATCTAATATAGCTTGGGAGAAAAGGTCTTTTTTATTTAATTCTGTATATAAAAAAATGGTTTTAATCCCTCTTGTTGAAACCTTAGAAAAACACTTTACAAGGAGTGCTTTAGAACCTTTTAGCCTCAAAAAAAGAGAGGCTTTAAAGGCTTTGCTTAATTTATCTAGTGCAAAATCTTGCGAGCAGTTCAAAGAAGCAGGTGCTATGCTTGCTTTTATCCTGCCAGAGTTAAATAAAGACATACTTTTATATATGTCTCCAAGCAATATGCACTTTTGTTTTGATGATGAAAAATTTACAGAATCTTTAATCTTATCTAGTTCTTATATAAACGGAGTTAGAGCGGGAGTGAATTCTATGATTAATGCTTGGCTTGATGGTTCTATATACCCAGATTCTTTTTATAAACAGGTTACAACTTTAATTTACTCTAGCTTAGAGCTTAACAATCTCATAAATGAGTTAAATTCTATGGATATATCAAATTTTAGTAAAAATAATCTACAAAGCAATGCTGATTATTTTACTTCTATTTATGAAAGAGAGAATTTGCATTCAAATTTGCTTAAGCAGTCTATAAATTTTATAGATTTAAAGCTTGAAAATACCGAATTTATAAGCAAAAATGCAAATATAGGAGGGAGATTTAATTTCTTATTTCTTGCATCTATATCTTATGAGGATTTTATGAAACTTCACAAAGAAGATTTTGACTTTTTAAGATCGTATGCAAAAAACTATTCAAGAGGCACAGAATATTCAATAAGCAATATATACCTAGAGGAAAGCAATAGAAATAGCTTAATGGTTGTTGATGAAAACTACTCATCTTTGCAAACATTTAATGTAGGCGTCATTGCTCCTATTTTTGAAAATACAGAACCCGATGAGCAAAAAGCAAAAACTCCTTTATATGTTGTAGTTAGTGAGTTGTTTGAGCTTGCTTATAATCCTGCTATAACAATAGTAGATGTTAACGATAACTTGCTACTTCTATTAGAAAACTATCAAGAAAAGGTAGTTAAAAATTTAGACAAGCTAAAAGAGTATGAAAAAAAATACGAAAACGACAAAATGCTCTCAGCTTTAATATCAAGACTAAAGATTATGCACTCTCAAACAGCACAGTACTCAGAGGCTAAATGGGCTGAAACCATGCTTAGCTCATACCCTAAGACTACTATTGAAATGATGGATTTAGTCGCTAAAGAGGATGATAATATAAGCATTTTTAATAAGTCTATTTATTTTGATTTAAATTATAAAAAAGAGTATAGTCCTAGAGTTGCGCAAAAATATATAAAAACCTTTTGGGAAATTACACACAAGATATTTAAAGATGATTTAAGTCTTGATTTTTCAAATGCTTTGGGTGATTTTAAAAGCATTTATGATGTGATGAATTCTTACTCTGTTGCTTTTATAAGATATTGGGCTTCTTATGCTGATTCTTTATCTCCGTCTTTTAAAGATTATAATGAATTTTATACTTTTATATCTAAGGCAAAGGCAAATGATATAAATGCCGAGCTTTATAACATCTACTCAAATACTTATAAAATTTTACAAGAAACAAAGTCAAATTCTCTGCCAAGACAGCTTTTGGTCGAAAGTGAAAATGCCTTAAGAAACTTAGAGGAGAAAATGGCAAAATTAAGCCCTAGTTTTTCTGAGCTTTGTGATTCTTTTATAAAAGCTTGGCTTAGTCTTTCTTCATCTGCTATAGAAGCAAATAAAATTTTTAGCATTATAGGCACAAAGGACTTTGCCTTAAAATATGCAGGTATTGGTAATAACATACCTTGGTGGTATAAGTTATTTAAAAGTGGTGAAAATTTAATGAGAAAGGATTCTTGGATACACGGTATGCAAGATGCAAAATCCCTGCAAGACAAATTTAAAAATTTTCCTATTTATAAAGACGGTGATGCTAATGCCTCTTTAAGCCCTAGTGAATTGATATCGCTTAGAGATACTTTGCTAAATATAGTAGGAGATAGTGATGAAAATCAAAGCATAAAGGCTCCATCATCTGTAAATTTAGTCTTTAAAAACGAGAAGCAAATTTCTAACTGGGCTAAAAATGCACTTTCTATCATAAATTCTATAAGTTTAAATGCTGTGCCTTTGGAATACAAGCTTTTTATTTTAGACAATGAAACTCAGGTCAAGCTAGCAAAATCCACAGCTTACAATGCGGCTCTTGCTAAATTTAGATTTATAGATTTAAATATCACAGATATTAATTTTAAAAGTCCTAGATTAAGTACAGCTGCTGCATCCAAAACTACTCAAATTTTACATTCAGGTAATTCTTTCTTGGGCTCTTTTATCTTTAATTTTTACGAATATTCAAATTCTTTAGAGGCACAAAGCTTTGTAAGAATTGATGGTAAATATTCTGTTTTATCTATGTATTTGGATGATATGTTAATTAAAGATGAAAACAACGATAGAGTGTTTTATGTTGCACTTAAAGTAAAGGATGACATAAACAATGAGTATATTTATTATATGGGGCTTGAATTTAATAGAAAAATTTTAGATAAAGATAAATGGCCTAATCAATACAACTGGCCTAGCTTTTACTAGGATTGTTTATGAAATTTGCGATTTTGTTTCTCGTGCTTTTTTCGTTCTTAGGGGCTAAGGAGTTAAATTTATATGCCTTGGATTCATATTTTTCTAAGGAAATTTTAGATGAATTTGAAAACGAAAGCGGTATAAAAGTAAATTTAAGCACCTTTAAAGATAATTTTGAGATGTATTCAAAGCTGAGAATGACATATGATGCAAATTATGATTTAATAACACCTGCAAGCTATATGATTTTAGCTCTTAGGGATAGAGGGCTTTTGCGAAAACTAGATAAAAAAAGGATAAATAATCTAGATAAGATTATGATAAATTATACAAATCAAGCTTTTGACCTTCACCAAGAATACTCTATCCCTTTAACAGCTAGGATTATGGGCTTACTTTATAACAAGCTTGCTTTAGGGGATTTAAATATAAATTCTTGGAGTGATTTGTTTGATGTAAAATTTAAAGATAAAATTCTTTTGTTAAATGAACCTGATAAGATGCTACAAATTTCTCTCATGTCTCTTGGATATCTAAGAAATACAAGAGATAACGATGAGATAAAAAAAGCTTATGATAATTTATTGTCTATTTTAAAGTCTGCTAAATTTATAAATATCGATACAAAACTTCCTCTAAAAGAAAGAGTTAGTGTTAGATATATGAAAGATATAGCCTTGGCTACCATGTGGATTAATGAAGCCTTTGTTATGAAAAAAGAAGATGCGAATTTAGAATTTATATTTCCTAAAGAAAATGGTGCTATATGGATTGATTATCTAGCTATCACAAGCAATGCTAAAAATGTAGATAATGCCTATAAATTTATAAATTTTATCCTAAGACCTGATATTTCTATAAAAATTTCACAACATAGCGGCTTTAATAGTGTTCTTAATTTTGATTTTATAAAGACAAGTGTTCGTAAAAAAGAGTATGAAGATATAGTTTTCCTAAGCAGCAAAGAAGCAGATCCTATCGAACTTCAAGTTGATATAAGAAAGGTTATAAAAACTTATGTAGATCTTTTAACCTCTCTTAAATTAGCATTTGATAAAGAGATGAGACGAGCTTTGATAATTTTTTAAAAATATATAAATTTTATAAAAAATCAAAATTATGTCAGCGACTGTCATTGAAGCAAACATAGGGCTATTTGTATTTTGAATTTAAAGTTAAATATTTGTTTGTAATTATTTTTATATAATTATGAAAATTTAAATCATTTTATTTGTTGTTATAAATTTATATTTAGACGCTATTTTTAAGCTATGAAGTATTTTTTATATCTTTTTTTATCTTGCATTTTTGTTTTTGCTACCGAATGGAAGCTGTATGATTTAAATACGAGCTTGTTTAAGCCAATAAATAGATATAGCGGCGAAAGCTTTGACTTTAGCAACAATACAAATGTATTTTTATCCAGAATTTTAGAAAGCGGTTCAGCGGCTGATAATACCATAAACAATATAGACTTTAACAGCAAAACTGTTAATATAAAAAACATAAATTTGCTTTATGAAAATCACTTTTCCTCCTTGCTTTTTCAAAGAGAATTATTTGTGGATGTAAATTATGTAAATTACTATAATGGTCTTGTAAATAGATTTTATCAAGGCGATTTTACCTTCGGTTTTAACGGCTTTATAAACACTTATCAAGAAAACAAACTTTACACATTTGGCAGTGAATTTGCTTACGGAAATTATTTTAAGTTTTTTACAAATTATTATGATTTTGATGACAAGCTTATAAAAGATGATACGGAGATAGGGATAAATTTAAGGTTGCCTATTTATAGTGCTATCGGGGTGGATTTTGTGATAGATAGCGAAAAAAGCACCCAGTCTATAAACTATAGTCCTTATCCTATCTTTAACATATCTTTAATCAGGCAGGATTATCAAAGCGAGTTACCCACAAGCACAAGCATATTTCTTAATTTTAATATAAATTACAATCTAAGCTTTAAAAAACATTTCAAGAAAAATAATTTTCAATTCAAAAGATACAACAATTACGATTTTTTGAAAAACCGATATATTTATTGAGATAAATTAAATTTTTTTGCCAAAGCTTCGCATTTATTAATAAATTAGCATTATAATCAGTTAAAAATTTAAAAAAGAAAGGAAAAATATGAGTTCAGTAACTTTTAAGGGTAACGCTGTAAAGCTTGAGGGAAATACTTTAAATGTTGGAGATGACGCTCCTGTTGTTACTTTAAAGGCGCAAGATTTAAGCGATATAGTTGTAGGTGAAAAGGGCAAGACACAAGTTATCTTAACTGTTCCAAGCCTTGATACTCCTGTTTGCGCTACCGAGGCTAGAGAATTTAACAAAAATGCGGCTGGTGCAGCGGCTGAAGTGATAGTTGTAAGCCAAGATTTGCCATTTGCTATGGGAAGATTTTGCACAACTGAGGGAATTGAAAATTTAAGAGTTGCAAGCGATTTCGTTTCGAAAGAACTAGCTCAAAAATACGGCGTTTTAATAGCTGATAGTGCTTTAAAAGGCTTGTTGGCTAGAGCTGTTTTCGTTATAAAAGACGGCAAGATAGCTTATAAAGAGATAGTAAAAGAAATCACAGAAATGCCAAATGTGCAAGCTTTGAAAGAATTTATGAGTTCAAGCTGCGGTTGCAGTTGCGGTTGCGCTGTAAAATAATTTAAGCTGGAAGTATCTTACTTCCAGCCCTCTATGTAGTTTTTAAGCTTTCTACCAACCTTAGGGTGTTTTAGTTTTTTAATCGCTGAGCTTTCTATTTGTCTAACTCTTTCTCTTGTTACATTTAGTTCCTTGCCGATTTCTTCAAGAGTTCTATCGCTTTCATCATCCATTAGCCCAAAACGCATTTTTATAACAGCTTTTTCCCTGTCATTTAGCTGGTCTAAAACTTCATCAATTTGTTCTTTTAAATCATTTTTAAGTATATGATCCATTGGCGAGAGCGAGCTTCTGTCCTCTACGAAGTCCCCAAATTTACCATCATCCTCATTGCCAATAGGTGCTTCTAGTGAGATTGGTTCTTTAGTTATCTTTATAACTTGCTTTACCTTATCTACATTTAAACCCACTTCATTTGCTATGGTCATTACATCAGGCTCTTTGCCGTTTTTTTGCAGATATTCTCTTATTATTTTGTTGATTTGATTTATGGTTTCTATCATATGTATAGGAATTCTTATAGTTCTTGCTTGGTCGGCTATGGCTCTTGATATGGCTTGTCTTATCCACCAAGTAGCGTAGGTTGAGAATTTGTATCCTCTTTTATACTCAAATTTATCCACAGCTTTCATAAGCCCTATATTTCCCTCTTGTATGAGGTCTAAAAACGGCAAGCCTCTATTTGTATATCTTTTGGCTATGCTGACTACAAGCCTTAAATTTGACTTGGCCATTCTGCCCTTAGCCTCATCCGAAATTTTCTTACCTCTTTTAATCTGCTCCAAAATTTCTTTTAGCTGCTCTTTTTCCAAATCAAAGCTTTTTTTGCTGGCTTCCTTTGTTTGAAAAAGCTTTTTAATCTCCATGTAAGTGCTCACCATGGTGGTTTCTAAAGCCATTTCGCTGATTTCTTCCTTGCTTAACTGTGTTATGTTTTTAAGTATGTCTTTGTGTCTATTCTTAAGCTCGTCAGAAAACATAGGCAAGCGGTATTCAAGCCTTTTAAGTTCCTTGTCAAAGTCGCTATCACTTTTTAAAGCAGTTTCCATTGACTTTACTATCTCAGAAATTAGCTTAGAAGTAGGCCCTAAGTCCATGAGCTTTTCTTTTAGTATATTTTTCTTAAACGCTATGCTAAGCTTGTTAAAAAGCTCGTTACTTTCTACTTCCTTGAAATTTTGAGTAGTTTTAAGCCATTCTTTTTTAGCCTTTTCAAGCGCTTTAAATTTCTCTATAACCTTTAAAGCCCTCTCATCGTCTTTTTTGTCATTTTGTTTCTTAGGCCTTTTGCCTTGCATATCGTTAGAATTTTCGTCCAAATCCTCGCTATCTAAATCCTCATCTTTTTCCTCGTAATCATCCTCATCTTTTTCCTCGTCATCAAAGCTCTTAAAAAGCTCCTTAACTCTTCTTTCTCTATTTATCAAAGGCTCTTTATAATCAAGTATAAAGTCTATGAGATAAGGCACGGAGCAAAAAGCGTCTATGATGATATCTTCGCCTAGCTCTATTTTTTTAGAAATTTCAATTTCCTCGTCTTTGCTAAGCAAGGAAATTTGCCCCATTTCCCTTAGATACATCCTAACAGGCGAATCAGACCTTGACCATTCAAGCAATTCATTTTCGCTAGCCAAATCAAATTCCTGCTCGAAATTCATATTTTGCAGCTTTTCTTTTTCCTCTTGCTCTTTTTTTGCCTCTGCTATGTTTTTCATCTTTGCTATTTCGGCTGATGAGTAGAGTTTTACTTTGTATTTTTTGCTAAGAGAATCAATTTTCTTAGCTGTTGCTAGCGTTGGTGGTTTTGACATAAATTTAACTAATTTTTCGTAAGTTATGTAGTTTTTAGCGTTAGTTATAAAGCATTCTTCTAGTTGTTTATCTGTTTTAGGAGACATAGAATTTTCCTTATTTTTTGATTTAACCTTACATTGTATCACTTTGCTAATAAATTTTACTTTAAATTTAGACTTTTTAAACTTGGCACAGTCTTTGCTTTAACACAGACAAATTAAGTAATTTTAGGGGTTAATTATGCAAAATGGATATTATCAAGCCGTTGGAGGAATGGTAACTCAGCTAAACCGAGTAGATGTTATTAGTAACAATCTAGCCAACATAAACACCAGCGGCTATAAAAAAGAAGATGTGGTAATAGCGGATTTTAAACGCATCTTTAGAGAGGTTCAGGACGAGCTTCCTATTGAAAATCATACAAGAGATGCTTCAAGATTTGTAAATACCACCATAGACAGAGTTCCGCAGGTAAATCATACCTATACAGACTTTAGCACAGGCACATTAAAAGCCACTAATAATCAGCTTGATTTTGCCATGACAAGAGAGGATACTTTTTATCTTGTTAAAACAAGCAATGGTGAGATAAGACTAAGCAAGGATGGGAATTTGCAGCTTGACTCTGATGGTTTTTTGGTAAATAAGCAAGGATACAGGGTTCTTAGCTCAAATTATTTTAATAATCCAGAAGATGACGGCATACAAATAGAACAGGGTGCAACTTTCATAAATGCCGATAAAGATGGCAATATAGAAGTAGATGGGGCAAATGTGGCTAGATTTTTTGTCGCTCAAGTTGATGATGTAAGAAATCTCAAAAAAGACGGCGACAATGTTTATAGAATTTATGATGATGATTTGACAAGAATTAGGGATTTAGAAGATTCAAATTCCATAAGACAGGGATTTTCTCAAGGTTCTAATGTCAATGCTGTTTTGGAAATGACAGGACTTATCGAGGCAAACCGTATGGTTGAAATGTATCAAAAGGTGATGACTTCGCACATGGATGATCTAAATCAAGACGCCATTAATAAATTAGCGTCTGTAAATGCGTAGAATGATTAGCTTTATAAAGGAGTAAAAATGTTAAGATCTTTGCATACAGCAGCTACAGGAATGATAGCTCAACAAACTCAAATAGATGTTACATCAAACAATATCTCAAATGTTAACACTGTAGGCTTTAAAAAATCACGTGCCGAATTTGCTGATCTTATGTATCAGGTTATGAAATATGCTGGAACTTCGACTTCAAATACCACCTTGCATCCCTCAGGCATAGAAGTAGGGCTTGGTGTGCGTCCAACAGCTGTAACTAAGATATTTTCTCCAGGCTCATATAAGGCTACAAGCACTGAGAATTTTGATGTGGCTATCGAAGGAAATGGCTTTTTTCAGGTTCAGCTTCCAGATGGTACTACAGCTTACACTAGAAATGGACAATTTACAAAGGATTCAGAAGGTAATATAGTAAATTCAGATGGATACTATCTCATACCTCAAATGACTATTCCAGAAGGTTCGCAGTATTTAAGCATAGCAAAGGATGGTACGGTTTCTGTTATGCTTCCTGGAGAAACTGAAGAAACTCAAATAGGCCAAATTGAAATAGCAAATTTCATCAACCCAGCCGGACTTCACTCAATGGGCGATAATTTATATCTTGAAACAGGAGCAAGCGGTGCGCCTACTATAGGAGTTGCAGGACAAGATGGTTTTGGAGCTATAAGACACGGTTTTGTGGAAATGAGTAACGTGCAGCTTGTTGAGGAAATGACAGATTTAATCACAGGACAAAGAGCTTATGAAGCAGGCTCAAAGGCAATAACTACAAGCGATGAAATGCTTTCTATAGTCAATCAATTAAAAAGATAATAAGCTAGTTTAAGGCTAGCTTATTTTTTATTAGCCATTTGATAAATAAAGGCAAAGACTTCAGCTACAGCCTTATACATGCTTGGTGGAATTTCATCTCCTAAATCAAGCTTTGATAAAATTTCAACCAAGTCCTCATCCTCTTTTATCGGCACTCCGTGTTCTTTTGCTAGACTTATCATCTTTGCAGCACTTTCGCCCTTGCCGCTTGCTAAAATTTTAGGAGCATTATTTACTTCTTTTTTATAGCCTAAGGCCACGGCTTTTTTTCTTTTTTGCACCTCTTTAGCCACTACCTAAGCCTTTTTATCTATACCCATTTCAAAGTCATAGGCACGGTTTTTAACGCTTATCGTGTCAAATTTAGAGCGGATTATATCTCCTACAAAGAAATTTGAGCTTAACAGTCCTACTTTATTTAAGGCTCTTTTTAGTTCGTGAGCATTTTCGTATATGGTTTTTCTAAATTCTTTGTTTTCAGCCATGATATTGATATCTATGTATTTTTCATTGTTTAAGGAAATTAACACATCGAGTTCGCCAAGCTTTGCGAAATTTAGCTTAATTTGAGCAAAATATTTATCCTTTTTTCCTCTTTTAAATATAACCTTAGATTCGTTTAAATCCTCCCAGAAAAATGGTATGTGCGTGTTTATAGAATCATTTGCTAAGGATAGTAGCTGGTTGATTTCAATTTGTGCTAAAAGGCGGTTTGCTTGATTTGCCACAGCTTCGTTATCATTTGCTTTTGCTAGGCTTGCTGTTTGAAGCAGGGTGGATTTTATATCGTTTCTTAGTTCGTTTGCTATGTCATCGTTATTTTTAACTGTAATTTTTGCTAGGTCTTTCACCGCTTCTTTGATTTTATGTTCTATATTTTTGATGTCGTTAATGTTTAGCTTTGCCTCAAAAGAGCTAGAATCAAGCTGCTTTAAGCCCTCATTTACTCTTTTTATGAGCTTGTTTATATCTTGATTTAAATTTTCAAGCTCTTTCATTTGCATTTTTTCATTTGCAAATATGAGATTTTTAACCGTTTCTTGCTTTTGCTGAATTTGTTGTTGCGGATTTTGGCTTGTTTCTTTTGCTGTATTTTGACTTTGTGAATTTGCTTTCAAGTCCTTATTTTGCACCGCCTCATCATCTTTGACATTAACATTATCAGTTTTTATGCTATCTTTTTTTATATCATCTTTAACATCGTTTAAATTTGCGGTGTTTTTGCTTTTATTTTCATCTAATTTTATTTCTTTGTCATTTTTTGTGCTTGTTTTATTGTCTTGTTGCTTTTCATCTAAAATTTCTTCTTTACTCTCTTTTGAAATTTCTTCTTTATTTTCTTTTGAAACCTCTTGTTTGCTTTCCTCTACATCTACTGCTTCTTTATTTTCACTCTGTTTTATTTGCTCTTCTTCTTTTACGTCTGTGTTTTCTATCTTTGTTTGTGAATTTTTATCTGTATTGTTATCATCATTTTTAAGCTCATTAGCTTCTACTTTAGTGCTTTTTTGCAAGTTTTTGTTGGAATTTTCTTTTATATCAACTTCTTTATCAGCTTCTATCTTATCCTTTGTTGTCTCTATTTTTTCATCTTTAAGTTCATTTTTTAAAATACTGTCATTTTTTGCTTCAACACTGCTTGGTTCTAGCTTTTGGCTTGTTTTATTATCGTTATTTGTGTTTTTGCTAAAAAATGGATTTGTGTGTTCTTTTTCTTGAGTTTTTATATTAACCGTGTTTATTTGTGGCGTATTGTTATTTGAGGGATTTTTGTTTTGGGGCGTAGGGTTTAAGATGTTTTTTAAATTTTCTTTTAGGCTTAAAAAAGACTGATTTAAATTCTTTAAAAAACTTGTGTCCTTTAAGGCCAAATTTTCTAATTTATTTATCTCCGCTTTTAATTTTGGTTCTAATTTGTTCAAGTCAGTTAAAATTTTACTTGCTAAATTTTGTATCTTTTCTTGGGCAAGGCTTGGATTTTTGCTTATGTATTTTTTGAAATTTTCAAGCTTTGAGCCAAGCTCTAGCAAGGCTTTAAAAGAGCTATTTTTAATGACTTCTTTATTTATATTTTGCTCATTTTGTATGATATTTTTTAATTCGCTTAAAGAAGATTTAGGGTCTAGCTCTTTATTTGCTAAGGCTATTATTTCATTAGCTATCTTATCACTACTTACGGATTTAATGGCATTTACAAGGCTATGAAAGCTTTTTGGTAAAAGCTCAGGGCTTAAAGCGTCTTTTAATTTCGCCTCAAAAAATACGCCCGAGTTTTTAAAAAGCATTGCTAGATTGCTAGTTTTAGTCTCGCTTGCAGGTTTTAAAATTTGCTCTAGCTTTACTAAAACATCCTTAAAAATATCGCTTTTTTGCATTTCGCTTGCTAAAAATTTAAGCTCATTGCTAAAATTTGGTGCGAAATTTAAGGCAGAGCCTTGCTTTATGAATTTATCGCTAGTAGAACCTTGCGAGTGAAGTTGGTCTAGAAATTTATTAATTAAACTTTTTAGCTTTAAATTAAGCTCTTGCGTGTCGTTAAGCGGGAGTTGAGAAGGGTTTGTGCCCTGTTGTATTAGGCCTAAATTTTTTTTTAGTGCAAGAGCTAGGGCATCTTTGGTGTTATCGCTTTGGTTTTGCTTGCCAACAACATCCTTTAAATCCGTTTTGTTCGAGCTTACATTTATGCTGTTTCTTACTTGAGTATTAATCATCGTAAATCACCATATTGCCCGGATTTCGTTTATATCTTCCCCTTTGTATGTTTGGTTTTCCTATGGCAAAGAGTATTAAAAAGACTAAACATGCAGTATAGAACCACACAAAGCCCATGTGGCCGAATTTTTGCATTAAAAAGCCAAGTATCAAAGGAGAGAATAAAGAGGAAAGATAATAGCAAAAAAGCACAGCCCTGCCGACTTCAACAGTCAAAGACTTATCCTCTAGCATGTCATTGGCTCTAGCCAAGGCCAAAGCATAAAGACAGGTTAAAGTTCCTAACAAAAAGGCAAAAACGCACTGCAAATATATATTCATATCAAAAAATAAAAACAAGAGCATAACAGCAAGAGAAATGCTAGCACAAAGTATAATGGTAAATTTCCTACCCATTTTATCAGAAATTGTGCCTATTAAAAACTGAGACAAAAAGCCACCAAGCACAACGCTAAACATAAAGTAAGAAACTTCCTTAGCGCCGTATCCCTGAAGAAGTATAAAAAGCGAGGACATGGAAAAAAAGCCATTTAAAAGCATGCCAGCTATTATGCTAGTTACTAAGGCCAAAGGAACTAGGGTGTATATTTTTGGCAGGGAAATTTTGCTTGCTTTTGGTTGTTGCGGTTGTTTTATGCGGATTAGATTAAGAGGTAAAGATGAAAACATAATCAAACAAGCACTTATAGCAAAGATAGTGGCATTATCAAAATTCACGCCAATTAGCAAAACACCTATACCAAAGGAGAAATAAAACACAGTTTCGTAAAAGCCAAGCACTGTTGAACGAACGGTATTTTTAGCCTTTTCATTTAGCCAAGATTCTATTAGCATAAGCAAGGCGCAGTAACAAAAGCCTAAGATAAAGCGAAGCACAGACCAAAAAATTACATTATAGCTTAGCGAGTGCAAGATTATACAGATTGAAAATAAGGAGGTAAAAACACCAAAAGCTCTGATATGGCCTATCTTTGAGATTATTTTATGAGCTGATATGGTGCCAAGCAAAGCCCCAAAGTAAAAGCAAGAATTCACAAGCCCTATACCAAAAGAACTCATCCCACTTTCTTTTAGTATAACACCAACAGAGCTTATTATCAATGAATTTCCAACAAAAAGAAACGCCATTGATATGAATAAAGAAGACATTGAAAATAAAATTCTCTTAATCATCGCTTTTTCTCTTAACAGTTTATCTTACTCTTTTTACAGTAAGTACAAGAACACTAAGCGGCAAAATAGCAACTCCAAGCAAGAACGCACCTACTACCAAATATCCATTCTTATTTAAAAACAAAAACAATAATACCAAAAAAACATAAGACAAGATTTTAGAAATGCTAAAAAACCAAACCATATATTTTATCTTTTCTTTTGAATTTGGCCTTAAATCGTCATTTTTTACATAAAATTTTACAAAGATAGGATTTTTTTTAATCTTTTTTAGTTCAAAAAGTGGCTCTTTTAAAGTTGCTTTTATATCATGGCTTTTGGATGTGATATTTTTTTCGTATGATTTAAAGGATAAAAATATTATCAAAAAGCTTGCTATGAAGGCGAGCTCAAAGCTTAAAATGATATTTAAGAAGCTATTTTTAAAGAAAAATAAACACAGTGATAATAAGCATAAATTCACGCACGCAATCACTAGGTAAAATTCTTTTTTATCATACATTTTAAAATCCTTTGCCAGCATTCTAGCACATATATTTTAATTTTATATTTGTTTTGATTTATTTGCTATAATGAACGGTTTTTGAAAGGAAATTTATGGCTACTAAGCAGCTATCTTTACACAAGCTTACAATACCCATTTTTTTAGAGATGTTGCTAAGGTATTTAACAATCATCATAAATACATACATGGTCACGCAGTATTCAAACTACTTAGTCGGTGCCATGGGTGCTGGCAATCAAATCATAGGCATATTTTTTACAATTTTTAGCTTTCTAAGCGTTGGCTGTAGCATAGTTATCGCCCAGGCCATCGGTGCAAGAGATAGTGTTTTGGCCAAAAAAGCTATACATCAAAGCTTGTTTTTTAATGCTATTTTAGGCCTTATTTGTGCTGTATTTATATTTTTGTGCGGGGATTTTTTACTAGAACTTATGAATATACCAAAAGAGCTTTTAGCCCATAGTAAAATTTACTTGCATTTGCTGGCCATTTGTCTGTTTTTTGACGCCATAGCCATAGTTTTAGCAGCTATTATAAGGGTTTATAATCTTGTGTATTGGGTTATGATAGCTTCATTTACCATGGATCTTGTCGTTGTGAGTGTGAATTATTATGTACTAAACTACACCAATTTAGAGCTTTTTGGAGTAGGTGTAGCAAATATCATATCAAGATTTTTTGCCATAAGCATACTGCTTTTTGTGTTTTTCTTTAAGTTAAAGGTTAAAATAGATTTTAAAGAATTGCTAAGGCTTGACACTTCTGTGCTTAAGAAAATTTTAGGCGTGGGTGTTTTTTCTGCCGGTGAAAATTTGATTTGGGTGGTGCAGTACGCCATAGCCTTTTCTTTCGTTGCCTCTTTGGGTCCCGCAAATTTAAGCGTTCAAACTGTTTATTTTCAAATTTCTATGTTTGTAATGCTAACAGGACAGGCAATTAGCGTAGCAAATGAGATAATCATAGGCAAATTAGTAGGGGCAAATTTCTTAAATGTCGCTTACAAGCACACTTGGAGGGCTTTTTATTTTTCTATCCTTGTAACCTTGTTTGTTGTTGTGTGTTTTTATATTTTTCAAGATTTTATTATGAATATCTTAAATTTAGGCCAAGAATTTAAGGACATAATGAAGCCTTTGTTTTTGCTTTCTATATTTTTAGAAGTGTCAAGAACATTTAACATAGTCATGGTAAATTCCTTGCGTGCAAGCGGGGATGCTAGGTTTCCATTTTTAAGTGCTTGTGTTTTTATGTTAGGCGTGTCGCTGCCTGTTGCTTATGTTTTGTGTTTTTATTTTTCGCTTGGAATTTTGGGTGTTTGGATAGGGTTTTTGTGTGATGAATTTTTTAGAGGGCTTACTAATGCTTTTAGGTGGAAGAGTAGGAAATGGCAAGGAAAATCTTTGGTTTAGAAGAGCTTAGATATAAAAATTTCAGCATACTAAAAGAATACAAGAAAGTAAAATATCTAAGATTAAAAATTGATAAAAACTTAAATTTAAAGCTAACAGTGCCTTTTACTTGCTTGGATGATGATGTGAAGTTATTTTTAGACAAACACTACAAATGGCTTTGCGAGAAATACGAACTTTTAAGAAAGGCAAAAGAGCAGGATACATCAAGGGTATTTTTTCTAGGCAAGGCTTATAAATTATGCTTTGATGAAAATATAAGCAAAAGTAAGGTGCATAAAGGCATGATACTTAGTAAAAATCAGCAAGAATACGAGCTTTTTTTACGAAAGAGTGCTGAGAAAATTTTTGGCTTTTATATAAAAAAATGGCAAGATAAATTTCCAAGACAGATAAAAAAAGTTAAGATAAAAAAGATGAAAACGCGTTGGGGTTCTTGCAATCACTCAAAAGCTTACATAAACTTAAATTTAAACCTCTTATCAAAAAGCTTAAAAGCTATAGAATATGTCATCTTGCACGAGCTAAACCACCTAAAATTTCCTCACCATCAAAGAGAATTTTACGAGAATTTGCAAAAACTTATGCCTGATTTTCGCCAAAGAGAGCTTGAATTTAAGCTTCGTTAATATTTTACAAATAAAATCAACACAAATTATTATCTCAAGGACGGTTATGAGAGCTGTAAATTTACTGCTTTTAGCCTCTGTAATAGGCATAGAGCTTTTCATAGGTATAGTTGTAACATCTTATATATTCTACCCGCCAAGTGGTCTTGATGGCGAAATTTTGCTTGATAGGTTTGAAAGTGGGCTGATAATGACGCAAATATTTCTTAAATTTGCTTATTTTTTGCTTTTTGTATCCTTTGTAAATGCCGTTTATGAGAGCTTTTCTAAGGATAAGAAGTTAAAAATTTTAAAAATTATACTTTCTGTGATAATTTTGGCACTATCTTTGCTTTTCTTATTTTATTACACCTTGCCTATGCTTGATTTTCAAGTGCAGGTGATGAGTAAGGAACTAGATATATCTTACTTTGCTAGCGAGGATTTTGCTTCCTTTCATAAACAAAGTGAGTTGCTTGCTAAAATTTTGGTTATTTTTCAAGCTATATTGTTCTTTTTAAGTTTCAAAACAGCTGACAAAGCATATAATGATAAAAGTTAGATAAGGGGGTTAATATGACTATAAATAACAATCCGCAAGGAATTTCTCAGGCGAACTACCTAAACGACGCTAAGAAAACTAGTGATACAGCACTAGACCGCATAGCTGCTATGCGTGCTATAGATGGAAAAGACGGAGCAAATTTGGCTATAGCAGATTCTTTAATGTCGCAATATAGCACTGTAGATCAGGGCATAGCAAATTCTTATGATGCGATAGCTGTTTTGCAAATTGCTGATTCTAGTTTAAACCGCATAAATGAAAGTGCTGACAGGCTAAGTGAGCTTTCTGTCCGCTCTAATAACGCTGCACTAAGCGATAACCAAAGAGCTATGCTAAATACCGAAGCACAAAGAGTTATAACATCTATAAACGACGCTTTTAATAATACTCAGTATAATGGCAAAAATGTGTTTCAGTCTATGGAATTTGTGGTTGGTTCAGGAGTGGAGCAGACCAATTTAAATCCTATAAACACAAGCGAATTAAGCCTTGATAATACAGACGCCATACAAAGATTTTCAGAGGATGTGTCAAGATTAAGAGCTGATATAGGTGCTGGGATAAATGCCATTTATAGCAATATGAACGCAAGTATGGAAAATAGCGTAAATTTAAAAGACGCTGAAAACAGGCTTTTAAATAATGATATGGCAGTAAATGTAAATCAACTAAACGAAGGCTTTTTAAAGCAAAATTCAGCCTCTTTTATGATGGCTCATCAAAACAATATTTTACAAACCAAAATCGCCTCACTTTTAAACTAAACTTACAAGCATTAGATACTTTCTAATGCTTGCCCCAAAAGGATGTAAAATGTCAGTTATAAATCCTTACGATAATTCCTCTATACTAGCCTACTCAAAGGCCAAAAAAGAAGCAAAACAAAGTTCGTCTTTAAATTTTGCTAATGTCTTTGCACAAAATTTAAACTCAAAATTATATGAAATACAACAAGATAACGCCTTACAAAATGCCTTAAGCGAAGCAAAGATAGAATACAAAAATAAAAATTTATCAAGCCTTAACACTGAGGTAAAAAAGGCTGATTTAGGCATAATATCTGCCCTATCATCACTTGATAAAACTGTAAAATCAAATTTTGCTTACGGCTACTCTGTCGATGAAAAAGGCTTTATGGGTGCTGATTTTAACCTAGCTGCAAATATACCACTTGATTTTAAAATTCACAAAAGCACTTTAGATGAGATGGAAAGGTATGCACAAAATAAATCAAACAATCCTCACAGAGCCTCCTATGTAGGTGCTAAGTCTTATTTTGCCGAGCTTGATATGGCTCACATCATAGGGCAAAATTATAATCTCTTTGCTGATTTTGCAAAAAAGGCTTCATTTTTTGACAAGGACTCTTTTTCTCAAAGTGATTTAGAGGCTTTGCCAAAGGGAGTAGAGTATAGTAAATCAAAATACGATTTTATAAGCCATACCCACGATATAAGCGATGTCTCAGTAACACATATCTATAAAAATGAGGCTGATATAAAAGAGAAAAATGATATTTATTTATCTTTGATGACTATGGGTATTGATTATTCAGGTGTGCTTGAGCTTGATTTTAATACAAATATGAAAAAAGACGCTGATATAAGTAGTGAATTTAGCTTTAATCCTGATTTTTCTATGTATGAAAATGAGGACGGTAGCAAAAGCTTAGAGTCTTTATTTCTAAGCTTTATCAAAAGCTCAAGCCCTGCCTTAGGCGGAGGAGACACAAAGCTTGATCCTAAGGTTGAAATTTATAATATGGCTATGGAAAAACTAAGCAAACACGAAAAGCCTATGGATATAGCTTTGCTAAATTCCCAATTTGACTTTATGAACTATATCCTAGAAAATGCTAACAGTGATAGATTTTCAACACTGCACTTTTCTTTGTGGGCTGAAGAGAACTTTGGAGTAAGAGGAAGTGAGTATGGCAAGGCTGCTGCTTATGGACCTAGCTTTGATGAGGCTTATAAAAATGGCTTTAGAATGCCAACAGATTTGGTTTTATCTGAGGCAAAAGACATTTTTGAAAGATTTCACAGGATAAACGCAAAAACAGCAGTGTAAAAGGGCTTTTACTTAAGCTCTTTATTTTTTATCCTTTTAAATTCTTTCTTTATCCTACGCACATCTTTCATAAATCTTATATATTTCAATGCCCCCCCCCCGTTTATTAGCCTCTATCAAGGCTTCGCCAAGTTTATATGTAAGGCATTCCTTTTCTTTTAAGGCAGCTGCATAGTCTGGGTAAGTATCCAAAGAAGGTAATTTTAAATAAGGATTTTTTGAGATTTTTTCATTATAAGCTTTTTGTTCAAGTTTATGCTTTTCTTTTATATAAGATAAAACATAAGGCATTCTTATATAGCCTTTTAGAGATTTTGAATTTAAGATTAGGGCTTGTCCAAGTTTGTAGGCTAGATGATTTTGCACTCTAAGTTTTGCACTTGTGTAGATATTTGCTTGAGGGCTTTGAATGTTTGATAAAAGATTTTCTAAATCTTTTACTTTTTGATTTAGAATTTTACTTTGCAATATATCCTCATGAGTAAAGCCTAAATTTTTTTCCAAAAGTGTATTTTTAAGAACTTTTCTTTTTACCTTTTCTTCTAAGAAAGAAAGTTTTAGTGTTTTTGCTTTGTGTTCTTGAGAGGATAGAATTTGTTTTAAAGAGGAATTTTCGTTTTGTAAGTTTGAGACATTTAAATTTAAATTTGAAACTTGAGTATTTAGCTCTTGTATCTTTTTATCTTTATTATCTATGATATTTTTTCTATCCTTGGCAAAATCAACTATAAAATTTGCTATTCTATCCCAATACTCTGGTTTCATTTCTTTTAACTCATAGTTTTCTTTATAAGTGCTTAAATCTTTTTTAGGAAAGAGTCTTTCTTTATGAGGAAAAAATTCTTTTCTTACCCATTCATTTGATTCTTCAAAATAAGTTATATAAGATTCATATATTTCTTTTTTAGGCATAAATTTAAGGGAGGGGTCTTTGGATAGAAATGTCTCCATCGCTAAATAATTAGGTATAAAACTATTCCTACCATTATGCTCCCAAGTAAAGCATTTGAAATGTGTATTTATACTTTCTAAGAGCTCAAAACCTATCAAATCAAGACTCTCATTTTTGTTTGGGATAAGCACAAAACTTTCATCCAAGTCTAAGTTAAATATATGTAAAAAATCTTTTATTAAATCACCTTGATAAAATTCATTCTTATCAAAAAGCCTTAGTATGAGATTTTCCTTGCCAAAGGTATTCATAAAAGCTTTAGCTAAAGCCTTATATTCATACATTTGAAATCTAGGACTATTTTCTGGTTTGCTTTCCTTCGCATTGTAAGTTGGGTCAGCATTTTTAGTCTCCTGAGAACACAAAGAAAGAAGCAAATCCTCTTGAGAGCGTATATAAAGAATTATCCTTATATCATCAAATCCCACTTCAGTGAAAAAGTCTTTCAAAGCAAGAGCTGCTTTATCCACATCCTTATGCCACCAAAGAATATCCTCAGAAGAAAAAATAAAGTCTTTGTTAGTATTTTGCTTAAGCTCTTCTTTTAAATTTTTAATAGTATCTTTTACAAATTTATCCTCTGTTTTACCTTCTAAATACAATCTAACTATGCGATTGAGATAACCATGCCTAGCCAGTGATAAGCTAACCCTACTATAAACAAAACCTTTGTTTTTTAAAACTTCATAATTCTTAGCCATAAACCATTGTAAGCTAGTAGTGCCAGTTTTTGGCGTTCCTATATGCACATAAGCTGTCATTCTTTGCCTTTATTAAAAATTTAATCCTTTTTTGCTACAATAAAGATGGTAAGTATATCAAAAAAAAAAAAACAAATTCTAAACTTGCTTTAGCTCTTTATAGTTTTTATTAAAAACTTATTTTTTAGGTCTAAAAGCTTTTATAATATCCTCATTTGTCTTTATATAAGCACCGCCTATTAAGTCTATGCAGTAAGGTATGGCTGCAAATACCGGCTCTAAGCATTCTTTTATCGCCTTTGGCTGACCGGGTAAATTTATGATGAGGCTTTTTTTTCTTATACCAGCTACTTGCCTTGAAAGTATAGCAGTTGGCACGAATTTTAAGCTTTCTTGCCTCATTAGCTCAGCAAAGCCAGGCAGCATTTTCTCGCAAACAGCCTCAGTTGCTTCTGGCGTTACATCTCTTGGTGCAGGTCCCGTGCCACCTGTGCTTAAGATGAGATCGCATTTTTTTTCATCGCTTAGGTATATTAGCTTTTGCTTTATCAGTTCGTATTCATCTGGTATTAGTTCATAATGAAAGATCATTTCATTTTTTATGTAGCTTTGTAAAAGTTTTTTTATCTCTTTGCCTGATTTGTCCTCATAAACTCCGGCACTAGCCCTATCGCTTATGCTAAGAATGCCTATTTTTACTATATCCACTACATACCCTCATTTAAGATCATAGCTACATCAGCACTCTCAAGCTTTTCCTGTTCTAAAAGTAAATCAGCAAGTTTTAATATCTTATCCTTCATACTTTCTATGTATTTTTCTAGCTCTTTTTTTTGCTCATCTAAGGAAAAGTCATCACTCATATCAAAGTTTAGCATAAAATTTACAAGCTCTTTTACCCTTAGCAAATCATTTTGTGAATTTGTATAAGTTTCATTGCAAATTAGCCTCATAGCACAGCTTCCAGCAAGATAAACCTTGATCTTATTTAAAAGCTCTGATTTTGATTTTATATGTTTTTCATACTCCTTAAATCTATCCTCTATCAAGGTGATCTTATCAAAGCCCACATCAAAATAATAAGCACAAAGAGCCTTAGCCGCCTGATAGGTAGCCTGAATTTTCTTTTCTTCTTCACTAAAGCTTAAAATCTTTTTCTTTCCTGTTAAAACCTTGTTTAAAACAGCGAAAAAATCACTTTCCTCAACCTCCTTAGCCTCTCTTCTTAAGGCATTTATAGCAGCCTCATTTACCAAGGTTTCAAGAGCAGCCCCGCTAAAACCAACCGTTGCTTTAGCTATAACACTTAAATCAGCCTTGTGCTTTTTATCATTCATATAAATTTCTAAAATTTTAAGCCTATCTTTAAAATCTGGCAAGGATAAAAAAACCCTTCTATCAAAGCGACCTGAGCGAAGCAAGGCTGGATCCATAAGTTCTATTTTATTTGTAGCGGCTATTACTATCACTCCGCTATTGTCCTCAAAGCCGTCCATTTGGGTTAGGAGTTGATTTAGGGTATTATCCCTTTCTACATTTGAAATTTCTCCTCTAGCCTTGCCCACAGCGTCTATCTCGTCTATAAAAATGATACTTGGAGACATCATTTTAGCACGAGAAAAAAGCTCTCTTACTCTTTTTGCTCCCATTCCTACATAAATTTCTACAAAAGAAGCTCCGCTTTGATAAAAAAATGGCACGGAAGCCTCTCCTGCTACAGCCTTTGCTATGAGGGTTTTACCAACGCCCGGAGGTCCTACCATTAAAACGCCCTTTGGCATTTTTATACCAAAGTCCTTGTATTTTTTAGGATTTTTAAGAAAATCCACTATCTCGCTTAGCTCAAGTTTTACATCATCAACACCTGCCACATCATCAAAGCTTATATTAGAAATCACAGGTTTTATGGAATTTGAGTAGTCTAAATTTGAGATGGCGTTTTGATTTTGCTTATTTTGTGGGCTTTGTATGATGAAATTTGTCCTTTTTCTTGCAAAATAAAGTATAGAAAAAAACATAGCTAACAAGGCTGTAAGTATGAAAACAAAAAATAAAAAATCATAATCTTTTTTTAATTCTATAGGCACCTTTCTTAAAAGCTCATCTATGTCAATGCCCTCTTTTATGATGACATACTTGCTTCCTGCTGCCTTAAAGATGATTTCATTGTCATTTAAGATAGCTTTTTCTATCAAATTTTTATCCAAAAAACTTTGATAAAGAGCCTTGTCTATATATTCTGGTTCATTTTTTATATAAACTATGCCAAATAAAACACAAAGCACCAGCAAAGAAGCAATTATAATCTTTTTATTTTTACTCAAAATTTACTCCTAAGTTTTCATTATAATCTCTTAAAACCTCGTATTTGTCTAGTTTTAGCCAAGTTTTTTCTAAATTTTTTTCGCTTTTTATCTTAAGCTTATTGTAAAATTGATCATAGCCCTCAAAATACCCATCCTTTTTTTGCTCTATCAAAACATAAAGACTTTTATCTTTGTTTTCTTGCCTAAATTTATAGTTATTATCCTTTACTATAGCTCTTAGAGTGTGAAGTCTTTGTTTTGCTACATTTTTTTCTATATCATTTTTCATCAAAGCTGAGGCAGTGTCTTTTCTAGGAGAAAAAATAAAAGCGTGTATATGAGTTAAGGCAAAATCCTTAAAATTTTCTAAAGCCTCTTGCCAAACAGCCTCGCTTTCTCCGGGATGTGCTACTATAAAATCAGTTCCCAAGGCAAAGCCCTTGTCTTTAAGAAAGGAAAATAAAGCCTTATCCTCATCAAGCCTTGATCTTCTTTTCATTATCTTTAGCATAGTATCGCTTGTGTGCTGAAGTGCTATGTGTAGATGTCTTTCTAGTATGCTTTCATCTAAAATTTCTTTAAAGCTTTCATCTATCTGGCTAGGTTCTAAACTTCCAAGCCTTAGTCTTTTTAAGCCCCTTAGCTTAAAAATTTTTTGCAAAAGCTTACCTAGTGTGCTTTTTTCCTTAAGTCCGTAAGAGCCTATATTTGTACCTGTTAAAACTAGCTCACTATGCCCGTTTTCAAGCAAAAGTTCGCATTGTTTTAGTATGTAGTTTTCATCAAGGCTTCTTGATTTACCTCTAACTGATGGGATTATGCAGTAAGAGCAGTTAAAATCACAGCCTTCTTGAATTTTCACAAAGGCTTTTGTATGTGCTTGAAAAGAATTTAGCAAGGCATTATCTTTAAATTTTAAGTCTCCTAGCTCTAAAAATTTCTCATTTTTTAAAAGTAAGGAATTTATCTTAGCTTTCTTTGCAGGAGCTAAAAGTCCAAAAATTTTACCCTCATCTAGCATTTTTTTACCAAGCTCAAGCCCACAACCTGTAAAAACTATCTTTACGCCCTTATTTTGCATAGAATTTATATAAGCTTTCGTGCCGCTATCAGCACCATTTGTAACGGTGCAAGAATTTACTACTATGACATTTGCCTCTTTTTCATCATTTATAATCTCATAATCTTTTATGTAAGACTTTAAAAGCTCTGTATCATAGATATTTGTCCTGCAACCAAAGGTCTTAAAATATAATTTTTGCTTCATTTAAATTCCTCTAAGGTCCTTAAAAGCACATCCTTTGGCACATCATTTTTTATAAAAGCCTCGCCTAGTTTTGATAAGAGTATAAAATTTATCTTTTCATTATGCGTTTTTTTATCTAGGAAAAAGGCTTCGTAAAACTCATTTACATCCTCTATTTTATAGCTTGTAGGTAGCTTAAATTTGCTTAAAAGTCTTTGTACTTTTTTTACTTCATCTTCTTTTAAAAGTCCTAAATTTAAGGCAAGGCGATTTGCCATATTCATACCTATAGCCACTGCCTCACCGTGCAAAAAGCCTTTGTATGCTGTTTGATTTTCTATTATGTGAGCAAAGGTGTGTCCGTAGTTTAAGAGCATTCTTAAGTTATTTTCTTTTTCATCTTTGCTAACTACATCAGCCTTTAGCTCTACGCTTTTTGCTATGATTTGCTTGTATATTTCATCATCAAAGCTTTCAAAAAAATCTTTTTCATCTAGCTTTTCTATAAATTCTAAGCTCTTTTCATCAAAGCTTAAAGCCATTTTGATAAATTCAGCCATACCAGCACTAAGCTCTCTTTGAGGCAAGGTCTTTAAAAAAGAGCTTTCGCAATACACTGCCTTTGGCTGTTTGAAAGTGCCTATTAAGTTCTTGCCAAAAGAATTATTCACACCTGTTTTTCCGCCCACAGCAGCATCTACGCAAGCTAAAAGCGTGGTGGGTATGTTTATAAAATCAATCCCTCTTTGATAAATGCTAGCTACAAAGCCCACTATATCGCTGATAACTCCTCCTCCAAGTGCTATTAAAGTGCTTTTTCTATCTAGCTTGGAAGTAAAAAGTTGATTTAAAATTTCCTCAGCCGTAGCAAGGCTTTTATACTCTTCGCCATCTTTTATGGTAATTATAAAAAGCTCATCAGCTTTTATCTTTGAAAGTAAGCTTTGCATATGAAGTCCGGCTACTTTTGCATTGCTAATGATAGCTACTTTGCCCTTAAATTCAAGCTCTTTAAGCTCATTTATAAAGACTTGATACGAATTTTCTTTTAGTTTTACTTCTATTTTCATACTTTTATTTTATCCTAACTTAGCTAATTGGTATAAAAAATTGATAATTTTTGTTAAGCTTGTAATACAAGGTATTTAAATCCATACTAAAGATGTTTTGTAAAGAAAAATCGAGCAAATCTTTTTTAAAGTATATAAACTGAAGCATGGCCTGCTTGTTTGATAGTTCTATTATCGGGTTTTTGCCTTTATTATTTATGATTTGAAGTTCTTTGTTGTATAGCTTTGAAAGGCTATTTATGTGTTCTATCAACTTTTTAGAGTCATTTTCAGGCTCGTAATGATACAGCAAAGCTTTTAGTTTTAGTTGTTTGCTTAAATCTATCATGAGATTTGCTTGGTTTTCTAGCTCGTTTTCGTTTGAATTTAAAATCACAGCTTCACTAAGCTCGTCAAAATCACAGTCACCTATCTTTAAAACAGGAATTTTAAGCTTAAATAATTCTGCTTTTCTTTTTTTGAAATTCTTATCGTCTATTATTATAAGCCCCAAATCATCATTCATAAGCATGCTTTTGATATTTTTCGTGCTTGTATTTTTATAATCAAAATAAACGGTTATAAAGGCCTTAGAATTTGATTTTAACTCATCATAAAGCTTAGAAAGCTTGACATTTATAACATGTATAAAAAGCCTTTTGCTAGATGTTTTGCTCTGCATCAACAAGGCTGCATTATAAGCTTTTAAAAGCTCATTTTCGCTACACAAAGCCATGTCCAAAAACAAGTATAAATTATTGCCAAAAGGTGAGGGAAACTGGCCTGTGCCGCCTTTGATATTATGATAAACTCCTTGTAAAACCGAGGGTTCGCCCACTAAAAGCAAGCTGTCATTAGGAATTATCATGGTTGATTGGCTTGGTACGAGAATTCTTTTATTTCTGTAAATTAGTGCTATTTTGTATTTTTTCTGCGATATAGACGAGATATGTCTATAAGCAAAAATGCTATAAGCTGGCACTTTTACCTCCATAATCTCTCCGATTGAAAGCCCTATATTATGAGCTAAATTTGGCACATCCGGCAAGAAAGATAATAAATACTCACTCAAAGAGCTTCTAACATCTACAAGATCGCATTTATCATCATTTATACTAAGCCCCCAAAAATCGACCAAAACTATATTTACTTCCTCATCAATCTGCCTTATATTGTCATAAACGGCTTTTACATCAAATTCCTCTTTCATATGTATAAAAACTTGGCTGTAAGAATTTTTCAAAAACAAAGTTTTTAGCTTACTAGCCGAGCTTGGGTCAAATTTTATAAATTTTATATACTCATTTTCTAGTTTTAAGTCTATTGAGTCCTCATTGTAATACACCACATCAAAATGATAATCAGAAGTTTTTTGCAAACAAAGCCTTTCTAAGAAATACTTTGCTAAAATTCCATCAAGTATGAGTAAAATTTGATTCATATAAACTCCAAAAGAAAAAGGCTAATTATAACAAATGGAATTTAAAATAAAACATAAAGATAGTAGAGCAAGAGTTTGCGAGATAAAAACAAGCCATAGTTCTTTTACAACTCCTATTTTTATGCCTGTTGGCACGGCTGCTTGTGTGAAAAGTCTTGATTTTTTAGACCTTTCTCTTATACTTGATGCAAAAATCATACTTGCAAACACTTATCATCTTTATTTGCGTCCGGGTGCTGACATAGTAGCTAAATTTAAGGGCTTACACGGCTTTACAGGCTTTTCAAGGTCTTTTTTAACAGATAGTGGGGGCTTTCAAGCCTTTTCATTAAGCAAAAATTCAAAACACAAAGAAGAAGGCATAGAATTTAAAAGCCACATAGACGGCTCAAGGCATTTTTTTACTCCTAAATCAGTGCTTGATACGCAATATCTTTTAAATTCAGATATTATGATGGTGCTTGATGACTTAGTTGCCTTGCCAAGTGATGAAAAAAGAGTGATCTTGTCCGTGCAAAGGACTATAAAATGGGCTAAAGAGTCCATAAACTATCATAAAGAAAGGCAAAGCAAAGGACTTAACCTAGATAATAACATCTTTGCCATCATACAAGGAGGCACTTCTTATGAGCAAAGAAAGCTTTGTGCCTTAGAGCTTTGCGAACTATCCTTTGACGGACTTGCTATAGGAGGACTTAGCGTAGGAGAGGAAAATGCTTTGATGTATGATACTGTTGAGGCTGTGAGTGAATTTATAGATGAGAATAGACCTAGATACTTAATGGGAGTTGGAACACCTGAAGATTTGGTAGAATGCGTTGAAAGAGGGGTGGATATGTTTGATTGCGTTATGCCTACTAGAAATGCTAGAAATGGCACTCTTTTTACAAATTTTGGCAAAATAAATATCAAAAAAGCTGAGTTTTTAAGAGATGAAAGGGCTATAGATGAAGATTGCAAGTGCTATACTTGCAAGAATTTTTCAAGAGGATATTTACATCATCTTTTTAGAGCAAAAGAGCTTACTTTTTTTAGACTTGCAAGTTTGCATAATTTGCATTATTATTTAAGCTTAGTAAAAGCTATGCAAGAAGCCATTTTAAAAGATAGTTTTTCGGAGTTTAAAAAAGAATTTTATGCTAAAAGAAGTTTAAGTTAAGGAAAATTCGCTATAATTTTGCTTTTTCTTGCGCTCATAGCTCAGCTGGATAGAGCATTTGATTGCGGTTCAAAAGGTCAGAGGTTCGAATCCTCTTGAGCGCGCCACTTAAAACACCGCCCAAAAGGCAGTGCTTTTTCAAGGCTTTTTGATTAAAAATCTAAGCACGGGTCCATCTTGATTTATCTCAAGCACCTCAAAACCTCTATTTTTAGCGTCATCCGGTATGGAATTTATGCTTTGAGGACAGTCGCATAAAACCTCTAATATTTCTCCAGTTTTCAGTTCAGCTAGAGCGTCTATGGTAGCCATAGCAGGATAAGGACAAGCCTCACCTTGTAAATTTAAAGTATAAGTTATATTCATCTTTGTATCCTTTTGAAAAAATATCTTTTATAAGCTAATGCTAAGATAAGCATAGAAAGTAAAAAGAGCAAGTTTAAAGCAAGCCCACCTAAATTTGAAAAGCTATCAAGAAGATTTATCTTTACGCCCTCCTTAAAGCCTTGCGGAAAGAAATCATAACTTAAGGCTAGTATCATAGTTCCTGCTATGTTAGCAGCTCCAACTATCATAAAATGACTTTGTCCCTCCCACATTCTATAAGCCCAGCCGCACTCGCAAGCTCCGGCAAAAACTATACCAAAGCCAAACAAAAAAGCTCCCATAGCCACGCTTAAAGAAAGCTGAGTAAGCTTTGGCTCGTGCCCATAAAGAGTAAAGGCAAAGGCTATGATAGTAGCTATCATCATACCTATGATAGCACCTTTTATGGCTGAATCTCTACCAAATAAAAACAGATCCCTAAAGCAAGAAGTAAAGCAAATTTGGCATTTTGATATGATAAAACCAAAGATAAAACCAAAAACTAAAGCTAAAGAAAGCATACTTTTTCTATCGCTAGGATTAATATCGTGGTAATTTATCAAAAGATAAAGCAGCCAAGAAAGAAAAAGAACAAAGACAAATATACCTAAGAAAAAGTAAAATTTAGCTCTTTTTTCGTGTATTTCTAAACCCTCATCCTTTTTATTTACCCTTACAAGTTTTGCTTTTGGTTTAAAAAATTTAGTATTTGTAAGCTTTACGGCTAGATAAATTCCAAGCACCATAAAAAGAGCAAAAAGCCAAGTATGCAAGGAAAAATAAGGAATGCCAGAGAAAAAATTTCCCAAATTACAACCAAAGGCAAGTCTGGCTCCAAAGCCTGAGAGCAGTCCTCCAACTATAGCTTGAAATACCCTTAAAGAACTAGCTGGTAAGCGAAATTTAACCTTATTTGCTAAGAGTGCTGCAACTATACAACCTATAGACATACCAAGAAGCATTATGCCTGAAATTCTAGTTGTTGCATTACCATGAAGTCCTAAATTTTGATAGTAAGAATAAGAGCTTAAATCAGCTCCAAAAAGCTCTAAAAATTCTCCTCCAAGTCTTGTCATCTCGCTAGTTACTCCCCAATTAACAGCAAAGATACCAAAATAAGCAGCAGAAAAAACTCCAAGTGCTATAAAACCTTTTTTATTTTCCCAAAAATTTATTAGATATTTTTGTTTAATTTCATTCAAATTTATCTCCTTAAAGAGTTAAAAAAACATTAAAAAACTTTAGTTTGAAAACCAGAATGTATATGTATATACTAAATGAGATTAAGAATTTTTGCACACAAAAGTGTGCATACAACAAGACATAGTACTTTTAAAAGAAGCAAGAAAAATAGACTTGATTTTAATGCTATTCATCCTCACTTCCTTTCATCTTAAGTTTAGCTTTCTTTTACAAGAAAAAGACTATAATTTTAGCAAAATTACATAAAAAAGTCAAATTTTATCCTAATTAAAAAGGAGTAATATGCAAGATTATGAAGGTTTTTATAAGGAAGCTAAGGAGCTTTTTAAAGGCAGGGTTTATAAGGATTATTTAAGATGTTTTGCTTATGGAGTTGATGCGAGTTGTTATGCCCTAACTCCAAAACTTGTGTGTTTATTAAAAAGCGAAGAAGAAGTGATAAGAGCCTTTGCTTTGTCTAAGAAGTATAATACCCCGCTTTGCTTTCGCGGTGCTGGTACTAGCTTAAGCGGTCAAAGCTCTTGTGATAGTATTTTAATCGTACTAGATTCTTCTTTTTCTAAGATAAAAATTTCAAAAAATGCAAGAAGCATAATGCTTGATGCAGGAGTTATAGGCTCTGATGCAAATTTAGCCTTGAAAGAATTTAATAAAAAAATAGGACCTGACCCAGCCACCATAGCAGCAGCACACATAGCTGGAATTGTAAATAACAACTCAAGCGGGATGTGTTGCGGGGTAAAGCAAAACTCATACAACACTATAAAATCCATTCGAGTGATACTAGCAGATGGCTTTTTACTTGATACCAGCGATGAAAAAAGCATAAGTGAGTTTAAAAAAACACATAAAAAGATGATTGATGAGCTTTTAGCCTTAAGGGCTGAAATTTTAAAAGATAAAGCCTTGCAAGAGCTTATAAGAAAAAAATACAAGATAAAAAATACCACAGGTTATAGCATAAATGCCTTGCTTGATTTTGAGGACATTATAGACATCATCACTCATCTTTTTGTGGGAAGCGAGGGCACACTTGGCTTTCTTTCAAGGGTGGAGCTTGAATGCGTAGAGGATAAGCCCTATAAAGCCTGTGCCTTGCTCTTTTATGAAGACATTATAAAAGCTTGTGAGGTCGTAAATACCCTAGCTTCTTTAAATGAGCTTATTAGCAGTGCTGAGATTATGGATTATGCTTGTTTAAAAACAGCTTCAAAATTTAAAGGAGTGCCTGAGTTTTTAAAATCTGTAAAAAAAGACACGGCTTGCATACTGATACAAACGGAAAATGATAATGAAAAACTTTTGGATGAAAATATACAAAAGATAAAAAATGCCCTAAGTGCTCATCCTAGTTCCTTGCCTTTACGTTTTTCAAAGGATGAAAAAGAATGTGCTTCTTGGTGGAAGATAAGAAAAGGACTTTTACCCATAGCTGCAAGTGCTAGAAAAAAAGGAACCTCTGTCATAACTGAGGATATTTGCTTTGAGCTAAAGGATCTTGCAAGAGGAATTTCAGAGCTTTTAGAGCTTTTTAAAAAGCACTCTTTTGCTGACAATGCCATTTTGCTAGGACACGCCTTGGCTGGAAATATGCACTTTATCATCACTCCAAATTTAAACGATAAAAAAGAATTTGAAAATTTCTCAAATTTAATCTCTGATATGGCTAAGATGATAGCTTCTTTTGGTGGCAGTATAAAAGCAGAGCACGGTACAGGCAGGATGATAGCTCCTTTTGTAGAGCTTGAATGGGGCAAAAAAGCTTATAAGATAAATAAAAAGATAAAAGAAATTTTTGATGAAAAAAGACTTATAAATCCCGATGTTATCATAAGTGATGATAAGGATATTTACAAAAAAAATATTAAAGAAATCACAGAGCTAGATCAAGAATTTTTAGAGGGCTGTATGGACTGCGGATTTTGCGAGAAAAATTGTCCATCAAATAAACTTAGCCTAAGTCCTAGACAAAGAATAGCCCTGCAAAGAGAGCTTAAAAGACTACAAAATTTAAAAGATGAGGATAGCAAAAAAAAGCTAAAAGAGCTAAAAAGAGGCTTAAAATACTTTTCAAATGAAACCTGTGCTGCTTGTTCTATGTGCGAAGAGCTTTGCCCTATAGGCATAGATACTGCGAGATTAGCATTAGAAGAAAGGAAAAAAAGCTCAAAATTTTCTCAAAAAATAGCCTCTTATGCTTATGAAAATTTTAGCACAAGCATAGATATGGCTAAATTTTCCTTAAAAACCAGCTCACTTTTTCATCTTAATAAGTTATCAAATTTTAGCATAAGCCTAAGAAAAAGCCTAAAATTTACTCCTGCTACTAGAAAATTTATGCCAAGAGCTAATTCATACGAGCTAAAAAACAAGCATTTTAGCAAGGAAAAGTCTGTGATTTATTTTACAAGCTGTATAAATAGAGCCTTTGCACCGTCACACTTAGCAAATGATAAAAGAAGCATACAAGAAGTCTTTGAAAATATCTGTAAAAAGGCTTTTATATCTGTGCTTTATCCAAAGGAGATAAAAACTATGTGTTGTGGCAAGGCTTTTGAAAACTATGAAGATATAATGCAAAAAAATTTAGAAAAAAATAAAAGCATACTAAAAAAACTAAGCAAAAATGGCACTATACCCATAGTCATAGATCACTCAGCCTGTAGTGCAAGGCTTATAAAGGACTTAAAAGCTGAGTTTTTAATCTATGATCTAAGCACATATTTACTTAAAGAAGTTTTACCAAGACTTGAGCTAAGGTGCTTGGATGAGGATATAGCACTTTATTCTATGTGTGCATCTAAAAAGATGGGTATAGATTTAGATATGAAAGAACTTGCTAAAAAATGCACCAGCAAAAGAATTTTAGAGCACAACACAGCTTGTTGCGGTTTTGCTGGGTATAAGGGCTTTTTTACGCCAGAGCTTAATATAAATGCCACAAAAAACTTAGCTAGATTTTATGAGGATAAGAATGTAAATTTAGCCTTTTCAAGCTCAAGCACTTGCGAGATAGGCTTAAGTGACGCTACAAACATATCTTGGCAGCATATAGTCTATCTTTTAGATAAGGTAAGCGAGGTAAAAAATGATAGATGAGATACTTAAGTTAAATGTGCGGGTTGTAGCTGCTAGTAAGTATGTGGATGCTAAGGCTATAAGGGAAAAATTTAAGCAAGGAATTTTAGAATTTGGAGAAAATCAGGTCAAAGCTCTTGCTTTAAAAAAAGAGGAGCTAAAGGATTTGCCTATAAAATGGCACTTTATAGGAAATTTACAAAGCAATAAAATAAATCTTTTACTAAAACAAAGACCTATTTTATGGCAGTCTTGCAATGGCTTAAAGTTAGCAAGGGCTGTAAATAAGAGGCTTGATTATGAGCTTGATACCTTGCTTGAGATAAATTCAGCCAATGAGCTTTCTAAAACAGGGCTTGATATTCAAAAAGCACTTGATGAGTATTTGCAAATCAAAGAAGAATGTAAAAATATAAGGCTTTGTGGGGTGATGAGCATAGGTGCAAACAGTGCTGATAAAAAAGAAATTCAAAAAAGCTTTGAAGCCACATATAAACTTTATGAAAAGCTTCAAAAATACGGAGCAAACATTTGCTCTATGGGAATGAGCTCGGATTATGAGCTGGCTATAAAATGCGGTTCAAATATGATAAGACTTGGTTCTATCTTGTTTAAGAACGGTTCTTAAATTTTAAAGCCAAAATTAAATTTCGTAAAACAAAATGTATTGTTTTGATTTTTTTGTTAAAATCAAGAAAAATTTTAAGAAAGACTTCTATGGATAACTACGAATACAGCGAATTATTAAAAACCCTTCAAAATAAGGTGGATAACATAAGATCCATCATAAACCCAGATCAAGGCTTAAAAAGATTAAAAGAAATAAGCGAACTTGAAAATTCGCCTGATTTTTGGCAGGATGTAAAAAGAGCTGGAATTTTAGGCAAGGAAAAAACAAAGCTTGAAAACTTGTTAAAGCAGTATGAAAATGCTAAAAATTCCATAAATGACGCAAAAGAACTTTTTGATTTAGCGAATTTAGAAAATGATGAGGAGACTTTAAAAGCACTTTTTGAGGATAGTAAAAATTTAGAAGAAAGCATAGTAAGTCTTGAAATAGCTATGCTTTTAAGCGATGAAAAAGATAGTAAAAATGCTATAGTTAGCATACATCCAGGAGCAGGTGGCACTGAGAGCAATGACTGGGCTTCTATGCTTTATAGAATGTATCTTAGATTTTGCGAGAGGGAGGGTTTTAAGGTAGAAACTTTGGACTTTCAAGAGGGCGAGGAAGCAGGTATAAAGGATGTGAGTTTTTTGGTAAAGGGCGATAATGCTTATGGCTATTTAAAGGCTGAAAATGGCATACACCGCCTAGTTAGAACCTCTCCTTTTGATAGTGCAGGTAGAAGACATACAAGTTTTTGTAGTGTTATGGTAAGTGCTGAACTTGATGATGATATAGAAATAGATATAGAAGATAAGGATATAAGGATAGATTATTACAGAGCCAGTGGAGCAGGGGGCCAGCATATAAATAAAACAGAATCAGCTGTTAGAATTACGCATTTTCCAAGCGGTATAGTAGTGCAGTGTCAAAACGATCGCTCCCAGCATAAAAATAAAGCCACAGCTATGAAAATGCTTAAATCAAGGCTTTATGAACTAGAACTTATGAAACAAGAAGCGCAAAATAATGCTGGCGAAAAAAGCGATATAGCCTGGGGACATCAGATAAGATCTTATGTGCTTTTTCCTTACCAACAAGTCAAAGACAACCGCTCAAATGAAGCTTTTAGCAATGTAGAAGCCATCTTAGACGGAGACATAAAAAAACTGATAGAGGGTGTTTTGATAGCTCTGAAATCTTAAATTTAGGTTTTATTCTAGAGTATTATTTTAAAGTGATATAAAGAAAATATAGACTTTAATGCTAAGGTTGAATATGGGGTGAGGTTTTAGTTTGTCTTGAGTTGTTGTGAAATAAAACTCTGACGCGAAAGGAAAGTTTCGTGTTAGAGGTGATTAGATTATAATTTAGATAATTTAGATAATTAGGAGCAAGTTTTCTTGCTCCTTGAAAAATCCTAAGAGTTTAAAACTCTTTTAATCATCAAATTTTTGACCTATAACATTACCATTAGCATCAGTATAAACTTCCATCATATTGTTAAATTTGAACTTGTAGCCATTTATGGTTCTGTCAATTTCTATGATTTGAGCATTTGGCTGCGAAGCTTTTACCTTTGATGTTACAGCATTTGGCAAGAAGGTTGTAGGTATAGGCTTATATCTTCCGTCTATATCAGTCCAATCACCATTTATGTTAAATTCTATCTTTGTTCCGTCTGAAAGGTCTATATCATAAGAAGTCATATCTCTTTCAGCAAACATTATGTTAGCACCTTTGAAGTGTTGTTTTACAAAGCTATGAATTTTAGCCGGTAGGGTATTTGGCGCAACAGCCATATCCGCAAGCAAAGAACTCGCACAAAACAAAGTAACCAAAGCTACAACTTTTAACTTTTTCATATTTTCTCCTTAAAGTGAATTTATGCTGTAATGATACCCATAGTATGTGAAGATTGTGTGAATGGAAAATGAAGTGAAAGTGAATTTTAAAAAGTGGAGCGGGAAACGAGGTTCGAACTCGCGACCCCAACCTTGGCAAGGTTGTGCTCTACCACTGAGCTATTCCCGCAAAGAAGTGTAATTTTATATTAAAAGACGTTAAAAGTCAAGCATTTTTATGAGTTTTATCTCCTCATTTTCTTTTATGCTTTCCTTAAAATAATCGCTAATGAAAATATAAGAATTTCTAGCCAAAACAGTGATTTTAGCAGCAGATAAGCTCATATCTGGTATAAAATACCCATTTTCTAGCTCGCCAAGCAAGATATTATTTCTTTTATTTTTTAATCTTATCTCATCCTTGCACTTAGCACTTATAAACTCAAACTCAAAATTTGCACCAAGCAAGCTAAAAATCAAAGTCTTAGCAAAGAAAAATAAAGAAAAAAGCGCCGAGACCGTGTTTCCTGGCAAGACAAGCACGAAATTAGAATTTTTACAAAATAGCTTCGTTGGCTTTATAAATTTAGCCTCGGTTTTGCTAAATATCTCTTTAAATGACAACTCCTCTAAGGCCTGTTTCATAAAGTCAGCCTCTCCTACGCTAGCACCGCCGCTTGTAATCACAATGTCGTATTTATCGGTACCTAGTGCTTGTTTGATACTATCTAACTTATCTTTTATAATGCCAAGATAGCTTATGTTTAGATTTTCATTGCCAAGCATGGCTATGATAGCACTTGCGTTGGCATTATAAATTTGAAAATCTTCTTTTTTTTGCGAGGGCTCAACCACTTCATTTCCGCTTGAAAAAACGGCTATATTTAGTTTTTTAGCCACCTTTAGCTTTGAAATTCCTTGAGAGGCTAAAAGAGCTATGCGTGCTGAGTTTAAAATTTCACCTTTTTTAAGCAATAATTCATCTTTTTTAAACTCCTCACCCCTTATCCTAACAGCATTAAAGGCCTTTATGTCCTTTTTTACGATGAGTTTGCCATCTTTTATAAGCTCATCTTCTATCATTAACACCGTATCTGCATTGTTTGGAATTTTAGCACCGGTCATTATTTTATAAGCTTCATTTTTGCCAAGTTCATATTCCTTAAAATCCCCCGCAAAAATGCTGCCTTTTATGTTTAAAGGCTCATCCTTATCTTCAAAAGCAAAGACATAACCATCAAGTGCGCTGTTGGAAAAGCTAGGCGAGTCAAAATTCGCACTTATGTCCTCAAACAAAACGCGGTTTTTAGCCTCCTGTATGCTTACAAACTCAAATTCATCTCTAGCTTCTATGTGTTTTTTTAGCAAGGCAAGCTGGGCAAATAAATCACTCATTCTTCAAGTCTTTTGATATTCACACCAAGTGATTTTAATTTCTCCTCAAGCCTTTCATAGCCTCTGTCTAAATGATAAATTCTATGAACCCTGCTTGTGCCTTTTGCTGCAAGTGCTGCTAGTATCAGTGCTGATGAGGCTCTTAAATCAGTGGCCATAACATCAGCAGCGTTTAGTTCTTTAGCTCCGTTTATGGTGGCTATGTGTCCATTTAGCCTTATGTCAGCGCCCATTCTTAAAAGCTCGCTTACATGCATAAAGCGGTTCTCAAAAAGCCTTTCATCTATGATACTTGTTCCCTCAGCTTTCAAGGCAAGTGCCATAAACTGTGCTTGCATATCGGTTGGAAAGCCCGGGTATTCGCTTGTTAGAATTTCAACAGCTTGTATTTTTTTGGCTGGTATTATGGTGATTTCATCATCTTTTGTTTGTATGCCAAAGCCCATTTGCTGAAATTTGGCCAAAACTGCGTTTAAGTGTTCGTGTTTTGCTTTTTTAACTGTGATTTTTGAATTTGTAATGGCGCCCGCACAAAGATATGTCCCAGCTTCTATCCTATCAGGAATAACTGATATTTCTTTAAAGTCTAAAAGTTCGCCGTCCGTGCCATAAATTTCAAGCTCATCGCTGCCTATGCCCTTTATATCAAGTCCGGCCTCTTTTAAAACCTCGCAAAGCTGCACAACCTCAGGTTCTTTCGCAGCATTTATAATCCTTGTTTTGCCCTTGGCCAAAGCCGCTGCCATTATGATGTTTTCGCTACCGGTAACTGTTATTTTATCAAATACAATCTCAGCACCCTTTAACTCCCCGCTAGCTACCACATAACCTTGCTTTATGGCTATATTTGCTCCCATTTTTTCAAGTGCTAAAAGGTGTAAATCAATAGGCCTTTGCCCTATGGCACAGCCGCCTGGCAAGGATACTTCGCATTCTTTAAACCTAGCAAGCAAGGGACCTAGCGTGAGTATAGAAGCTCTCATCTTTCTTACTATGTCGTATTTTGCCTTTGTGCTGTTTAATGTGCTTGTGTCTATCTTTGCTTCGTGGTTTTCAAAGCTAAAATTTGCCCCTAAATTCTTAAGTAGCAAAAAAAGAGTGTTTATGTCTGCAACATTTGGGATATTTTTGATATTTACTTCATTTTTGGCTAGTATGCTAGATACGATGAGGGGTAGGGCGGCGTTTTTAGCGCCACTTATCTCAACATAACCATTTAATGAATTTGTTCCTTCAATCTCTAAATAATACATAATTTTCCTTTGCAAAGTAAAAGCAAATTATACTATAATTTGCTATTTTATTTGAGGTTTTTTGGTGAATACTTATAAGTTTGGCGTTGCTTTGGTGATAATTGGTGCTGTGTTTTGGGCTTCATCTGGCGTTATGGCCGAGTCTTTGTTTAGAAAAGCATATGAAGTTGAGTGGGTGAGCTTTTATAGATTATTGCTAACAGGCATAATTTTATCCATTTTTTCGTTCAAGAAAAGCAGAATGCAAATTTTTAAAGATAGGGCCGAGTTTTTATCTTTGGCATTATTTGGCTTTTTTGGCCTTTTAATGACGCAGTATTCTTATTTTAAGGCTATTGATTATTTAGACGCTGGAACGGCCACGATGATACAGTATTCAGCTCCCATTTTTATAATGCTCATACTTTGCGTAAAAGAAAGGGTTTTTCCTAAGAAATTTGATGTTTTGGCTTTGATTTTACTTGTTGTGGCTATGTTTTTATTGGCTTTTAAAGGTGATTTTTCTCTTGCAAAATTTAATTTTTGGGGAATTTTTTGGGGTCTTTTAGGAGCTTTTGGCGTGGTTTATTACTCCTTAGGAGCTAGAAAAATCATAATAAAATACGGAGTTATCTTTGTTATGGCCTATGCTTCTTTGATAGGAGCTTTGGCCATGTTTTTTTGCCTGGGTTTTGAAATTCCGCTTGCAAAATTTGAGCTAAGCGGCTACATAACTATGTTTGGTATAGTTTTAATAGGCACCATAGGTGCTTTTTGCTTATATCTTAAAGGACTTGAGATTATAGGAGCTATTAAAGCCAGTATGATAGCTTGTTTGGAACCTGTTGTGGCTGCCTTGATGACTTGTCTTTTACTAGGAACTGTTTATACTTATCTTGACATCATAGCCTTTTGTATGATTATCTTTAGCGTGTACTTAAATTCAAAAAGCAAATAAAACCTATTAATTTACATTGCGCGCCCAAAATATAAATAAATCTTGCGAAAATCTTTAAAAAATTCTCTCGTGCGTGATACCGTCATCTGTTCTTAAATTTAAGCCAAAAAGAAGCGATAAAAGCAAAATCACAAAAACTAGCACGCAAAAACTCGCTAGCACTTAGCAGATAAATTCAAACAATCACTTTTTCAAATATAGCTAAAATAGGCTTTCTTAGGTTTTTATGTTTCTAAAGGATACAATCAAGCTTAATTAATACTTAATTTATTTTCAAAAATACACAGAAAATACTACTTTTCTTGTATTATATTTCTAAGCAAATCAAACGAAAGGATTAACTATGAAAAAAGTTCCAACCCGTGATGAAGCTATAAAAAAATTTAGGAATTTTGTTACTTTTAGAAACAAAATTTCAATTTTTTTATCTTTAGTTATCATAGTTTTGTATTACCTATTTACGATAGGTATAGGTGCTTTCCCAAATCTTTTAGGTTTTAGCATAGGACCTAGCTCTATAAGCGTTGGGATTGTTTATGGACTTGCTTTGATTATCATATCAGTCATTAGCACAGGGCTTTACACTTTTTTTGCCAATCAGCATTTTGACAAAGTTCAAAAAGAAATTTTAGAAGATTTGCAAGATAGCGGTGCCTTGAAAGACTTGCAAGACGGAAAGGTGTAGATATGAAAAAGATTTTATTAGCTTTATTTTTTGCTTCAAATTTATTTGCAGCAGCCATAGAAACAGGTGGTGCAAAGTCAGAGTTTAATCCAATAGCAGTTACTATGTTTGCTATCTTTGTTATTGCTACTTTGGGGATTACTTATTATTCAAACAAAAAATCCCAATCAGCAAGCAGCTTTTACACGGCCGGCGGAAACATAACAGGCATGCAAAACGGCACGGCAATAGCTGGTGATTTCATGAGTGCTGCCTCTTTCCTAGGAATTACCGCACTTGTTTTTACAAACGGATTTGATGGGCTTATTTACTCCATAGGATTTTTGGTTGGTTGGCCTATAGTTTTATTTTTAATAGCTGAAAAATTCAGGAATTTAGGCAAATTTACCTTTGCAGATATAACAGCTTACAGACTTGATGTAAAACCTATTCGTATTATATCAGCAATTTCAGGGCTTTGTGTGATTGTATTTTATCTCATAGCGCAAATGGTCGGAGCAGGGCAGCTCATACAAGTGCTTTTTGGCTTGCCTTACACTGTGGCTGTGATTATAGTCGGTATTTTAATGATATGTTATGTTGTTTTTGGCGGAATGCACGCAACTACTTGGGTGCAAATAATTAAGGCTATTATGCTTTTACTAGGAACCACTTTTATGGCTTTGATGATTTTGTATTTGACTAAATTTGACTTGTCTTATTATTTTTCACAAGCCATACAAAATCACCCAAAAGGTGCTAGTATAATGCTTCCAGGAACTTTCTTGCCCGACACAGTTTCAGCTGTTTCTTTGGGACTTGCCTTGATGTTTGGAACTGCTGGGCTTCCTCATATCTTGATGAGATTTTTCACAGTTAAGGACGCGAAAGAGGCTAGAAAGTCTGTATTTTACGCTACCGGTTTGATAGGGTATTTTTACATCCTTACCTTTATCATAGGCTTTGGAGCTATAGCTCTTTTAATGGGCAATCCAGAATACACAAACGCTGATGGAAGCTTTAACGGTGCTACTAATATGGTGGCAGTTATTTTGGCTAAGGCTATTGGTGGGGATTATTTCTTGGGCTTTATTTCAGCTGTTGCATTTGCAACTATTTTAGCTGTTGTTGCCGGACTTGCTATATCAGGAGCTGGAGCTATATCTCACGATTTATTTGTAAATGTTTGCAAAAACGGAGTGTGCGATCCTAAACTTGAAATGAGAGTTACAAAGATAGCTACGGTTGGACTTGGAATTTTAGCTATTATTCTTGGCATAGTTTTTGAAAATCAAAATGTCGCCTTTACGGTTGGACTTGCCTTCGCCATAGCAGCAAGTGTGAATTTCCCTATACTCTTACTAAGTATTTATTGGAGTGGCTTAACTACAAAGGGTGCTTTTTGGGGAGGTTTAATAGGGCTTGTAACCGTTATGTCTCTTGTTATACTTTCACCTAGTGTTTGGGTAAAAAGCTTTGGTTTTGCTGAGGCTATATTTCCTTATGATCACCCAGCCATCTTTTCTATGCCTTTAACCTTTGTCTTGGTTTATCTAATTTCTAAATTTGATAATTCTGCAAGGGCAAAGATTGATAGAGAGGGCTTTAAAGCACAAGACTTTAGAGCACAAAGCGGCGTTGGTATAAGCGAGGCCGTGGCACACTAAAATTATAGGGACAAGCTTTTGTCCCTATATGAATTTTTACTTTTTGCTTTGTCTTTCCTTAAATTCTTTTTTCAATCTCTTACTTTCAAAGTAAAATTTGATATACCCTCCCTTATACCAAGACTTATCAGCTTTCATAAGCGCAAGTCCTAGCTTATAAGTTAGACATTCCTTTTCTTTTAAGGCTGCTTCATAGTCTGGATATGAAGCTAAAGGAGGAAGCTTTAAAGAAGGATTTTTTGAAATTTTATCATTATAAGTTTTTTGCTCAGCCTTGTATTTTTCTTTTATATAAGATAAAACATAAGGAAGTCTTATGTAGCCCTTTATACTTTTTGAATTTAGTATTAAGGCTTGTCCAAGTTTATAAGCTAAGTGATTTTGCACTCTAAGTTTTGCACTTGTGTGTATATTTGGATAAGGATTTTTTGTATCTGCTAAAATTTGTTCTAAATCTCTTATTTTTTGATTTAATATTTTACTTTCTAATATATCTTTATGAGTAAAACCTAAATCTTTTTCTAGTATCTTATTTTTAAGTTCTTTTCTTTTTACCTTTTCTTCTAAAAACCTAATATTTAAGATTTTTTCTTTTTGTTCTGGTGAGTTTAGACTTTCTTTTAAAGAAGTATTTTCGTTTTTTAAGTTTGAAAGTTCATTTTCTAAATGAGCCTTTTGCTCATTAACTATACGTTTTAAGCTCTCTATATTTGCATTAGAAAAAACATTATTTAAAAAATCCTCGATTAATTCTTTATAAAAAACAGCATTAGGATATAGATGTAAGAAATCATACTCCTTTGAAGTCTGTATAAAATTCCCACTAAAGGCTATCTCATCAGCCTTGAATTCGCCCTTTACAAGTAAAATATCTACAAGTGCAAAATAATCTATATAATTTTTCTCGTGAAAATATCCTTGATTTAAGCTTTTATTATCCTCATTAAAATATATATAAGTTTCATCATCTATTATAAAGCTATCTTTAAAGGGCTGAAAATAAAAATAAGCATTAGATGAGACTATAAATTCCTTATTTTTGTTTTTAAATATAAGGCTAGAAGAAAGCCACCATTTGGACAAATCAAGTTTTTTATCAAAATTATAAGAAGTAAAACCTAGAATTTTATAGCCCTTATACTCTTTTGCTATCTTAAAGGCTGTATTTTTATCTAGCACATAGGCTTTTTGTTTACTAGCAATTATCTTTTTTTCTTTTAGCTCGCCTTTTGCAAGTTTCATATCCTTTGGACTTAAAAGCCTGTATTCTACATCTTTCTTTTTCAAAGTTAGTTTTTTAGGATATAAAAATTTATCTAAATTTTTAGCTATGTTTAAGCCAAGATCAAACATTATGCTCTTTAATTGGTGGTTATTATCCTTTGTGCAAAGGGTAAAAAAGTAGTTAATGTCATTTTCTAGATAGTATTTAAGCACATTTATATAATTAAAGCCATATTTATCACAAAAAAAACTATGGATATTTGCTATATCTATTTCTAAACTTATTTCGTTATTTTTCACATTAGAATTTGGTAAAAGCAGGACTAAAATTTTTGTATTTAGCTTATAAAGCTCTTCATACAAGCCTTGTATCAAGTTTATAAAATACTGCCTTGTATGCCATTTAGTATGATATACTATACCAAAATCACAAATATTTGTCTCAAGTATTATTAAATCAGCACTTTGTAAATGTTTTACCTCTTCTTCATGAAAAATTGCTCTCATCTTGCTTAATGATCCAGTGGCTCCCATAGATAAATTAACAAGTTCAACACCTTCTACACTAGAGAGCCCAGAATTTAGTCTAAAGGGCATACAAGAATTCGAAGCACCAAGCAGGACAATTTTTTTCATTTTCTTACCTTTTTAAATCTAGAGCTTATCTTAAGCTCATCTACAAAATCAATCTTAGCAGGTATTTTAAAAGCAGCTATTTTTTTAGCTTTTAAAAAGCTTTTTATCTCTTTTTTAAGCTCAAACATATCTCTTTTTTCCTCATCTTTTAAGACTATCTTAGCACAGACCATTTGTCCTGTTAGGGCATTAGTTTTGCCATAAACTAGGCAGTCTTTTACAAAATCAAGCTCCAAAAGCACAGCTTCAAGCTCCTGCGGCAAAACTTTTTCTCCTCCTACATTGATAAGCTCTTTGCTTCGCCCGATTATCTTTAGATACTGCTCGCCGTTAATTTCCTTAAGCTCCACCAAATCACCCGTAGCAAAATACCCATCCTTATCAAAAACCGAATTATCGGCGTTTATATAGCCAAGACTTTGGGTTTTGCTCTTTAAAAAAAGCTCATTATCTATTATTTTATACTCCACATTTTCAAGCTTTATGTAGTTTTCATAGCTTTTTGTTTGATTTATGCCTACCTCGCTTGTGCCAAAGGTTTGATGAAAACGAACCTTTGGAAATTCCTTTTTTAGTCTTTCTAGTAAGGATTCTGGCATTTTTTCCGTGCCATAAGTTATTAGCTTTAGTGAGCTTAAATCATATCTTTGTTTTAAATTTGAGAGTAAAAATAAATTCAAAAGCGAGGGCGAGGCCGGAAGTAGGGCGATTTTATATTTTTGTATGCAAGATGCTATTAGCTCTACATTTTTTCTATCCTTTATAGCAACGCCACAAGCTCCAAGACTTAAGCAGTTAAAAAGGGTGTTAAGCCCGCCTATATGATCAAACATCAAAAAAAGCAAGATATTCATCTTTTTTGCTTTTTTATCTAAAAAGGGCGAAAGTAACTTATCTAAGCTATGAACTATAGCCTTTGGTTTACCTGTGCTACCGCTTGAAAAAAGTATAAGTCCTGCCTCATCTTTTTTGATGAGTTCATTTATAAAATCGTGCTTAAAATTTGCATTTTCCTCATAAAATTTCAACTCTTTATCCTCATAAAGTGCGTAAATTCCAGCTTCTTTTATCTTATCTTTTATCTCATCATCTTTTATAAATGGAACTATTATCCTTTTTAGCTCAACACAGGCTAAGAAAAAACTCACACTATCAAGGTCAAAATCCCCGCGAAGTGCTAGAATTTTATCCTTGCTTATGTCTTTTATAAGGGCTAGTTTTTCTTTTACATTTTCTAGTAAATCCTTATAAGTAAAGCTTTCATCATCATAAATCAAGGCTATTTGCTTTTCATAGCCACAAAGTTTTTGTAAAAATTTAGAGCTAAACTCACTCATAAACCCCTCCTAAAAACACGGTTTGAGCTGTTATAAATTCACTTTTTTCATCTAAGAAAAAATTTATGACATTTAGCACATCCTCAAATTTCCCTAGTCTTTTTATGGCTTGTTTTTCTAATAACTCATCTATCTTTTGCTGCGGGATATTTTTTATAAGGTCAGTTTGTATGGGCGTTGGAGCTACGACATTTACCGTTATACCAAAAGGAGCTAACTCCTTAGCACAGGTTTGACTTAAATTTATGATAGCAGCCTTTGAAGCAGCGTAAACAGCCTCGCCCTCTAGCCTTAAAGCACTAGCAACCGTGCTAAAATTTACTATCCTATAAGGATATGCCTTTTCTTGCTTTTTATAATTTATGGACATTAGCTTAGCAACCTCTCTTAAAAGCAAAAAAGAGCCAAAAACATTTGTTTTAAAAACAGATTCAAGACTTTTAAAAGGAGTTGTTAAGCAGTGGTTCATCGCTGCAATACCCGCATTATTTAAAAGCACATCTATGCCTTGAAATTCAAGCTTAATCTGCCTTATCATAGAAGCAACAGCCTTTTCATCGCTTATATCAAGACTAAAATGCCTGTAGTTTTGATGAGATATAGAGCCCTCTTTTCTAGAACAGCCACAAACTATGTGTCCCTTGTCTAAAAAATGCTGGGCTAAAAACTTGCCTATGCCTTTTCTAGTGCCTGTTATGAGTATGATTTTTGACATTAAAGTTCTTTTATCTTGCTATCAACATAGGCTATTAGTGAGCCTACATCTTTGAGCGGCGAATTTTTCGCACTCATCATCTTATCATCAGCTAGCACAACTTCCTTATCTAGTTTTTGAGAAAAAAAGTCCTCAAGCTCAGCTACAAGCCTTACCATGCCAAGAGAATCAAGCTTCCCGCCAAAGCCGGTGTAAATTTTTGTCTGCTCGTTAGCATTTTTAAAGTCCTCTATCTCGTAATCATCTGCAAGTGAGGCTAAAAGCTCTAAAACAAGACTTTTTGTATCCATTTTAATCCTTTCTTAAAAAAATATTTTATTTGTACAAAAAAAAAAAAAACGATTTGCAAACAAAGTTAAATTTCACACTGTATAATTTGCCTCATAAATGACGGGAGCTTGTGATACAGGCTGAGAGTAAGCTAAAAGCTTAGACCGAACCGGACCTAGATAATGCTAGCGGCGGGAGAATTTATCTACTTTTACATACTTTTATACCCTTCATTTATCCAAATTTTTCTCAAAGGATAAAGATGAAAACTCAAATGCTATACGCAAGAGAAGGTATTTTCACTAAAGAAATGCAAATAGTTGCCAAAAAAGAGGGCCTAAGTGAGGATTTTTTGCTTGAGAATTTAGCAAGTGGCAAGATAATAATCCCTGCAAACATAAATCACACAAGTTTAGACCCAAATGGCATAGGCTTTGGTTTAAGGACTAAGGTAAATGTAAATTTAGGCGTTTCAAATGACTGCGTGGATTACAGCGAGGAAATGCAAAAGGTTGATTTAGCACATAAATTTAAGATAGAAGCCATAATGGATTTAAGTAATTACGGCAAAACTTCAGCCTTTAGAGATGAGCTTATAAAAAGATCTAAAGCCATGATAGGCACTGTGCCTGTGTATGATGCGGTGGGCTTTTTGGAAAAAGATTTAAAGCAAATTTGTGCTAAGGATTTTTTAGATGTGGTTTATCATCACGCAAAGAGTGGGGTTGATTTTATGACTATACACGCTGGTATAAATTCTCGTGCGGCTAGGGTGTTTAAAGAGGGCACAAAAAGGATTACAAATATAGTTTCAAGGGGAGGTTCAGTACTTTATGCTTGGATGGCTATGAAAGAAGCTGAAAACCCTTTCTTTGAGTATTATGATGATTTGCTTGAAATTTGCTTAAAATACGATGTAACGCTTTCTTTAGGAGATGCCTTAAGACCGGGTTGCACTCATGATGCAAGTGATGCAGCACAAATAGCAGAGCTTATCGAGCTTTCACTGCTTACAAAAAGAGCTTGGCAAGCCGGGGTGCAAGTGATGATAGAAGGACCAGGACATATGGCTATAAATGAGATAGAAGCGAATATGCAGCTTGAAAAGAGGATTTGTAACGGTGCGCCATTTTATGTGCTAGGACCCTTAGTTACTGATATAGGTGCTGGCTATGATCATATAAGTTCAGCCATAGGAGGAGCTGTTGCGGCTGCAGCTGGAGCTGATATACTTTGCTATGTAACACCAGCTGAGCATTTAAGATTGCCAAATTTAGCTGATGTAAGAGATGGTATAGTAGCCACAAAGATAGCCGCTCACGCAGGAGATATAGCAAAGCTTCCTAAGGAAAGAAAAATTGATGATGAGATGAGCAAAGCAAGGCAAGACATAGACTGGGAAAAGATGTTTAAGCTAGCAATAGACGGAGAAAAGGCTAAGCAGATGTTTAATGAAAGACGTCCGGATGACTTAAATTCTTGTTCTATGTGCGGAAAAATGTGTGCTATGAATACTATGAATTTAATAATGCAAGAAAAAGATGTGAAGTTAGTTTGACTTGAGTGCTAATCTTTAGGGATTAGCACTACTTTATACTATCATCTTTAAATTCATCATAAGCTTTAACCTGTGCCTTGTAGGCCTTAAATACATTTAATATAGCAGCTGCAACGCCTATAAAAACTCCAAAGAAAAAAAGCGTTAGTGAGCCTGTGAGTTCTTTTAGGCCGTATCCTATGCCAATGCCTATTAAAACCGCCACCACTATGGAAATTCCAAGCGAAAGCCCGTCCGCTGCTTCTATGCTTTTTTTTATGATTTTTTGCTTTTTACTCATAGCTCTTTCATGCTTTCAAAGGCTGCGTTTATGGTTGTATCTATCATCTTTTCATTCATCTTAGCACAGATAAAGCCCACTTCAAACTGCGAACAAGCAAGATAAATTCCCCTTTTTAGCATGGCCTTATGAAAGGAGGCAAAATGCTGTAAATTTGATTTTCTGGCGTCTTGGTAGTTATTTACCTCATTTTCGTTAAAGAAAAAGCCAAACATAGAACCAACACAGCAAGTTTGTAACGCAATGTTAGCAGCATTGGCCGCTTCTTTTAGGCCTGAGCTTAGCCTGTAAGCTAGCTTGCCTAAATTTTTGTAAAGATTTTTATCTTTTTTTGCCTTTTTTATGCTAGCAAGTCCGGCCGCCATGGCCAAAGGATTTCCACTTAGAGTTCCTGCTTGATAAACTCCGCCTAAAGGGCTTAAAATGGACATTATCTCGTCCTTTGCTCCGAAAGCAGCAGCTGGCAAGCCGCCTCCTATAACCTTACCAAAGGTGATGATGTCAGCTTCTATGCCATTTATGCCAAAAGAGCCATGAAAAGAGGCTCTAAAGCCGCTCATAACTTCATCAAAGATTAGCACAGTGCCATTTTTCTTGCAAAGTGCTTGTAATTTTTCTAAGAATTCTTGCTTGGCAGGCACTAAGCCCATGTTACCAGCGATTGGTTCTATTATCACGCAGGCTATGTCTTTATGCTTGTCAAAAAGAGCTTCTACGCTTTTGATGTCGTTGTATGTAGCCACTAGGGTATTTTTAGCCACATCTTCTAAAACACCTAAAGATGAAGGTGTGTTAAAGGTAGCAGCACCGCTTCCAGCACTCACTAATAAAGAATCAGAATGCCCATGATAACAGCCGTCAAATTTTAAAATTTTATCCCTTTTTGTGTAACCCCTAGCAAGCCTTATGGCAGACATCGTAGCTTCTGTACCTGAACTTACAAAGCGAATTTTATCTATATGCTTAAATTCTTTTAAGATAGCTTTTGCGAGTTTTGTTTCTAAAAGCGTTGGAGCACCAAAGCTTGAACCCTTTTTTAAAGCCTTTTTGCAAGCTTTCATTATATCCTCATCGCAGTGCCCAAAGAGCAGGGGCCCCCAGCTTTGCACATAGTCTATGTATGAATTTCCGTCTATATCCTTGATGTAAGCACCTTTGCCACTATCTATAAAAAGCGGATTTGTACCAACTGATTTAAAAGCTCTTACGGGGGAATTTACGCCGCCGGGTATGTATTTTAGAGCCTCTTTGAAGGCTTTTTTACTGTTTTGCATTTTTTTGCTCCTTAGTTTTTTCTTGTATATAGTTAAAAAGTATCAAAATTTCCTCATCGGTTAAAGAGTATGTTGGCATTATGCTGCTTGCTTGTTTTGCTTCACTTAAGGATTTTTTAAAATCCTTAAATTCTAAATTCTGTATGCTAGGCACGGTAAAAGCCATTCTTTTGCCCTTTTTTTCATAGTGCCCTAAAATTTGCATTTCTCCGCTTTCTCCGTGGCACTTGCTGCAAGACACGCCGCGAGGGTTTTCATAAAGCATTTTTGAGTATTCTTTTAAACTTATAAAATCTTCAGCTACCAAAGCTATGAAAGATAAAAAAAACAAAAATATTATTTTCACCAGCAACCTTAATAAATAAAGAAGTTATGCTATGATACAATTTTTATTTTTAAAAGGATATAAATGACTTTACTTGACGGTAAAAAAGTTAGCACAAAGCTTAAAGACGAGTTAAAACAAGAAGTGAATGAACTGAAAAAAAATGGTATAGAGCCTTGCTTGGCTGTGATTTTAGTAGGCGATGACAAGGCTAGTAAAACTTATGTTTCAAACAAAGCAAAGGCTTGTAAAGAATGCGAAATTAAGTCTATAGTCTATGAGCTAGGCCACGACACTACGCAAAATGAGCTTTTGGCACTCATAAACACGTTAAATTACGATGATAGCGTGGATGGAATTTTAGTGCAACTTCCTCTGCCAAGCCACATAAACAAAGACATCATCATACAAAGCATAAATTCAAATAAAGACGTAGATGGCTTTCACCCTACAAACATAGGCTTTTTAAGTGCAAACATCAAAGGTTCCTTTTTGCCGTGCACCCCAGCTGGTATCATATATCTTTTAAAGGAATACAAGATAAATTTAAAGGGTCTTGATGTCGTTATCATCGGTGCTTCAAACATCGTAGGTAAGCCGCTTTTAATGATGTTTTTAAATGAGGAAGCAACTGTTAGCATTTGTCATTTACAAACCAAAGACATAAAAACCTACACACAAAAGGCTGATTTAATCGTCGTAGCAGCAGGCTGTGCAAACCTTTTAAAAGCAGATATGGTAAAAGAGGGTGTTATAGTGCTTGATGTTGGTATCAATAAAATAGGCTCAAAACTGCTTGGCGATGTGGATTTTGAAAATGTTAGCAAAAAGGCCTCTTTTATAAGCCCGGTTCCCGGCGGAGTAGGGCCTATGACCATAGCAATGCTTCTTAAAAACACCGTTAAGGCAGCTAAAAACAGACTAAAGGCTGCAAAATGAGCACTTTTAAAAAGATTAAACATTTTTCAAATTCTTGGCTAGGCTCTATAATTATAGTTTTAATAGTTATATTTGTCTTTATACAAGCCTTTGTTATACCTAGTGGTTCTATGAAAAACACCTTGCTTGTTGGCGATTTTCTCTTTGTTAAAAAATTTTCTTATGGCATACCAACCCCGCATTTGCCTTGGCTTGAAATACCCGTTTTGCCTGATTTTGATGGGGATGGACATTTAATATCTGCCGAGGGACCACAAAGGGGCGATATAGTTGTCTTTCGCTACCCTAAAAATCCCAAAATTCACTTTGTTAAAAGATGTGTTGCCAAAGGAGGCGATGAAGTTTTAGTAAGTGCAAATAGCCTGTATGTGCGTATGAGCGAGGGCGATGAGTATATGAGGCAAAATTATCCTAATGACTTAGTAGAGATTGATAACAAACTTTTCGTTAAAGAACCATACAAACAAAGGGGGATACATTATGATGAAAGCGTAAATTTAGAACAACTTTACGCCATAGCCATGAGTTTAAATAAATTCGCAATGCAAAGTGAAGTTATAAACTCTTTTGGCGAATTTTCCTTTAGCGGTGCGAATGCTTATAGCTTTGTGGTGCCTGAAAATGAGTATTTTATGATGGGAGATAATAGGGCTAATTCTGAGGATAGTCGCTTTTGGGGCTCTGTGCATTACAAATTTATCATCGGCAAGCCTTGGATAGTGTATTTTTCCTGGGATAGCAAAAAAAATATCCGTTGGGATAGGATAGGTCGCTTTGTAGATACCTTGGAAAATGATGAAAAATTTATAAGAATAAGCGGGGATTAAGAACGAAATAAAACTTATTATAAAGGATAAATCATGGCAGTAAATTATAATGAATTAGATATAAGCGAGTTAGATGATTTATACATCAAATCCAATCAAAAGCTAAAAAATCTAAGAAAAAAACATGAAAAAATATTAGAGGAAATAGAAAATAACATTTACGACAAAGAAAATATCTTAAAAGTGATTTACGCAAAAGAAAATTTTGTCAAGTTCAAAGATAGCAAGCTTTATAAAGACTTGCAAGAATATAAAAAAGAAAATCCAAAAGGATATGAAAGGTTAGAGCAAGAACTAATGCAAGACATTGCTAATGGGGCAGATTAGTATGTTTGAGATTAGAATAAAAGATAAGGCACAAAAAGAATACGAAAAAATTTACATAAAAACAAAGAAGTAGGCTTAAAAATAGCGATCTTAATAAGTAAAATAAAAGTGGCTGAAAACCCTTTCGATATGCCAAATGTTAAAGCTTTAAAGCTCATAAAAATGCTTATAGGTGAAGAATTTCCAACTATAAAATTATAGGAATTTTGGACGAAAATAAAGAGATAAAAATCATAGACATAATCAGAATAGCAAAAAAAGAGATGATAAGACTTACAAAGGCTTGTAACTAGCGATATTTCAAGTACAAATTTAACTAATTCAAACCCCTTTCAAGCTCGTTGTAGTACAAGGTAGTCTTACCGCAACCATGAATTCCGGCAAAAAAGCTAGCTATTGCCATTTAAATCTCTATACCCTTAAATTTACAAGATTATAGCATTAATTCATAATTTTTAGCTAAAATAAGTCCTTTATATAAAACACAAAGGAAAAATATGAAAAAAATTCTAGCTTCTACAGCTTTAATTTGTGCGCTTTCTAGCTCTTTGATGGCTGAAAATGACGGATATTTTGCAGGTTTAAGCTATGCTTATGGCTCTTTTACTGATGGCATATCTTTGCTGGGGCTAACAGGTTCTAATGCTTACACAGGACATAGATTTGGACTTTATGGCGGTTATACAGATGTGCTTGATTCAAATTTAGCCCTTAGATACTACGGCACCCTTGACTTTGGCACAGATTATACAAGAGGCAGCAATCAAGCTCATTATTCTAGCATAAACCTTTATGCAAACGCCGATGCCATATATAAGTTCTTAGAGCAAGATGGCATAGAATATTCAGTGTATGGCGGTTTAGCACTCGGGCTTGTTAATGGCAAATACGAGTTTAGACAAGCTTCTACTAGCGAAACAGGCTTAGGACTTGGTATAAATTTAGGTGCTAGGATAAATTACGAAGCCTTTGGCTCTAAATTTAGCACAGAGCTTTACACAAGAACAGGACTCATAGACTCTGTTTTAAATGGCTCTGATTCTCAAATAGGCATAAGAACCTCTTATCTCTTTTAATCATCTAAGATAGGGCTTTTGCCTTATATTAAAATCAAATCTAAACTCTTAAATTTTAATCTTACTTGCTTAAAAATTGATATTTTTTTAGCAAAAGAGCTATGAAATAGATAAAATTCATATTATTAAGCATTTATTAATAAATATTGTTTTATAATGGTGTCCGATTGTTTTATAAAAAACAATGAATTTTCTTTATAAAGGAATTTGCTATGAAAAAAATCTTAGCTAGTGTAGCTGTTGTAGCAGCTTTAAGTACTTCTGCTGTGGCTGAGGAAAGCGGATATTTCGCAGGTCTTAGCTGGGGATATGGTTCAGCTGGAAATAAAATATCTTGGTTGGGTTTAACAAGCTCTGGCGATGAAGGTAGAAAAGGAACTTCACCTTTAAGATTTGGTGTATATGGTGGTTATAATCAAATGTTTGATAATGCCTTTGGTGCTAGATATTACGCAAGTATTGATTTTGGTGGAAACTATACAGACGGTTCTAATAAGCCACATTTAAAAGCTCCTTGGAATCTTTATGTAAACGCTGATGCTATCTATAACTTCACTTCAGGTGGTGTAGAATTCGGTGCTTTTGGTGGTCTAGGTCTTGGTTATGTTAACTATGAATATGTTGTTGATAAACAAGGCAAAAGCAAAGGTGGAGTTGATCTAGGCTTAAATCTTGGTCTTAGAGCTAACTACGAACTATTTGGTTCTAAATTCACTACAGAACTTTACACTAGAACAGGTCTTTATAGCTCTGTAAAAATATATGATCAAAAAATCAACAACTCTATCATAGGTCTTAGAACTTCTTACAACTTCTAAAACCCTTAGCGAGGACAAATCCTCGCTAAATTCTTTAATTTTAACTTCTTAATTCTACTTTTAAAAACTTGCAAAAAATCTTGAAATTTTCAGCAAAAATATGAATTTTTGTTTAATCATTCGTGAGCAAAAAAGGATATGATAAAAGAAGATATAGCAACTTATAGGGCAATGATACTGCTTATATTAAGTTCTATTTTTGCAATAATTGGCTACGCTATTATCAACATAGAAAAATTAACAACAAATCAAACAACAATAGGAATTATTGTGAGTTTTCTTTTGCTTGTAGGCTTGTTTATAATGCTTAAGATATACTTAAAAGCTAGAAAGATTTTAAAGGATTTAGAATGACAATTTGTGCGATAGTGGGCATAGCACAAATTGTCATTAGCACTCAGAAAACATACAAAGATGACAAGTGAGATTAAGTTAAGCCACAAACAAAATAGTCAAAATATATCCTAAACCTCCTAGCAATAAAAACAAAACAAAGGCAAAGGCAAAGCTGTTTAAACCTTGCTTAGCTAGACTTTTTATATTAATTTGCAAACCCAAGGCCGCCATAGCCATAGACAAAAATATCAAGGACAAAAACTTGCAAACAAAGATCAAATTTTCATTGAGAGCAAATAAAGAATTTACAATGATTAAAGCCAAAAAGATTAGTGCGAAGTAGGGTATGTGTAGAGCCTTGTCTTTTGAATTCTTAGAAAACAAAAAGGATATTATAAGTAAGGCAGGAACTAAAAGTATGACCCTTATCATCTTTACTATGAGTGCTGAATTTGCCGCCTCCTCACTTATAGCCGCACCAGCTCCTACGACATTTGCCACCTCGTGCAAGGAAAGCCCTATAAAAAAGCCCATTTCAAGCGGCTTAAAATCTAAGATGCTGTTGTAAAGTATGGGATAAAGCAACATAGATAAAAGTCCAAAAAGAACCACGGTAGAAACTGCTATCACTCCTTTATAAGCCTTTGATTTTAAGGCTGATTCTAGGGCTAAAACAGCTGCTGCACCGCAAATCGCAGAGCCTATGCAAACTAGGATAGAAAGCTCCTTATCTAACTTAAAAAATCTCACTCCTATATAAAAGCCAAGTATCAAAACAAAAGAAATCATAATAAGAGAGGCTAGAATTCCACTAAAGCCCAAGCTTAAAATTTCACTTAAGGATATGTTAAAAGCATATAAGATTATGCCCAACCTTAGTATCTTTTTAGCGCTAAAAGCCACTCCACTTGCAAAAAGCTCGTTTTTATTAAAATAAAGCTTTGAAAAAAGAAGTCCTAAAAATATAGCTAGTATAAGAGGAGAAAGATGTAAAGCCTCTATAAAAGAAAGCTTAGAAAGAAAAAAGGCTAAAATGCTTAGTAAAAAAGTGAATAAAAGCCCATATAACACTAAAAATCCTTTTTATTTATTAAAAGAAGTATTATAGCTAAAATTTAAGGCTTGAAATTTAAAAAAAGAGTAGGGCAGTGCTCTTAAAATAGTATTGCAAAAGAGCTAACCTTACATCTTAATGAAATAATTATATTGTTCTTTGTTTTAAAGTTCATTTTTTAAATCAATTTAAATAGCTTAAAACTTTTTATTATCATTAATATAAAATTATGATAATAATATAAATATTATAATATTCTAAATTTATCTTTATATTTTCTTAAAATCTTTCAAAGCTATTTCATCTAGGTAAAATTCTCTGCAAAAAAATATAAAAAATTTTATGGATAAGTTTTTATATGATAAAAGGTAAAATGCTATAAACACTATAAAATAAGCTTTTGTTTATATATAAGAGAGTAGAAGAAGAGATTTTAAAAAAAGTTTGAAAATTATAGTTTTCAATACAAAATTTATTATTTTATATATTTTTACCTTTTATCATATAATTTTACATATTAATTAAGTTTTATTTAATATAAATATTTAAAGATAAATATAAATAATAAAGATAGAAATTTTTTAGCCTTTGCCTTGCTAAATTCTTGATTAAAGTAAGGAGGTAAAATTTTATATAAATTCATTTTTTTATTGTATCATGCTTTAAAAGTTTTAAAGAAGGTTTTGATGAAATACCCACTTGACTGCGAAGATGATTTTAAATCCTCCCTACTCTTTTGGCTTACTCGTTATGTGAAATTTAAGCTAAATTCCTTATCAAATAAAGAGGTTAAAAATCCAAACGAACTCGCAGCTGTGAATTTTTGTCTATCTCGCAATGTAAGATCCATAGAAGAGCTTGACGCACTAGCAAAAAGGGCTAGAAATGCCGGACTTACTGGGGTTAATACTTATTTCATACCACTTAAAAAAATGTATGATCTTTTGATAAGATACAAGCTTTATTCTATGAAGCAAATTGATGAGGAGCTTGTCATAGAGCTTTTGTCAAGCCTCACAGCCTCACTTTCTGACGCCTCAAAGAAAAATTATAGAATTTCTATGATGAATTTTTTTGACTTTTTAGACAAGCAAAATGAGGAGGAAGGCAAGGCACATATATATGATATAAGTCTTAAAAATTGGGCTGGTATAAGCGGTCTTAGGGGAGAGAAATTGCCTGAGTTTATGAGCGAGGAAGAGCTTGTTAGCTTTTTAGAAGCCATTGATCAGGTGGATTTTAAAAAAAACACAGCAAGAAATCAACTCATCATAAAAATCATCATTTTTACAGGCATTAGAGTTAGCGAGGCTATAAATTTAAAGCTAAAAGATATAAGCGAGGAAAGGGATCTTTATGTCTTTAGGATACGAGGCAAGGGCAATAAATACCGAGTTGTTATGGTAAAAAAAGAGCTCATCTCTCATCTTTTAAGCCAAATTAATATAAATTATAACAACAAAGACAATCTACTTTTCACCAACAACAAAGGCTCTGCCCTAACCCAAGCCTATGTTTCAAGGATAGTTGAGCAAATTTTGTTTAAGGCTGGAATTCGTAAGCAAAAAAACGGCGCTCATATGCTAAGACACACCTTTGCCACCCTACTTTATAAAAAGCAAAAAGACTTGGTCTTGGTGCAAGAAGCCCTAGGACACGCTTCCTTAAACACCTCAAGAATTTATACACATTTTGATAACGAAAAACTAAGGCTTGCCGCTGAAGTAGCAAAAGAAGTAAGCGAGAAGAAATAAAATAGCCTTTTAAATTTTACAACTCTTTAACACTGCTCTTTGATTTTTAAAAGCTCTTTTACAAAATATCTTAAATTTTGCTTAGTATCCCTCTTTCTAAGCTCTACTATTTCATCATAATCAAGACTTAAGAGCTCACAAAATTCCCTACCGTTTAAAAGTTCATTTTCTTCAAATTTATCCTTCAAATCACTCTTTAAGATTGTTTTATCCATTTGAAAGAAAGAGCAAAGATAAATTTTCGCCTTGTAAGCTCACAAACCTTTAATATAGAAAAAGAGCCACTTGCAGGATCGCACACCAAATCGCCCTCCTTTGTAGTGGCTAGGATAAGCTTTTTTTGAAGTTCTAAGGGTTTTTGATGAGGGTGTGTTTTATCAACTTTTTCACTCCAAACATCAGTTATGTCGTGCAAGCTCCAAGTAGCCTTAGCCTTTATAGGCTCTTTTTGCAAGATTAAAAGATATTCACTTTTTCTACGCGTTCTATAGCCCATACCTATCTTTTGCTTATCCCAAGTTATCATATCCACAAGTTTAAAAGAAGTATTTATAAGCCAAGGTTTCACGCCCTCAACTAAATGAAATTTATCCACCCACAAAAAGAGGTATTTTGAGGGCTTTAAAATTCTATTTATCTCCTTTATGAAAGTTATTATTGTTTCCTCGTTCATTTGTTCTAGCTGCGCTCTTGCCCTGCCCCGCTTTTTGCCCTCATTTCCATACTTAAGTTTATCTAAAACGCCTCTATATTGTGGATCAAAAAAGCACAAATCCACGCTTTGATTTTCTAAAACTTAAGCAAAGATAGTCCGTCTATCTCGTTTTTGTGATTAAATTTAGGAGAGTTCATAAAGCTTTTTTCTTTCGCTTGAATTTGCTATTTTTAGCTGTTGCCTGTATTTAGCTATGGTGCGTCTGCCTATTTGTATGTTTTGAAATTCCTTTTGAGCTAGGGCAAGTAGCTTTTCATCGCTAAGCGGCTTTTTCTTGTTTTCATTTTTGATTAAATTTTGTATATAGTCTTTTATAGCAGCATTTGAGGTTTCGCCCTCCTCATCAAGTGCTGTGGAAAAGAAGTTTTTAAGAGGTATTACCCCCCTTTCACAAGCTAAATATTTATTTGCTATAGCTCTTGAAATGGTAGAAGCATTCCTTTGCAAATCCTCAGCCAAATCTTGCAACCTCATAGGCTTTATATCCTTGCCTAAGAAAAAATCATACTGATGTTCTACTATCATAAGCCCTATTTTATAAAGTGTGGCCTTTCTCATTTCTAAGGCATCTACTAAATTTTTAGCCTCCTTTATGTATGAGTTTAAAAACTCGTGCGTCATAGAATCAGTTTCTAAAGAAATTTCAGGATAATACTCATCATTTATTTTGACCTTTATTTCATTTGCGTCTTTGTAGATGTATATATCAGGCGTGATTTGTGCGCTATCGTCAAAATACTCTATAAAAGGCGGTATGCTAAATTTTTTTATAATGCTTAAAGCCTCTTTGTATAGTTTTTCTTTGGTGTATTCTTGTATGTTTTCAAAATTTCTTATTAAAACAAGGCAAAATTCATAAAGCTCATCATCAAGCTCTAAGCCCTCAAGTGCAAATTCAAAGGCTTCTTTGTAATCAATAGCACCAACTCCCACAGGCTCTAAAAATTTAAATCTCTTTCTAGTTCTTTCAACCTCTTCTTTTGAAAAGTCCTTTAAAAGCTCCTCATCATACTCAAAATAACCCTCATTATTTAAACACTGAATTATCTTTGCTGCTATGTCTTGGGACTTTTGAGTTGGAAAAAGGGGTGGGAGTATTTGCTCATCTAAAAGCTCATAAACGCTTTTTTTGCCTATGCTCATAGCCTCTAGGGTGTCGCTTATCGAGTTTTTATGAAAGCTATCATAAAAGCTTTTGTTTTTACTATCTCTTGAGCTTATGTTTTCTTTTACGCTTACGAAAGGATTGTCCTTTGTAAATTCATCTAGGCTTTCTTTTAAATCTTCTATATTTGCTTGAAGTATGGGAAGCCAAGAACGCAAGGTTTGAGATAGTTTTGTCTTTTGGCTTTGATTTACTTTTTGTCTTAACATTAGTCTAGGAGTTTAAACTCCGCTCCTAAGTAGTATTTTTTCACATCTTGATTATGTGCTATCTCAGTAGCACTACCCTTTGCTAAAACAGAGCCAGCCCTTATAACATAAGCTCTATCACAGATGGCTAAGGTTTCTCTTACATTATGATCTGTTATCAAAACTCCAATGTCTAGCTTTTTAAGCTCCTTTATAAGACTTTGAATTTCAGCCACAGCTATGGGATCAACACCTGCAAAGGGCTCATCAAGTAGTAAGAATTTAGGATTGCACATAAGCGATCTTGCTATCTCACATCTTCTTCGCTCTCCACCGCTTAGGCTTAAACCCTTTCTAAGCCTTATAGGTTCTATGCTTAAAAGCTCTAGCATTTGTTCTATCTTATCTCTTAAAATGTCTTTATCTTTGTAGAAAAACTCCCCAGCTAAAAGTAAATTATCCTCCACAGATAAATCCTTAAAAACGCTACTTTCTTGAGGCAAATAACCAATGCCCTTTCTAGCCCTTTTATGTAAAGGGTCTTTTGTTATATTAACATCATCTAAAAAAACGCCCCCAGCACTAGGCGGTATAAGCCCACAAATCATATAAAAAGTAGTGGTTTTTCCAGCTCCATTTGGTCCTAAAAGCCCTACTATTTCGCCACTATGAATTTCTAAGGATATGCCGTGTATGATCTTTGTTTTTTTGATGATTTTTTCTAAATTTTTAACCTCTAAAATGCTCATAAACCTTGTATTTCCTTTTGTTTTCATCTTTTGTAGTGCTAAGCTTTATAAGCATACTTTCTAGCTTAAATTTTAAAAGATAAGCCTCTAAATCCTCCTGCCCCCACTCTACTAAATGAAGCCCTTTTTCAAAGAAATTTTCAAATAAACCATTTTCTAGCAAGGCTTTTAAGCCATTTTGATATATATCATAATGATAAATTTTGGTATTTTTTGCCTGATAGCTTTGCATTATGCTAAAGGTAGGAGAGCTTACATCCTCGCTTACGCCCTTATATCTAGCTATGGCTTTTACAAGGCTTGTTTTTCCACTTGCTAAATCTCCTTGTAAAAGCACTATGCCCTCATCCTTTATAAGCTCACAAATGCTATTTAACTCATCTTTTGCTAGTATAAATTCTCTCATAGTTTTTTTACAAATTCATCTTGCCTGTTTTTAGCTATATTTTTAACAGTAGGTATGGCTAAAACCTCGTATATATCGGTATGGGTGTTAAATTTCAAAGAGATTATGTCTTTAACCTTAACCTCCTTGCTAGGTTTAACAACTATATCATTTATGCTAACAACACCGCTTCTACACATATCCTCAGAAATTGCTCTTCTTTTTGTGATATTTACCGTGTTTAAAAATTTATCTATTCTCATATCATAATTTTAACAAAAAAGATAAAAATTTGGAACAAAAAATGCTTATTTTCTAGCTTTTTTTTATAAGGATTTTTAGTTACAATTATATTTTATTTTTTTTCTAAGGATATGCGATGAAAGATAGTGTTAAAAAAGTGGTTTTAGCCTATTCTGGTGGGCTTGATACCAGCATAATTTTAAAATGGCTACAAGATGAGTATAAGTGCGAGCTTGTAACCTTTACCGCTGATATAGGACAGGGCGATGAGCTAGAAGAAGCTAGAAAAAAGGCTTTAAGCTTGGGCGTAAAAGAGGAAAATATTTTTATAAAAGACTTAAGAGATGAATTTGTAAAGGACTATGTTTTTCCTATGTTTAGGGCAAATGCCATTTATGAGGGCGAGTATTTGCTAGGAACAAGTATAGCAAGACCCTTAATAGCAAAAACCCAAGCCCAAATAGCCATACAAACAGGAGCTGACGCAGTTAGCCACGGAGCTACGGGCAAGGGAAATGATCAGGTAAGATTTGAGCTTGGATATTTAGCCTTTAATCCGGATTTAAAGATAATCGCACCTTGGAGAGAGTGGGATTTAAACAGCCGTGAAAAGCTACTTGCTTACGCACAAAAACACGGCATTGATATATCTAAGAAAAAGGGTAAATCACCCTACTCTATGGACGCAAATTTACTTCATATATCTTATGAGGGACTTGTTTTAGAAGATCCGGCAAAAGCACCTGAGGAGGATATGTGGAGATGGACAAAAAGCCTAAAAGAAGCAGCAAATGAAAGTGAAAAAATAGAGCTTGAGTTTAAAAAGGGCGATTTAGTAGCCATAAATAATGAATTTTTAAGCCCTGCAGGACTTTTAACAAGGCTAAATGAACTAGGAGCTAAGCACGGCATAGGTCGCCTTGACATAGTTGAAAACCGCTTTGTAGGTATGAAAAGTAGAGGTTGTTACGAAACTCCGGGAGGCACTATACTTTTAAAGGCTCACAGAGCTATAGAAAGCATAACGCTTGATAAGGAAGCGGCTCATTTAAAAGATGAGCTTATGCCAAGATATGCACATTTAATTTACAATGGTTTTTGGTTTAGCCCTGAAAGAGTGATGCTACAAGCCTTGATAGATGAATCGCAAAAATGCGTAAATGGCAAGGTTTATTTAGAACTATACAAAGGAAATGTGATAGTAAGAGGTAGAGAAAGTGTAAATGATAGCTTGTTTAATGCTGCTTATTCTACCTTTGAAGAGGATGAAGTTTATAATCAAAAAGACGCTGCAGGTTTCATAAAACTAAACGCCTTGCGTCTCATCATAGCTGGAAAAGCTGGAAGGAAATTTTAATGAAAGTTTTACTTATAAAAGATGTAAAAGCTCTTGGTAAGGCAGGAGAGGTAAAAGAGGTAAAAGACGGATACGGGCAAAATTTTTTGATAGCAAAGGGTTTTGCAAAAGCGGCCACCACAGAGGTTTTAAGAAAATACGAATCTGATAAGAAAAAAGAGGCTGAAAATTTGCGTTTTGAGCTAGCAAATTTAGAAAAACTAAAAGAGGAGCTGGCAAAAATCACTATAAGCATATCTAAGCCTTTGGGAGCCAATGGACATTTATTTGGTGGGGTTACAAAGGATGAGATAGCAAGTGCTTTAAAAGAACAAAAAAATATAGAGCTAGATAAAAAAAGCCTAGAGCTTCCTAGCATAAAGGAGCTAGGAACTTATGATATAAGCGCAAAGCTAGGACACAGTATACAAGCAAATTTTAAACTAGAAGTAAAGGCACAGTAATGTTTCACGCAACTACCATTTTAGCCTACAAAGGCAAGAATAAATCAGTCATAGGCGGAGACGGACAAGTAAGCTTTGGACATACGGTTATGAAAGGAAATGCTGTAAAAATTCGCAAACTAAACAATGGCAAGGTTTTAGCCGGTTTTGCTGGTAGTACTGCTGATGCTTTCATGCTTTTTGATATGTTTGAAAATCTGCTTCAAAGCTCAAAGGGAGACCTTTTAAAGGCTGCGATTGATTTTTCAAAGGCTTGGAGAAAAGATAAATTTTTAAGAAAATTAGAAGCTATGATGTTGGTGCTTGATAGAAAGCATATATTTTTACTATCTGGAACAGGAGATGTGGTAGAGCCTGAAGATGGTGCTATAGCAGCCATAGGAAGCGGTGGAAACTACGCACTTTCAGCGGCACGTGCCCTAGCAAGACATGCTAACTTAGATGAGGAAGAGCTCGTAAAATCAAGCCTTAATATAGCGGGTGAAATTTGCATTTACACGAACACAAACATAAATATTTACAGCATAGAGGATAAAACAGAATGAATTTAACACCAAAAGAAACGGTCAAATTTTTAGATGAGTATGTTATAGGACAAGCACAGGCTAAAAAACTCATAGCCATAGCACTTAGAAACAGATACCGCAGAATGAAGTTAAGTGCTGAAATGCAAGATGACATCATACCAAAAAATATACTTATGATAGGCTCAACCGGTGTCGGTAAAACCGAAATCGCAAGAAGGTTAGCCAAAATGCTTGGCTTTCCTTTTGTCAAGGTTGAGGCTAGCAAATACACAGAGGTTGGCTTTGTGGGACGAGATGTCGAAAGCATGGTAAGAGATTTGGCAAATGCGGCCTTAAATTTGGTAAAAAATGAACAAAGACAAAAAAATCAAGACAAGATAGATGAGTTTATAGAGGAAAAAATCCTTGAAAAGCTTTTACCGCCTCTGCCAAAAGGGGTTAGCGAGGAAAAGCAAGATGAGTATAAAAATAGCCTTGAAAAAATGCGCAAAAAGCTTAAAAATGGGGACTTAGATGAAAGTGTGATAGAAATAGAAATTTCTCAAAATATGTTTGATACAAACCCAAATTTACCGCCTGAAATGGGAGCTATGCAAGATATTGTAAAAGTAATTGGCGTTGGCTCTAAAAGAGTTAAAAAGGAAATGAAAATAAAAGACGCCAAAAATGCCTTGCAAAATGAGGCTAGCGAGAAAATTTTAGATATGGAAAGCATAAAAACAGAGGCTTTAAGAAGGGCTGAAAATGAGGGCATTATCTTTATAGATGAGATTGATAAAATAGCCGTTTCAAGTGCAAATTCAAACAGGCAAGACCCGAGTAAAGAAGGCGTGCAAAGAGACTTGCTGCCTATAGTAGAGGGTTCTAATGTGCAAACTAAGATAGGAAATTTAAAGACTGATTACATACTTTTTATAGCAGCTGGAGCCTTTCATCTTAGCAAGCCAAGCGATTTAATCCCTGAGCTTCAAGGCCGTTTTCCCTTAAGGGTTGAGCTTGATAGTCTAACTTCAAAAGCACTTTATGAAATTTTAACCAGGCCTAAAAATTCACTGCTAAGGCAGTATAAAGAGCTCTTAAAAACAGAGGGCGTGAACTTAGAATTTGATGATGAGGCCATAAAACACATAGCCGACATAGCTAGCAGAGCAAACGAGGAAATGCAAGACATAGGCGCTAGAAGACTTCACACCGTTATAGAAAAGCTTTTAGAGGACCTTAGCTTTGAGGCTGATGAGTATGCGGGCAAGGACTTTGTTGTAACGAAAGAACTTGTCGATGAGAAGCTTTCAGACATAGTAGAAAACAAAGATTTGGCTAGGTATATCTTGTGAAAAGCGGCTTTGTAAGCGTTATAGGGCGAACAAATGCCGGTAAAAGCACACTTGTAAATTCATTGCTAGGCGAGAAAATCGCCCTAGTCTCTCACAAAAGAAACGCAACCAGAAGAAAGATTAATGCTATCGTTATGCATGATGATAAGCAAATAATCTTTATAGACACGCCCGGACTTCACAAAAGCGACAAGCTTTTTAACCAAAGTCTAATAGAAAGTGCCAAAAAGTCCATAAAAGACTGTGATATAGTGCTTTTTGTGGTGAGCGTTAAGGATAGTACAAAAGATTACGAGGATTTTTTAGCATTTCATAAGGATGTGAAGCATGTACTTGTGATTAATAAGGTTGATTTAGAGGACAAAAAATATCTCTTAGATAAGATACAAGAATATGCGAAATTTGATAAGTATTTTCAAGCTTTAATACCTTTTTCTTGCAAGAAAAAAGCTTATAAAAACATCCTACTTGACGAGCTGTGCAAACACCTTAACTACGACCATTATTTTTACGATACGGATATTTTAAGCTCAAGCTCTCAAAGAGATATTTATAGAGAATTTATCCTAGAAGCTTTATTTGAAAGCTTTGCTGACGAGCTTCCTTATAGTAGCGATGTGATAATAAATGAAGTAAAAAATAAAAATGATATATTGCATATCAGTGCGAATTTAATCACAGACACCCAAGCACACAAAAAGATACTAATAGGCAAAAACGCAGAGGCCTTAAAAAGAATAGGCATAAAGGCCAGGAAAAAGATAGAGAAATTTGCCTCTTGCAAGGTAAATTTAGAACTTTTCGTGCTTGTAAAAAAGGCATGGACAAAGGATAAACAATTTTTAGAAAAAATCTTAAGATAAATAAAGAACCATCGCTCAAACTCTGCTCTTTCAAGCTACTTAAGCATATAAAGATAGAAATAAAAGAAAGTTCTAGCCAAGAGGAAATCTTTGAAAAAGCTGCAAAGGAAGCTATGATAGAGGATGAGAAATTTTCTTACGCTTTTTCGTATGATGTGCATTCAAACGAGGCTGATGTATTTTTTACAAAATATGAAAATTTAGACCCAAAAGCTAGCATAAACCTTGCGGAGCCTATGTTTTATAAAGATTTAAACGATAAAGATAGCTTTGTTGTGCTTGTTTTTAAAAAAGATTACGCCTTTTGCGCCTTTTTTAAGGAGCAAACACTGCTTTATTTAAAGGCTTTAAGCTTAAATGATGATATAGAAAAATTTATACAAAGCAACTATATAAAAGAGATTTGCAAGGAGTACGCAAGCAAAATCATCTTTATACAAAGTGATGATAAGAATATGATTAAGTCACTAGAGCCTTATTTTGAGCTAGAAATAAAAGAAATAAAACAAGAAGATGTAAACAAACTTAAAAATTTAGATATAAAAGATAGTCTAAATTTCACGCGAGATGAAAGCAGCAAGGACAAATCTTTTCTTAAATTTCTTGCCATAAGTTTTATACTAAGCTTTTTGCTTGTATTTTTTTATCCAAAACTTGCGAATTTTAGTTTTGAAAAAATCGATGACAAGGAGCTTGAAGCACTAAAAAACGAGCTTTTACAAAATGAAATTTTACTTAAAAATCAAGAAGCAAGCGTTAAAGAACTAGAACTTAATTTGCTTCCTTTTATATTCATAAGCGATATAAAGCCTATATTTGAGCTTTTAGACAAATACAAAATAAAGCTTAAAAGCCTTAAAATAAACGGTAAAGAACTGATACTTAGCATGAAAGATAGCAACGACGAGCTTATTAAAGAGCTTTTTGAAAATAAGGATTTCGTGTTAAAGGGCAAAAAAATCGAAAATGGCTTTTTAAATATAATATTAGAGTTAAAAGATGAGTGAAAAAATAGCCTATTATCTAAACAAGCTTAACAACAGAGAAAAGGCTTTATTGGCTGTGTTAAATATAATTTTTGCTGTGTTTTTGGCACTATATTTTCAAGATGATAGCAAAAACTTAAACGATACTACAAATTTAAAGGATTTGCAGGCAAATTTAAGCGAGCAAAGAGAGAAAATTGAGGATTTAAATAGCATTTTAAAGCATTTTAGGCCAAGTTATAAAAATATCTTAGATGAATTATACAGCCTAGCTCAGCAACATTCTTTGGCATTTTTAAGTATCAAAAATTCATCAAATCAAGAAAAATACATAAATAAATACACAATTTTAATAGAATTAGAAAGTGATTTTTCTAAAATCATATACTTTATACAAGCCTTGCAAGGCTCAAAATATGTATTTTTAATGCCAGAAATTAGCTTGAATAAAGAAGAAAATTTGCTAAAAGCTCAAATTAAATTAGAGCTTTTAAGCTTGAAAGATTAATGTAAAAAATGCCTTACACCTGTAAAATAAAGTGCTATGCCGTATTGGTTTGCAGCCTCTATAACTTCATCATCTCTTATACTGCCTCCGGGCTGAACGATAGCCCTTACTCCTACCTTACTTGCCTCATCTATGCTATCTCTAAAAGGAAAAAAGGCCTCAGATGCCAAAACGCAGCCTTCTAAGTCAAGCCCCATATCCTTAGCCTTGCTTATAGCAGCCTTAGCCGCATCAACCCTACTTGTCATACCCATACCTATGGCCACCATAGCACCGTTTTTCACATAAACTACATTGTTTGACTTGCTTAAGGCAGCTATTTTAAGGGCTATTTCTAAGTCCTTTAACTCCCTTTCGTCCGCTTTTCTAAGAGAAACTAATTTAGCATTTTCAAGCTCATTTTTAGCTACAAAATCACTTTCTTGATAAACAAAGCCTCCATTTATGTGCTTAAAGCTATATTTATCAAAAGCAGGGACTAAAAAGTCTGTGTTTTGAGTAAAAATTTTTATACGCTTTTTGTTTTCAAATACCTTTAAAGCCTTTTCATCCACATTTGCAGCTATGATAAGCTCTATGTAAATTTCATTTATCTTTTTAGCTAAGGCTTCATCTAAAGTTCCATTTATAGCCAACACTCCTCCATAAGCACTGACAGTATCGCACTTAAGAGCATTTATATAACTTGAAAGCAGATTTTCTTTTATGGCAAAGCCGCAAGGATTTGCGTGTTTTACTATGGCTACTGCGGGTAGCTTACCAAAAGATGAGGCTAAGCTTAAGGCTGCGTTTATATCGTTTAGATTATTAAAAGAAGCCTCGCCCTTTAGGGTTTTGTAATTTTTAGTAAAATAATCCTCAAATTCATACAATGCACCCTTTTGATGAGGATTTTCTCCGTATTTTGTATCAAAGCACTTCTTGCCAACTATGAATTTTGTATCTCCAAAACCTTTCTTAAATCTTTCATTCATATAATTTGCTATGAAAGCATCATAGCTTGCAGTATGCTCAAAAGCCTTTATCATAAGCTTTTGTCTTAGGTTTAAGCAATCTTCTTCATCATTTTTTTTAAGGCTTTCTAAAACAGCTTTAAAATCAAATTTATCGCAAAGCACCCAGACATCTTTATAGTTTTTTGCCGCCGCTCTTAAAAGACTTGGTCCTCCTATGTCTATGTTTTCAACTATCTCATCAAAATCTTGCGTTTTTTGTGTCGTTTGCTTAAAAGGATACAAATTTACACAGACTAGGTCTATACTTTTTATTTCAGCTTCTTGTGCTTGTTTTTTATGGCTTTCATCGGCTCTTTTATATAAAATTCCTCCGTGAATTTTAGGGTGTAAGGTCTTTACCCGCCCTTCAAAAAGCTCGGCACTTTGTGTAAAATCGCTAACCTCAAGCACCTCTAAGCCACCCTCTTTTAAAAGCTTATAAGTGCCGCCTGTGCTAAGAAGCTCAAAGCCTAAATTAGCAAGTTCCTTAGCAAAATCTAAAATTTCATCCTTATCACTTACGCTTAATAAAGCTCTTTTCATTCTCTCTCCTTAATATTTTTTATAAACTCATAAATATCCACTACAAAAAAGTTAAAAACGCTTAAATTCTTATAAAAAACGCAAGCCTCTTCATTGCCTAAAATACAAGCCTTTAAATAAAAGGCCTCGGCTTTTTCTTTATTTTTTTCAGTTCCCATAGCATTTTCATACAAAAAGGCTAAATTTTTACAGGCCACAGCCTCATTCATAGCACAAGATTTTTCATACAAAACAAGGGCTTTTTCATAGTCTTTTTCATCATAAAAACTCGCTCCAAGATTATTACAGGCTCTAGAATCATCCATCTTACAAGCCTTTGCATAAAAATACCTAGCCTTTGAAATATCCTTTTTAAGACCTCTAGCATTTACATATAAAACGCCTAAGTTAAAACAAGCATCGCTTAAGTTCATATCACAAGCCTTTTGCCAAAATAAGGCTGCATCTTGATACTTTTTATCATAATAGTATAAATAGGCTAAATTTAAACAAGAATCATTATGCTTCATCTCATCACAAGCTTTTTTATAAAGCTTTTTTGCTTCCTCATTAATATTTGCCTCAGCATAAGATATAGCTAGATTATGACAGGCAAAGGAATCTTTCATTTCACAGGCTTTTTCATTTAAAATTCTTGCTTTGGTGGAGTTTTTCTCAACACCCATTGCCTCGCTATATAAATAAGCTAAATTCGTACAAGCAAAAACCTCTTTCATATCGCAAGCCTTTTGCCAAAGATTAGCAGCTCTTTGATAATCATTTTTTTTATAGTTTAAAATCCCCAAAGTGTAACAAGCCTTAGAGTGAGAAAAATCACAAGCTTTTTCATACAAAGAATTTGCTTCATCAAACTTAGCTAAATCATAAGCCTTTTGTGCCAAATCAAAACAGCTTTTAGCACTCTCACAAGAAAAAGCAAGGCTTAAAAAAGAGCAAAGGCAAAAGAGTACTTTTTTTATCAAAACTTATCCTAGCTTCTTTTTTATAAGCTCGTAAGCCTCATTTATCTTATGAAATCTCTCAACCCCTCTTTCAAGCTCTTCCTTGCTTACATTATTTGCGTTTAGTATATCTGGGTGGTATTTCTTAGCTAACTCTCTATATCTTTTTTTAAGCTCGTTTAAAGAAGCATTTTTATCAAGCTCTAAAATTTTATAAGCCTCATCTAAGCTCATAGCCTTTGAGTTTGCATTTTTTCTAGAGCTTATACCCTCTATAAAGGCTTTAAGCTCATACTCACTGACGTAAAAGGCTCTTGCTATTTCTCTTAGCATTTCTTCTTTTTTAGCATTCATTTCCCCGTCTATAAATGCCATAAAAACAAGTAAATTTAAGACATTTAAAAATTCTTTTTTTGCCAAGGGCACTTCTTGAGTAAATTCCCTTGCCACCATAAAAACATCGTTTATATTGTCTTTGTGCTCATTAAAGGTAGCCTTTAAAAAGTCCCTTTCTCTTTTATCTCTGGCGTTTGCGTCTAAAATTTGAGAAATCATATCGGCTTCATTTTCGCTTACCCTGCCATCGCTTTTTGCAATCTTAGCTAAAAGAGCGATAACATAGTAATTCATTCTCTTTTTATACTCATCTATCCTTTCTTCTATCATACCCTCTTTAAAGCCCTTTGCAAAGCCTTTTATGCCGCTAAAAACATCATTTTTTCCCCAAGTTTTAAAATACCAGTAAAAGGCTAGTATGGCTAAAAGTATTAAAATAAAACTCATAAAAGCTTCCTAAAACTCTCAAAATACACCTTTTTAAGCTCATTTAAAGGTAATTCTATACTATCTAGCTTAAAGGTGTTATTATCTACACTTTGTCCTAGGAAAGTAGCCTTTATATCAAGGTCAGCACAAAGCTTTAAAAACTCTTCTTCATCTTTTAAGGCTACTACCGCCCTACTCGCACTTTCGCTAAAAAGCAAGGCTTCATCTTTAAAGTTTGCATCTAGCTCACAGCCCACGGAAGAATGCGCAAAAATTTTAGCCAAGGATATAGCTAAACCACCCAAGCCTACATTATTAGCACATTTTAGCAAGGATTTTTCATTTGCTTTTTGTAAAAGCTCTAAAAGTGCAAGTTCTTTTTCATACTCAAGCTCTCTTAGCTCTCCTGCTACGACATTATCCTGCACTTTTGCTGCTAAGGAGGCTGAAAAATCCTCTCTTGTATCGCCTAGTAAATAAAGCCTAAGTCCGGCCTCATCTATATGCGATTTTATGCCTTTATTTTCATTTGAATTTAAGCCAACACAAACTATGGTAGGGCTTGGATATATGCTTACGCCCTCTGTTTCATTATATAAAGAAACATTTCCACTTGCTACCGGAGTGTTAAGTCTTTCACAGGCCTCTTTTATGCCCTCACAAGATTTTGCAAACTGCCACATAACTTCAGGATTTTGTGGATTGCCAAAATTTAAACAATCACTTATGGCTAAAGGCTTTGCACCCGCACAAGCTACCTTTCTAGCAGCACTTGCTACATTTAAAGCAGCTCCTATTTTAGCATCTACATAAACTAAGCTTGAATTACACTCACAAGCCATTGCTAAAAGAGCCTTATTTTCCTTTACTCTAATTAAAGCTGCACCGCTTTTTCCGTGAGCTTTTATGGTATTTGCTTGCACTGTATGGTCATATTGCTCGTAAATAAAGCCCTTATCGCAGACATTTTCATTAGAAAGCATTTTTAAAAAAAGCTCTTTAGCACTTTGCTTTAGCTTAAATTTATAGCTTTTTATCTCGTCTAAATATTTTGGCTTAGCTACCTTTCTATCAAGCATAGGAGCATTTTCGCTAAGCTCATTTATAGGCAAAAGTCCCACAAGCTCTCCGTGCCAAAAAAGCTCCATTTTATCTCCACTTATAACCTCGCCCACAACGGCACAGTCTAAATTCCACTTAGAAAAAATTTCTATAATCTTATCTTCAAAGCCTCTTTTTACGCACAAAAGCATACGTTCTTGCGATTCGCTAAGCATAAGCTCGTAAGGATTCATACCCTCCTCACGCATAGGCACCTTATCTAAAAAAAGCCTCATACCGCTTTTGCTTCTCCCTGCCATTTCAAAAGAGCTTGATGTAAGTCCAGCTGCACCCATATCCTGTATGCCTATGAGATAATCAGTTTTAAAAGCTTCTAAACAAGCTTCCATAAGTAGTTTTTCAGTAAATGGGTCTCCTATTTGCACAGTTGGTCTTAATTTTTTGCTTTCTTCATTGAAACTATCACTTGACATAACAGCTCCGCCAAGCCCGTCTCTACCTGTTTTTGAACCTGCATAAAGCACTAAATTTCCCTCGCCCTCAGCCTTAGCGTAAAATATATCCTTTATCTTGCAAACTCCAAGTGCAAAGGCATTTACTAAGATATTACCATTAAAGCAAGGATCAAAATTTGTCTCGCCACCCACAGTTGGTACTCCAACGCAGTTTCCATAATGTGAAATTCCACTAGCTACGCCTTTTACAAGATATTTTTGTTTTTTTGCCACCTTTTCATCTTTTAAATCCCCAAATTTCAAGGAATTTATAGAGGCTACAACCCTAGCTCCCATAGTAAAAACATCTCTAAAGATACCACCAACTCCAGTAGCTGCTCCAGCAAAGGGCTCTATAAAGCTTGGGTGATTATGACTTTCTACCTTAAAAACAGCAGCCATACCCTGCCCTATGTCTATAACTCCTGCGTTTTCTCCGGGTCCTTGTATGAGCCAAGGAGCCTTTGTTGGGAAATTTTTTAGGTATTTTTTGCTAGATTTGTAAGAACAATGCTCACTCCACATAGCAGAAATAATGCCAAGCTCAAGTAAATTTGGTTCTCTACCTAAAATCCTTAAAATTTCTTCATATTCCTCATCGCTTATTTTATGTGCCTTTATAGTTTCTTTATCCATATAAAATCCTTTCATTTTCCTAGGCAAAAATTAGAAAACATCTCATCTAAAAGCTCATCATAAGAAAAATCCTTAGTAAATTTAGCTATCTCTTTTATGGCTAAATTTAGCTCAAAAGAAAAGAGCTCCAAGCTACTTTCATCAAGCAAGTCTTTTGCTCTAAAAATAGCCTCATAAGCATTCTTAAAAGCTTGTAATAAGCTTTGATTAGATACTAAAATATCCGTGCTATCAAGGCTATCTAAATACTTTATAAGCTCGGTTTTTAGGCTGCTTATGTCCTCATTTACACTAAGCTTTAAAAAATTTATATCAGCTTTAAAGTTATTTTCTAAATCGCACTTATTTAAGATGTAAAAAATCTTTTTATCACTTTTTTGCAAAAGGCTTAAAAGCTCATCATCTTCGCTATCTTTAGCCCTTGAGTTATCAAAGATAGCTAGTATAATGTCTGCTTCTTTAAGCTGTGCCTTGCTAAATTCAATACCTTTTTTTTCTATCTTATCATCAGCCTTTCTAATGCCCGCTGTATCTATAATCCTTACTAAATGAGTGCCTAGCAAAAGCTCTTCTTCTAAAAAATCTCTAGTAGTGCCAGCCTCGTTTGAAACTATGGCTCTTTCATAGGCTAAAAATTTGTTTAAAAGAGAGGATTTGCCTACATTTGGCTTTCCAAGTATGGCTATTTTAAAGCCTTTAATCAAACCCTGTCTTGACTTAGAAAGATCATAAATTTTTTTTAAGGTATTTGCATTATCAAAACACATTTTTTCAATCTCAGCTAGTAAGTCTTTAGGTAAATCATCATCTGCGTAATCAATGCTAGTTTCCACAAAGGATATGGTTTTAACTAAATCAAGTCTAATTTTTTCTAAAAGCTTGTTTAAATCGCCCTTTAAGGATCTAGCTATTATCTTAGCTGAATTTATGGACTTTGCTGAGATTAATTCCTGTATGCTTAAGGCTTTTAGCAGATTCATCTTGCCATTTAGCACGGCTCTTTTGCTAAATTCGCCCGGATTTGCAAGTCTTGCACCGCAACTTAAAACTTCATCTAAAATAAGCCTGCACACAGCAAAACCACCGTGAGTTTGAAACTCAACCACATCTTCTCCTGTGAAGCTAAATGGTGCTTTAAAATACAAGATTATAGCTTCATCCATAAAAGTTCCATCTTTTTTATATAGTTTAGATAAAGTGGCGTATCTGGGCTTTAGAGCTTTTTTCTTGCTAAATTCTAAAGCAATATCGTAAGCCTTGCTGCCGCTAAGTCGCAATATGCAAATAGACCCTATCCCGTAAGCGGTGGCTATCGCTGCTATAGTGTCTTTATCACTCATTTGTTTTTTTATAAAAATCGTTTATAACTATAAATCTTTGTTCGCCTTGTTCTTTAATGCCAACATATTTATCTGGAAAAGCATTTCTAAGCTTTTCTAAGGCTATTTTTATCAAAACTCCGTCCAAGTGCTTTGTCTGCGCTTTGCCATTTTGTTCTACTTTGTTTATAACGGAAGTTATGTAATTTTCTATAGCTTGAGTTTGGCTTTCAAGAAACTGCGCTATCTCAAGCCTAATTAAAAGCTTGTATTTTGAATTTATCCAATTGTGCAATATATAAGAAAGCGCCTTGTATCTGTGAGCTTCCTTACCTATCATCAAGGCCACATCCTCTCCGTCAAATTTAATCAAAATACAGTCTTTATCATAAAAACTAAGTTCTTGTAAGCTTACATTAAAACAAGACTTAGAGAATAGATTTTCGATTTGAACCCTAATCTCATCCAATAAATCCTCAGGATTTCTATCTAAATGCCTTTCCCTGTGAAAATCATCAAAAATTTCATCACTTTTTACAGAATATTTTTGCTTACTTGGTTTTTTTTCTTCTTGTTCGCTTTGTTCTTGCTTAACTTGTTCTACCTTATAAGCAGACTTTTTATCGAACTTTTGTTTTTTGTCTTGATGTTTTTTCTCATTTTTTCTTTTAATTTTTCTAGCCTCTATAATGGCGTTTTTTCTGCCTATACCTAGAAAACCTTTTTTTGGGTTTTGCAAAATTTCATATTCCAAATCCACGACAGAGCAAGAGAGCTCGTTTGAAGCCTTAATCAAGGCAGATTGTAAATCAATAGCTTCTATCCTCATTTTGTATTCTCGCTTTCTTTATGCTTGTGTTCTTTTTCAAAAAGCTTATTAATAACCCATTGTTGTATCAAGGAACAAAGATTGTTTATGAACCAATAAAGCGTAAGCCCGGCTGGAAATGTTATAAAAAATAAAATAAATACCAAAGGCAGATACTTCATAATCTTAGCTTGTAAAGGGTCTTGTATAGCCATAGGCGTGATATGTTGTTGTAAAAACATAGTAAGACCCATAAGTATAGGCAAGATAAAATAAGGATCCATCACTGATAAATCATTTATCCACAAGGCCCAAGGTGCGGATTTTAGCTCGATAGCATTTAGTAAAACCCTATAAATAGCAAAAAAGATAGGAATTTGTAAAAGTATAGGCAAGCACCCTGCCATAGGATTTGCCCCGTGCTTTTTATAAAGCTCCATCATGTGCATATTCATCTTTTGAGGATCGCCCTTGTATTTATCTCTTATATCTTTCATCTTAGGCGCTAAATCTTTTAGCTTATTCATAGAAATCATAGACTTATAAGTAAGAGGGAACAAGACCAAACGCACGATTAAGGTCATCACCACAATAGCCCAGCCCCAATTTCCTATGTAAGTGTGCAAGAAATTCAAAAAGTCAAACATAGGCTTTGCTATAAAGGTAAACCAGCCATACTCAACCACCACATCAAGTCTTTCATCTATGGCTCTTAAGATACTATGCTCTTTAGCACCTATGTAAGCACCGCTTTTAAATTCGTTTTGAGAGTATGCAAAAAGGACTGAATTTCCTTCATTGTCCTTGCTTACCGTAATATTTAAAGGAGTGGCAAAATTATAAAAAAATGCAGAATAATATCTGTCAAAGGCCGAAGCTACATTGATATTTGCTAAATTTTCATCACTATCTACATCGCCGTCTTCGTAAGTGTGTATGGTATCTTGATTATCTAAAAGCAAGGCTCCATGCACTGTAAAATTATCCACAGCCACAGCAGGCCTTGAACCCGGGCTTATAAAATATGCTGAATTTGCACTAAGCTTTACATCCACATCGTAATTACCAAGTTCGTAAAAGGTCAAAGTCTTAGTAACTACTAGGCCATCTAAATTTTGAGTTAAACTCAATGTAGCACTTGAATTTGCATCTATTACAAGCTCTTTTTTATCTGCAATATATGGTGTTTTAAAGGCCAAATCATTAACTTTTGTATCTATAAATCTAAGCTCTAAAGGTAAGGTGTAAGCCTTGCTAGATATCACTTCTACGAATTTTGAGTTTTCATCTTTGTATTTTGCGTCTAATAACTTAAAGCTAGAAATTCTACCTAAATAATCAATGCTGGCTTCAAAATGCTCGCTTTTTATCTTAGCTATGATGTTTTGCGTGCCTTGCGTGCTGCTACTAGGGGCTGCAACTTGGGTATTTAAAGCTTGGTTTTGGGTAGCTGCATTAAGCTTTGGGGCTGCATTTTGTACATTTTGGCTTATATTGTCTGCTGTTGTGGCATTTACTGTAGCATTTTGCTCAAACTGCGGTTTCATAAAAAATTCACTATAAACTATAAAGAACAAAAATGATAAAGCCACCGCTATAATCACTCTTTGTTGTTGTTTCGAATCACTTTGTCTAATCACTGTCTTCCTTTAAATATATTTTTAACTATATAAAATTCATTCTGTTTGTAAGGAACATAAAAAAATTCTATTTTCATAGAGGGTTTGTAAGGGCTTAATTTAAAGCTATTTTTCTTGATTAGCGGATAGTCAAAACCTCCGCTGTTGTAGGGGTTGCACCTTAAAATTCTAAAAAAAGTAGCAAAAAATGCTATAAGGATATTTCTTTTTCTAAACTGCCACACAGCATACTCAGAGCAGCTTGGATAAAAACGACAAGACCTAATTTTATACGGACTAATGTATCTTTGATAAAATTTCAGCAAACTAAGTAAAATCAATCTAGGCATTTTAATTTCTTAAGTCCCCATTTTGTGTTTTTTTTAAGCTCTAAAAAAGACATGGTGCAAATATCACTCTTAGCTACTAAGATATATCTGCCAAATTCTAGTTCTGTTTTTAAGCTAAAAAAAATTTCTCTTAAAAGCCTCTTTGCTCTATTCCTTTGAACAGCCTTGCCAACTTTTTTACTCGCTACAAAGGCTACCTTCATACTCTCGTAAGGTTCATAAAATATCAAAACTCCACAACAATGCCATTTTTTAGCATTCTTGTAAAGCTCATCAAATTCCAAAGCATTATTTATAATGCTTACATCTTTTATACGGCTAATCTTTTTCTGCCCTTAGCTCGTCTTGCGTTTATTATCTTTCTGCCATTTTTTGTTCTCATTCTAATGCGAAAGCCGTGAGTCCTCTTTCTAGGGGTATTATGTGCTTGATATGTTCTTTTCATAAAATTTCCTCTCTTTATAAAATAAAACTGCGATTATAGCATAATTACTTAAAACTATGTTTAAGAAGCTATTTTTAAAATTTAGATGATACAATACAAAGTTTTTAAAGGAGTTTTAATGTTTAAAATAAAAGAGCTTGAAGAAAAGGATTTAAGCACCTTAGTTGCTATGTTAAAAGAATTAGCTGAGTATGAAAATATGCTTGATGAGTTTAAGTGCGATGAAAGCATACTAAAAAAATCATTGCTAAAAGAAAAATACGCACAGGCCTTAATCTTAGAATATGATAACAAGCCAATAGGCTATGTAATTTATTTTTTCAATTTTTCATCATTTTGGGGCAGAGGTGGAATTTACCTTGAGGACTTATACATAAGAAAGGAATTTAGAAAAAGAGGTTTTGCAAAAGAGGTTTTTAAATATCTAGCCAGAATTTGCAAGGAAAAAGACCTAAAGAGAATAGAATGGGTTTGCTTAAGGGATAATGATTTGGGCATAAATTTTTATGAAAAATTAGGGGCTAAAGATATGAGCGTAAAATGGCTTACTTACCGTTTGGATGGCGAAAATTTAGAGGCCTTGCTTTAATGCTTAAAAAACTACACTATCTAAAAGCCTTTGGATATGAATTTTTACAAGATACAAATAAAAATTTTAAGAATTTAACTTACGAGGATTTAAAAGAACAAATTTCTGCTTGCCAGCTTTGCTATTTGTATAAAAAAAGAAAAAACACCCCCTTTCCCAAAGATGTTAAAAAGGTGGATTTGTTTATCATAAATAGCTTTATAAGCAAGGAGGAAAACGAAAGTGGCTGTGTTCTTAGCTCAAAAAATGGCTTAAAACTTCAAGATTTTTTACAAAAATACCTAAATTTAACCGTAGATGATTACTATATAAGTTATCTTTATAAGTGTTTTTGCGAGGGTAAAAATGATGAACTTGCCTTAAAAAACTGCTTGCCATACATACAAAGCGAAATTTTTTTGCTAAAACCAAAAATCATCTTATGCTTGGGGGAAAATACCTTTAGCTCCCTTGGTTTTAGTAATTTTAAGGCATTAAGAGGAAATGCTTTTATCTTTTTAAACACTTGGTTTTTGACAAGCTTTGATATGGATTTTATCTCAAAAAACCCGAGTTTAGAGCAAGAATTTATAGATGATTTAACGAAAATAAAAGCTTTTTTGTGAAACAATTATGATTTTTAAAGGATTGTTTATGCTTAGATTTATTTTTTTATCTTTATTTGTAGCATTGTTTAGTGCTTGTTCGGTCAAAACCACTACGAAAATTGATACAGTTATAGTCCCTGAGGATATCATTACGCAAAGTTCTAAGGAAAAACTAGCCATAATAATACCGGAAAAAGTCTTGCGTTCTTACACTAAAATAATTGTAAATTCAGCCTTAGCGTATAATTTAAGACAAGAAAGCAACTTGCATGTTGAGGTTTTTTTAATAGGCACAGAGGATGAAAGAACTATCATACAAAAACTAAGACAAATAGAGTCTTTAGGATACAGATTTGCCATAGCAGCATTTACCCTAAAAGGCTTAAACGCTCTTGAAAAAGCGGATACAAATATGTATTTTTATATACCTACCATACATAAGAATTTCACAAATACAAGCAATGATAAAATTTATTTTGGTAGCATAGATTACAAAAACCAGCTAAGCACCTTGTTAAAAATTTCAAATTCCTCAAATATAGCTAGTTTTTATGATAATTCAGCCCTTTCTACAAGCCTAAATTCAAGCCTACTAGAGCAAGTTCCAAACGCTAGAACATACAAGATAGAGGATAAAAAGATAAATTTTAAAAATATCTTATTCTCAAAAGGTTCTTTAAACGGTGCAAATATATTTTTAAACACGCCTATAGTAGAAAGTGCGATAATAAGCTCACAACTAAGAGTGCACAAAACAAATGCGAACAAGCTTTTAGCTACGCAGATTGGCTACAACCCTACCCTACTTAGCCTAACTCAAATCAACGATAGAGCAAATCTTTACATAGCAAATTCAATCTCAAATGATGATGAGGCTTTATCCTACCTAAATGAGCTTTTAGAACAAAGCATAGATTATAATTGGGTGGCTTATGCAAGTAGTGTGGGCATTGACTTTTTCTATACTAATTTTATGAATACAAGTGCAAAAAGTTTATTTGACGAAAAGATAGAGGATAATCAAGTCGTATACGATGTTAAGATTATGAGAGCCTTAGGCTTAGGATTTAGCGAAAACTGAGGCAAAAGCCTTTTTTATATCCTCGCTCATTGCAGCAGCCTTGGAGTTTTTCACGAAAACTAAAGTAAAATTGGCCTCAAATATCTTTTCGCTATCCTTAAAAATCTCTTGTTTCAAGATAAGCGAGGCCTTTTTAAGCTCAACTAAATAGCTTTTTACTTCCAAAACATCGCCTAATTTTGCAGATTTTAAAAACTTACATTCTGCTTTAGACACTAAAAAATGCCCCTTATCTTTATCAAAAATTTCTGGCATTTTGTCAAAAAAGGCTTCTGACCTTACCCTTTCGCAGAAATTTAAATACCTGCTATGATAAACCACGCCTCCAGCGTCCGTATCCTCGTAATACACTCTTATTTTCATAGACTTAAATCCAATTATCTGCTTAAATTTGTATCGTTTAAAAGATCTTTATAAGCCTTGCAAGCATCCGCAAGACCTAAATCGCAAGATATACCAAAATTCCTTTTAGCCGCGCTTCTATCCTTTTTTTCATTAAGATAAAAATCAGCCAAGACAAGGCAAGCTTGCGCGTCTTTTAAGTCGCAAGCCTTTGTATAGGCTCTTTGCGCCTGAGCTTTATCCTGTCTTACTAAATCGCCATTTGCATACAAAAGCCCCATGCTAAGACAAGAGCTAGCATCATCTAAGTCACAAGCTCTTTTATGAAACTCAAGGGCTAATTCCCCATCCTTTTTCCTCTCATAAAATGTAGCCAAAGTCTTGCAAGCATTGCTGTGCTGCAAAGAGCAAGCCTTGTAAAAATTTAAACTAGAATTTTTTGTATCTGCCTTAGAATCTAAAAGTAAGGCTAGGTTAAAACAAGCATTAGAAAGCTTTGCATTACAAGCTTTATCATAATAAGACATGGCCAAATCATCATTTTTACTAAGTCCTTGAGCATTTTCATACATATAGCCCAGCAAAAAACAAGATTTAGCGCTTGCTTTATCCTCGCATAAAAAAGTTAAAAGAGGTACGGCCTTACTATAATTTTCAGAATTATAATACCCAAGGGCTGTATCAAAATCATTAGCAAAAGAAAAGATAAAAGATAAAAGATAAATGCAAAGAATTTTTTTCATAACAAGCTCCCAAAATCATTTCTTACACTCAAAAGCCATTGTTTGCGTTTGGAATTTTCAGCTTTTTTGTCCTTTATGATATCAAGTTTTTGTAAAATTAAAGCTTTAAAATTTTGTATATATTCTTTATAAATTTTTAGCATAACAGGCTTATTTATAAGCAAGGTTTCAAATTCATGAACATTAAGCTCTGTTAAAACCCTTTCATAAATTTCATTTAAGCTTGGATAATAAAGGCTAAATTCAGTACTATCAAGCTCGTACAAGCTCTTGCTTGCGTTTATCTTTCTGCTGAAAAAGGCAAGGCTTAATTTTGTAGCGTTTTCGTAGTTTGCAAAGGCCTTTAAATTCAGCTTTTCAAAAAACAAATCAAGCTCTAATAATCCCTTAAAAAGCTCATCTTTAAAATCCTTTGCAAAGAGTTGATTAAGTGATGAGGCAAAGCTTTGCAAGGTTGAAAATATTGCATCGCTTTGCAAGATTGAGTTTGGCTGTATATTTGTATATCTTGAGGAAAAAAGCAAAAGCTTCTCATCCAAAAAGCTAAAAATTTGATTAAATTCATCTTTGCAGCGATTAAAATCATCATTGATAGCCTTTTTCATCTTTTTAAATTCTTTACTTAAAACATCACTATTATAAAACATGGCCAAAAAGGCATCATCGCTTGAAATAAACGCTAAATTATACTCGTGCTTAGCAAAGCAATTTTTATGCAGCAAAGAGCTTTTTTCTTTATAATAATAAGCCTTTTTTTCTTTTATATTGGCTAGAATTTGCTTTGAAATTTTCTCAGCCACGGTCTTTAAATTTAATAAAATTTGTTGATTTAGTATGGAAATTTTTTCCTCTAAATGCTTATGATTTGAGCTTAAAAAACTTTCAAAATCACTTAAAATAAGCTCTAGGCTATCATAAATATTATCTAAGAAAACAAATTGCTCATCTAAAATTTGCAAAAGCTTGTTTAATCTTGTTTTTATGTAGCTTTTTTTAAGACTTCGTTCATCCAAATTTTCTAAAAAATCAAGCAAGGCTTTAAAATTTGATTTCTCATAAGTGCTTTTATCTTTAGCCTCTTTGCATGAAATAGCAATGATTTGCGAAAAATACTTAGAAAAAACCTCTTTGCTATAATGCATAATCCTTTGCAAATCCTCATCGTTTAATCTATCTTTTTGATTTAAAACACAAATACTTTTATCAGAAAAAAGCTCTAAATTTGCCTTTATGCTATCTTCTTCGCTTTTTTTGCCAGCATTGTCTATTAAAGATAGCCATATCAGTGCATGAAAAGACGATAATTCATCAAAAGTGCTAAGGCTGTCAAGCTCATTTGCATTAAGCCCCGGAGTATCAACCAAAGTAAGCTTTTTTAAGAGTTTTATAGGCGCAAAAACATGCAAGGACTTAGCTTCTTTGGTATCGCTTAGTCTTTGGTCTGTAAATTTGTGAATTTCATCAATGTTTAGCAATTCATCACTGCCATCCATATACTCAACCCTTAAGCAGTAAGTATCAGCATATCTTAAAAAAGTAGGCTTAAACGTAACTGGCACAAGCCCTGTAGATAAAATATCTCTTTGAAGGATTAAATTTAACAAACTTGACTTGCCGCTTGAGAACTGCCCCACAACGCCTACTTTTATATTTTGCGAAAGTGAAGCTAATAATAAATCAAGTTCTTTTTTAAAGGCTGAGCTAAGATGCATAAAAGGTTCATTTAACCTAGTAAAAATGGCTTGTAGCTGCCCTTGCAAGCTGTCATCAAAGCTTTGATTGTATCTTTGATTATAAGAACTTATAAAGCTAACAACGGTTTCAATTCTCATAAAAGCTCTCTTTCTAAAGCATTAAGCAGGTCTAAATTTTGCAAATTTTGCTCTAAAATTCTTTGACTTTGTTCTATTTTATCTGCACCGTCAAAGGAAGTTAAGGTTTTTAGCTTTAGCTCTTGGGTGCTTTCATAAGCTTTTAATTTTGAATTAATAAACTGCACAAAGTCTTTATTTAGCTCAAAATTTTCTAATAAATTTTTAAAATCAAAACTCTTAAAAGCCTCTTTTATCTTATCCTCAAGCTTTAAATTGTCTTTTTCTTTAAAAGCCTTTTCTAAATCCATACGAAAAGCAAAATAATTTTGCGAAGAAAGTATTTCTTCTACATTTTGATTTAAATTTTCTTTAAAATTTTCGTATTTATCCTCTAAATTTGCGTCTAAAAATTTGTATTTTAAAGCCAAATTTGCCAAAAGCTCTTCTGTTTTTTTCAAATTCTTAAATTTAAGCTCTCTAAAAAGGTCTAAAAGCCCGTCTTTAAAGGTGGTATCTAGGATGCTTAACATCCTTTGCATGGATATATTTTGCCTCTTATTTAGACAGTAATTCATCTCATCGCTTAATTTTTGAGTGATTTTTTGAACAAGCAAAAACAAAGAATTATCAAGGCCTGCAAGATTATCCTCCAAGCCCTCTAGTTGTTTTTGTATATCAAGCTTAGCCTCTTTTAAAGCCTTTTCCTCTTGTCTTAATTCATTTAAAAGCTTTGCGTTATCATAATCAAGGCTATTAATCTTAGTTTTCAACAAGGTATTTTCAAGCTCTATTTGCTCTTTTACGCTTTTGTTTATTAGATAAAGTTCTTTTTTATATGATTTTAAGATAAGCGAACTTTTAGTGGATGAAAAAAGGTGATTTAAAAGATAATTTTCTAGCTTTGCAAAAGAACTTTTTTCAAAGTCTTCTTTGCTAGCTTCGCCCTTATAATAAGCGTTTGCCAATTTAGAGCTAATAGCTAAAAATTCAACTTTTTCAACCAAAAATTCACTTAAATTATGCTCTTTTAAACGCTTTTTTAAAGTATTTTTTGTGTAATTTACAACCTCTTTTAAATTCTCATCATCCACCAAATCAGCCTTTGTAATCAAAAGCAAGATAGAGCTATTGCGAGAATTTGAAATGGCATTAAGCAAAAAATCGCTATCTTTTTGACTAAGACTTTGCGAGGCATTCATAAGGTGGATTAAAAAATCACTTTTTTTCACAAAGTCACTAGTTACAAGCTCTCTTTGCACAAAAACATCATCAAGCCCCGGTGTATCCACTATTTCTATGCCATCTTTTAAAAAGTCTAGCGGGTAAAATAATTCTATCTTTTTAATCAGTGCTGAAATTTGATTTTTAGCCGAGCTAAAATTTTTAAGCTCTTGTAAAGAAATATCCTTTATCACAGCCTCATCTTTTATATAAAGCTTGCTTTCTTCTTGTAAAAAATCACTTAAAGCCAAGCTTGAAAGTATGCTTTGCCATTCTTTTTTACTCCAAAAATAAATCCTAGCCCTACTCTTTTCATCATATTTTAAAACAGTCAAATTCGCTGTTTCTGGTATGTTTGATACGCCTAAAATTTCATTTTTTAAAAGAGCATTTAGCATACTTGACTTGCCAGCATTCATAACCCCTGTTATGGCCACTACAAAATGAGTATTTGTAAATTTATCTTTTGCTAGTTTTAATCTTTGTTTTATATTTTCGTCTTTGCTTAAAAGTGCTAATTTTTCATTTATTTTATTTAGTTCGTTAAAACTTGAGTTAAATTCCGTCTTTTTATCATAAGTCTTGGTTTGCAAAGCTTTTAAAAAAGATATCATATCATCTTGTTTTGATAAATTTTTTAAAAGCTCTAAGGCCTTAATAATGTCGTCTTTTAAGAAAAACCCAGCTTTTATTGAATTTATAGACATCACCTGTGCAAGTTGTATAGAGTAAATGTCAGCTCTTAAATCTATCTTGCTTAGTAAAAATTCAAAGTCTTTTAAACTTAAGTATCTTTCGTAATTTTCAGCATTTGCACTTAAAAGTATGGCAAGTTCTGATGCATCAAGCAAGGAAGTATCGTTAAAATTTGAAGATAAATCAAGATACAGTAAGTGTTTTTTCCATATCTTTTGTAGAATTTCAAGCATAAATCCCCTTTAAAAAGGGGATTTTTTTACTTATCTTTTTGTGCGACAAGTTGTCTTCTCATATAAGCTATCTTGCTTTGTAAAGGCAAATCTTTTGGACAATTATCTTCACAGGCAAGCAAAGACATACAACCAAATACACCGTCATCATCTCCTACAAGCTCATAAAAATCCTCGACAGTTCTATGATCGTGCGGATCTTGTAAATATCTAGCTGTTCTTAAAAGACCGGTTGCACCTATGAAATTTGGTCTCATTAGCTTTGTAGCACAAGAAGCAAGGCAAATTCCACATTCTATACATCTATCAAGTTCAAAGGTTTCCTCAGCTACTTCTGGTTCTATCCTTTCTTCTATCTTAGATATATCGGTTTCTTTTTCATTATGCACCCAGCTTTCAACCCTTTTACACATACCCTCAAACCACTCTCCTGTATTTACACTTAAGTCCTTTATGTGCTTAAAGGCTGGCATAGGCATAAGCTCTATAACTCCGTCAGCATAGTCTTTTGTAAGTGTTTTACAAGCTAGTTTTGGCACTCCATTTATCATCATGGCACAGCTTCCACAAATTCCTGCCCTACAAACAAAGTCAAAGCTTAAATCAGCGTCCATTTTTTCGCGTATCAAAGTAAGACATACAAAGACCGTCATAAAAGGAGTTTCCTCAAGCTCATAGCTAACAAAATGAGGTTTTGAAATTTTGCTTAAAGGATTATATTTTAAAGCTCTTATGGTTAGTTTTCTACTCATAATTAACTCCTATTCTTTGATTTAAAGCTTTGTATTTTGGTTGTAATTCGTAAGGCATTAAAGCGTGTTGAATTTCGTGTCTTGATTTGCCTTCAGCTTCCATTTTTTCCCTTATAGCATCAACTTCAGCTTGTCTTTTTTCGCTTAGTGGATTTTCGATTATATTACCTTTTGCACCGTATCCTCTAAAGGCTGGTGGCATTTCCATTTTCATAATATCAAGCTCATCATACTCAACCTTTGGCAAGGTCTCGCCCTCTACCCAGTAAGTAAGAGTTCTTTTCATCCAGTTTAAATCATCCCTTTTTGGATAGTCCTCTCTGTAGTGAGCACCTCTGCTTTCTGTTCTTAAAAGTGCGCCATAAGCTACGCAAAGTGCAACTTTTAGCATTCTAGGCACTCTGTAAGCTTCTTCAAGCTCTGGATTTGCTGCAGCTATGTCTTTGCTATGTACTTTTATGTCAAGGGATTTTTTATAAAGCTCCTCAAGCTCATCAACCGCTTCTTTTAAGCCCTCTCCTGTTCTAAAGATAGCTACCTTATCCCACATAATCTCTTTCATTCTGTTTTTTATCTCAAAGACAGAGTGTTTGCCCTCTTTTTCGACTAAGGATTTTAGATATTCATACTCTTTACTTAAGAATTTTTTAACCAAATCTGTATCTATAGCTTCGCCATTGTTTTTGCAATAATCAGCAAAATAATCACCCACTATCATACCAGCCACAACTGTTTCAGCACAGGAATTTCCACCCAAGCGGTTAAAGCCGTGCATATCCCAGCAAGCTGCTTCCCCGCAAGCAAAGAGCCCATTTAGCCACTGAGACTCACCTGTTGGCTTTGTGCGAATTCCACCCATTGAGTAGTGTTGCATAGGCAATACCGGTGCCCAGCCCTTAGGTCCCTCATCGGCAGGATCTATGCCATTAAAAGTTTTGCATATATCTTGCACATCTCTTAGGTTTTTTTCTATATGAGCTCTTCCAAGTATGGATATATCAAGCCACAAGTGATCTCCATAAGGGCTTTTTACTCCTTTTCCCTTTCTTATATGTTCCATCATTCTGCGACTTACTACATCTCTACTTGCAAGCTCTTTCTTTTCTGGCTCGTAATCAGGCATAAAGCGGTATCCATCAACATCGCGTAAAATTCCGCCATCTCCTCTACAGCCCTCAGTTAGTAAGATCCCGCTTGGTACTATAGGAGTTGGGTGAAACTGCACTGCTTCCATATTTGATAATCTACAAAGCCCGGTTTCAAGTGCTATAGCAGCACCGGTTCCCTCGCAAATGACTGCGTTTGTGGTTTGCTTATAAATTCTACCATATCCACCTGTAGCTATCATAGTTCCTCTAGCAACAAAGGCTGTTAATTCTCCATTTGTAAGGTCCCTTGCTATAACTCCTATGCACCTTTTACCATCGTGCATAATCCTCACAGCTTCCATTCTATCTATGATCTTAACCTCGTGTTTTATGGCTTCATTTGCAACCCCATAAAGCATACAGTGCCCGGTTGCATCAGCTATATAACAGGTTCTCCATTTTTTAGTTCCGCCAAAATCCCTAGCATTTATTAGTCCGTGTGCTTCTTCTTTTTCTTCTATAACTGTTTTTTGAGCATTGATTACAACAGTTCTAGGACCTTTTGTAACTCTAGTCCAAGGAACACCCCAAGCTGCAAGCTCACGCACAGCTTTTGGAGCAGTTTGAGCAAACATTCTTGCTACTTCTTGATCACAGCCCCAGTCAGAACCTTTTACTGTATCAGCAAAATGTAGGTCTTCATTATCCCCATCTCCTTTTGCACCATTACCTAAACTTGCTTGCATACCGCCTTGAACAGCCGCAGAGTGCGATCTTTTTACGGGACAAATACTTAGCAATGTAACGCTTTGTCCGCTTTTAGCTACTTCAATAGCAGCTCTAAGCCCAGCTAAGCCACCGCCTATTACTAAACCGTCGCTATATTTAATATTCATATCACTCACCTCTTAACGCATATATGTAGGAATATATCGGCTTCCTACTTCGTGATCGCTCATGCCAACTTTTATGTAAGCTGCCATAGTTAAAAGCCCTAGGGCTATGAAAAATACGCTTATTATCCATTTTAATTTTTTAAGAGTTTTTCTACTAGCCTTTGCATTTTTGCCCTCAAACCAACCCCATTTAACACATAGTCTATAAAGACCTATTCCTCCGTGTAATTCAACTGCAAAAAGAAGGATTAGATAAAAAGGCCACATTTGAAGCATTCTCTCACCTGAGCCGTAAGGATCTATGGTGTGAGCTTGAAAAAACATCATACCCAAGTGGTAGGAGGCAAAGAAAAACATTATAAACCCTGTCGCTGCTTGTGTGAACCATAAACTTGTATCGCCATGCTTTATAGTTTTCGCGTGAGTTCTAAAAAGCTGCCACTGCCTGTAATTTATAGGGAATTTTCTCATAGCAAGCGCTGCATGTACCACAAATACAACAAAAACTATGAAAACTATAATAGAAACTACCCAAGGCTGTGGTGTTCCAAAGATAAAACTACCCTCGAACATCTTTGATATACTATACATAAAATCATTGCTAATTAAAATACTAGCAACAAAAAACATATGTCCCCACATAAATAGTCCTAAAAAAAGACCTGTAGCACTTTGGATAAAATCAAGCTTTGCGGGCAATTTGCTTTTCTTACCCTCAAGGCTTTTTCCAAAGTAGCCTTCAATGATTTGACTCATTGCCACTCCTTGAAAAAAGTTAGATAAACAGCTTAGATTATATTTTTTATACACTTAAATTGTTTTTAAAAATTAAATTTTATATAAACAAAGGGTAAAAAATTGTTTATTTTTTATAAAATTTTGAATTTTGGTATTGAAAAAAAAAAAAAACGATTTATAATTTCGAACTAGCTTTTTTCATAGCCTAAACTTAAGTATGGAAATTTAGTACCTTTCCTAAGAATTTGTATCTTAAATGTGGAAATCTAAGAAAACAAAGCACCTTTAAAGTGGCTTGAGAATAGCTAGGCCTTTCTTTTAAGTCTAAGATAAGAAAAGATTGAAAAAGATAAAAACACTAAAACAAGGCTTAAAATTTGCCCCATAGTAAGCCCAAAGCTTAAAAAACCTATGTGTGCGTCGGGTTCTCTGTAAAACTCGCATAAAAAACGCGCCAGCGAATAAAAGGCTATGTAAAGTATGATTAACTCACCTTTGAATTTTTGAAATTTCCTTGCTATAAAGATTAAGATAAAGACACAAATTCCCTCAAAAAACGCTTCATAAAGCTGGGAGGGATGTCTTAATACTCCATTTACATAAATGCCCCAAGGCACATCAGTAGCGCGTCCAAAAAGCTCTTGATTTAAGAAATTTCCTATCCTACCAAATGTATAAGCAAGCGGCACCGAAAGAGCCGTTAAATCAAGATATTCCCATAAATTTGCCTTATATTTTTTACAAAATAAAATACTAGCTATGAAAAAGCCTATAACAGCGCCGTGAAAGCTCATGCCGCGAATTCCTACGAATTCTCCTTGGGCGTTAAAAGGGTTAAAAATTTGCCAAGGATGGCTTAAATACCACAGGGTATTATCATCATAAATTAAAATATAGCCTAGTCTTGCACCTAAGATAACGCCTATTTCAACCCATATAAAATAAGAATCAAGCATTAAAGAGTTCATAGAAAAATTGTATTTTTTAGCAAAATATTTACCTATGAAAAGCCCGGAAAAAAGGGCTAAGATATACATCAAACTATACCAATAAATATTAAAACCAAAGATAGAAAAAGCTACCACATCAAAAGAGGAGTAGATATTTTGCCAAGCATTCATTTTAAGCCCTTCTTTTAAAACGAAAAATATAACAAATAAAGCTTAATCAAAATTTGATAAAGTTAAAAGTTATTTTAAAATAAACTTAAACTCTTTCATTATAAGAGATGGATGTTTAAATTTTTAATATAAATGTGTTACTTTTTTACACTGTGTATCTTAAAAATTTGAAAAAATTTCTAAGCAACTTTTAATCTTATTTGCCATTTATTTACTATTTTTCTAAGTTAAAATTCGGCAAAAGACCTAAAATATAAACTTTAAAAAGACTTTTCGTTTTTTTTGTATATACTTTTTCCTTTATTTCAATATCTTTGTAAGTTTTGAATTTTAGCTTTTTGTATTTTAAGGAGATATTTATGTTTATAAAAAAACTATGTAAAAAAGTAGTATTAATAACTCAACAAAAAGCATAGCAAATTCAAACTCAGCAATCTCATCTCAACAACAAATAATAAATCTAGCTAATGAAGCAGCTATAAATGCAAGAATGGTTTATCTTAAAAATCCTTATAAAAGTGATGAAGAAAAGATGGGTAATATGGCATATGATGAAGCAGGAAGGACATATGCTACTTTTATAAATAATACAGATAATGGTTTATGGGCAAATTTCTTTGGTGGTAAAAATATACTTAATAGTAATTCTGCTTCTGTATTAGGAGGAAGTTTAGGACTTGATAAAAGAATATCTGATGATAGCTTACTAGGACTTTATCTAACATATGCAGATGTAAATTTAAAAGATAGTATTATAAATGAAGAGGGAAAATCATATCAATTAGGACTATATTATAATAAAAACTTTGCTAATAATATGGAACTTGATTTAAAAGCAAATTTTGGTTTTAATCCTGCTAAGCAAAATTATATGCTAGGTTCATATGATACTACTTCATCTTTTACAAGAAACTATTATACAATCTCAGCTTCTGTAGGTAAGGTAGTTGATTTAGCTGATAATGGAGGAACATCTATAAAGCATTTTATAGGAGTAAATTATTATAATACTTATACTCCAGCTTATAATACAAATTCTGATTTTTCTTTAGAGCATAAATCTTATGCAGCTTCTGCAATATCATTTGATCTAGGTATAGGTTTAAAACAATATTTTAATGAAAATTCTTTCTTTTTCATAGGGCCTAAGATAGAACATTTTGCAAGTAATGATGCTTCTTTTTATAATGTAGTTTTAGCTGGGTCTAATAATGTCATTACTATAGATACTAAAGAAGTTAATAAGAATAGAACCTATGCTCAAATACTAGCAGGAGGTAAGGTTGATCTTAATAATGATGGTTTAGCTTTAAACTTGTCCTTAGCTGCTAAAAGTCTTATATCAAAAAGAGTATATGATAATGCTGATTCTTTTATAAGTGGACAAGTTGGGATTAGGTGGGAGTTTTAGGGGCTTGGAATTTGAGTTAAATTTTGTCTTGAGATAAATTTGAAATTAAACCTTATTTGGCCTTAGGGCGGGCAAAAGAAATCAAATCAAGTTCTAATCATTACTACGATATAGCTTTAAATTCATCTTGATAGCTATGTTGTTTTTATTAGTTGAGTTGAAATTTAAGGGATAATCAATTTGCAAGAGGTTTTTATAAGTTGATAAATCTTTGATGAATTTATAAAAATAGCTAGGCTCCTTTACATTTGCACTAAGGCTTATCAAGGAGCTTAGATACTCTTCTTTGCTATTATTTACATCCTTTTGCTGAATTTTTACATTTGAAAAATATTGTTTTGCAAAGCTTTCAAAATCTTTTATGTCAAATTCTGTACTAAATTGCGATAAGACCTTTTTGTTTTCCTCTTTCAAGTTATCAAGGTTGTTTTGAGAAAAATTTAACTTCGAATTGGTGTTTTTGTTTATCTCGCTTTGATTTATATTTTTAAGTCTGGCCACATCATAACTTTTAAAAGAGGGTATCATCAAAAACACTATAAAACACAAGCATATACAAGTAAGTATAAGCAAGTGTATAGCTATCTTAACCATGTCGAAATTTTCTAAGCTGCTATCTTTCATACATACCTTCTACAATTTTATTGATACTTACAAATTTATACCAGCCATTGCTAAGTGGATAAAAATTCACAGAATTTGTATCAAAGGTGCTTTTAAGCGGTGTTTGAACCAGGAGCAAAAACATTTCCTTGGTAGGAGTAACGCCTCTTATATCAAGCGAATTTTTGTTCATATTCATGCTTTCAAGCCGTATAGAGCCTGATTTAAGCACAAAATCAAATAAATTCATAACAACTTGCATTGCCTTCGTGTTATTGCCCTCAGCACCTATTATTTCTAGACCCAGGTTTTTTCTATGAGTTAGAATTTCAAAGTCCTTGTCATTTTTTAAAATTCTATCTTGCATGATGGCTAATTCTTTTCTTTTATTTTCCGTGTCGTTGTTGGCGAGCAAGGTTTTGGTAGCCACAACAAAATATAAAGCCGTAAGCAAGCCTAAACACAAGATGTAAAAACATAGCCAAATTTTAGCAAAACCACTTAAAATAGGCTTTAGTTTTGGCTTGATAAGAGAATAAGTCATATGTTAAGCTCCTTACGCATAAGCTCATTCATAAGTTCTAAAGTGTCAATTTGCACAAGTCTTGGTTCTAAAAAAATTTCATTTTCTATATAGCTTAAAACAGCTGAACTAATGTTTTCATTATCAAAAATTACAATTTCATCTATGAAATTCCCTTTATATAAAGGATTATCATAAAATTCTTTTAAGCTCATAAAAACATAAGAACACATCTGCATATCATCGCCAAAATCGCTCAAATCGTTCTTGATAGAACTTTTGTATTTTATATCATCGAGCTTATCATCAAGCAAGTTATCAAGTCCGTCAAGGTCGTAATTTTCTATATTTACATCATCGCTTTGAATTTCCTCTGCATTTTCGCTTTCTTGCTGTGTTTTTTTATCTAAATCAGAATCTTTTGGGCTAAGGTCAAAAAAGCTACCAAAATAAATCTCTCTCCCTTTGCAAATAATCACAGCAACGCAGTAAGAATGCCTATAAATACATAAACTTAGCTTAGTTGAATCCTTGCTAATATCCTTAGAAATACAGTAACTCAACAAGGCTAAAGGAGAATACAAAAAATCCACCCCGCCGTAATCTTCAAAATAATCCTTACACTCATTAATAGCACTTATGGATGAGTAAAGTCTGGCATTTTCTAAAACTATGGAGCGTATATTTTTGCTGTTAATACCAAAATTGTTCATATCTTTAAGGCTAGAACTTGGCACTATGCCTTGAATTTGCTTGTCAAAAAACAGTGCCACATAGTAAAGCTGAAAGTCGCTAACTAAGGACTTCACATAAGACATTAGCTTTTCTTTTTCTTCAAAGGTTTTTTCATAAGTATTGATTAGTTTTGAATTTTTAACGCTGTGAGCTCTTACTATGTGTTTATCTTTTTCAAAAATCACGCAAACAAAGAGATGTAGCATATATTTTCTAGGAGAAAAGAGCATTTTTGTCCTTGTTAAAACTGTCTTTTTTCGTAATCATATCAAATTTTTCCTTGATTATTCTTTTTGCTTCGTCTTTGTCTAAATTCTTTAAGCTAAATGGCTCTTGTATCCTATATCTTATCTTAGAAAAAGGTTTTGGAAGTATCATTTTATCCCAAGATTTAAACTGCCAATACCTACTTGCCTCATAGTTTAAAAGCACAATATCCACATCCTTTTTTTGCGCTATGCTAACACAGCCATCAGATATAGAGTGGTAAGGTCCTCTTGGACCATCAGGAGTTATAGCTAGGCAGTTTTTTTCATCTAAAATTTTAAAAGAGGCTCTTAAAACCGAACTCGCTCCTTTATAAGTGCTACCTCTTACGCTATCTATGCCAAAAAGTTCTATATTTTTAGCTATTAACTCTCCGTCTTTATGCTCTGAAATCATCACAAAAACCCTTTTTTTGCCAAGCTTTAATCTCTTAAAGATAAAGGGCATTAGGGCTAATCTTCCGTGCCAAAACAAAAATATATAGTTTTTATCCCCCGGCCTTTGCCCTATAAATTCTTTTTTGCAAGTTAAAAATATCAGCCATTGCAGTAAAAATATCGCTCTTATTGCAAGGTAAAATTTAAAGGACTTCACCGTAAAGCACCATTCTTCTAGCCTTATCTATCCTTACATCCTTTAACAAGCCAAGCATTTCCTCACTAGCCTTAATTTGCACCAAGAAGTTATTATCACTTCTACCAGCCACAAAGCCATCTGATCTTAGCTCATCAAACAGGACTTTCATAGTTGTATTTTCTTTTGTTTTTACTATCTCATCTAAAATTTCATTATGCCTTGCTTGTAAGGTGCTAAGTCTGCTTGAAGCTGTTTTTTCATCTATTTGATTTGGCATAGTGGCCGCCTTTGTTAGCGGTCTTTTTGAGTATTTAAACGAAAAAAGTTGTTCAAATCTAACTTTTTCTAAAACATCCATAGTATCCTTAAAATCCTCCTCACTCTCGCCCGGAAAAGCTACTATAATGTCTGTTGATATGCTAACATCAGGACAAAGCTCTCTTAGTTTCAAGGCTCTATCAAGATACCATTTTTTATCATAACCCCTTTTCATAGCCTTTAAAACGGCACTAGAGCCACTTTGAAGTGGCATGTGCATAGATTTACAAATTTTATCATTTGTGCTAAAAACTCTTAAAAACTCATCATCCATATGCAAAGGATGAGGGCTTGTGAAGCGAATTCTTTCTAAGCCATCGATTTGACTAAGCTCTTCTAATAAATTTGAAAAATTCATTTTTTTGTGTGCTGAGGAAAAGTATTTGCCATAATTATTTACATTTTGACCTAGTAAAAAAATTTCCTTTGCTCCGTTTGAAACAGCTTTTTTAGCTTCATTATAAATTATATTAAAGGGTATGGATAGCTCTTTGCCCCTAGTATGAGGAACTATGCAGTAAGTGCAGCTTTTATCACAGCCTATGGAGATATTTATATATGTTTTATAAAGGCTGTTTCTATAGTCTGCAAAGCTAAATTCGCTATCATCATTATCTAAATCAACGCTTATAAATTTGCTTTCTTTCACAGCCTTTGAAATTTTTGATACATTTCTAGCCCCAAGCACAAAATCCACAACAGGAGCTCTTTTAAAAATTTCATCTCCCAAGTGTGAGGCAGTGCAGCCGCAAACTCCTATCTTAGCGTCCTTTTTTTTAATCTTATCAAAAGAGCCGATCTCTGAAAAAAGCTTATGCACCGGTTTTTCTCTAACAGAGCAGGTGTTTATAAGTATTAAATCCGCATCCTCTGCCTCAGTGGTTAAGCTATACTCATCATTTTTACTAAGTTCTGCTATCATATGCTCTGAATCTCTTACATTCATAGCACAGCCAAGCGTTTGTATAAAAAGCTTTTTACTCAAAATATATGCACCTCATACATATAATCTCCGCTATCAAGTCCGTATCTAACCTCTCTGTAATACACGCTTAGACCCTTCTTTTCAAAATGTTGAGCCAAAGAAGTGAGGGTTTTTTTTGAATTTTCTCTATCAAGATAAAAAAAACTTTGATTTTCTTGCTCCAAAAGCTCCTCAAGTTTTTTTAAACTTACACTCTTAGCCTTTTCATCAAGTAAAGTTCTAGCTAGTTTTACATCCATAATATAAATCCTTGAAATTTCATTCTTTATAAATTTTTAATTTTAACAAATTTTACTTTTAATTAAACTTATTTTGTATATAATTTTGGCCTAACTTTTAAAATTTCCCAAAAAACGGAGCTTTTATAATGGAGAAAATCACAGACATAATACAGTCTATTGCAAATGAAAAAAATTTAAATTTAGATGATGTAAAAGACAAGGTTACACAGGCTTTAATCAATACAGCAAAAAGAATTTACGGGCAGCAATATGAATTTTTCGTTGACCCAAAAAGCCTAAAACTTTATCAAAAAATTTTAGTTTTAGATGATGATGATGAAAGATTGAAAGAAGAAAACGAGCAGTTTTTATCTCTTTCTAAGGCTAGAAAAGAAGCAGCCGACATCGAAGTAGGCGATGAACTGACTTATGAATGCAGCCTAGAAAATTTAGGTAGAACTGCGGTAAATACCTTACACAAAGAACTAGAATACCATGTACAAAAGCTTTTAGAAGAGACAATTTATAAAAAATACAAAGATATGCTTGGTGCTATGGTGTTTGGAACTGTGGTTAGGGTAGATAGCGAGGATAATACTTATATAGAAATAGACGAGCTAAGAGCCTTTTTGCCGAGAAAGAATAGAATAAAGGGTGAGTTTTTTAAGGTAGGAGATGTGATTAAGGCTGTAATTCGCAAGGTATATATGGATAAAAACGGCATTAGGATAGAGCTTAGCAGAACCTCTCCTAAATTCCTAGAAGCCTTGCTTGAAGCTGAAGTGCCAGAGATAAAAGACGGCTTGGTTTCAATCATAGCAAGCGCTAGAATTCCGGGCGAAAGAGCAAAGGTAGCACTTATTTCAAATTCTGCAAATGTAGACTGCGTGGGAGCTACGGTTGGTTCTAAGGGAGTTAGGATAAATGCGATTAGCAAGGAATTAAACGGAGAAAACATAGACTGCATAGAATACAGCAATGAAGCGGCTATTTTTATCACAAGAGCCTTAGCACCAGCTATCGTAAATTCAGTAAGCATAGAGGATAAAAAGGCCATAGTTGGCATAAGTTCTGAACAAAAAAGCAAAGCCATAGGAAAAAACGGAATAAACATAAGACTAGCTTCCATGATAAGCTCCTATGAAATAGAGCTTAAAGAACTACAAGATAACAAAAAACAAGACAATGAAGAAGCAATGAAAAATCTAGAAAATCTTTTTAAAAATATCTAGGTTTTTTGTGGATTTTAAAAAAACCTTTTTTCTTACTCTGCCTGTAGCCTTTGCTTACATACCGCTTGGAATGGCGCTTGGGATACTAGCTGCTAGTAATGACTTTTCGTATTTGCAAATTTTAGCCATATCTTTTTTTGTGTATTCTGGTTCGGCTGAGTTTTTACTTGTAAGCTTTATAGTAAATAATGAAGGGCTTTTGGGCATTTTTATAAGCTTGTTTTTGGTAGGTTTTAGGCATTTTTTCTATACTATATCCTTGCTAAAAGAATTAAAAGCTTTAAATTTCTTAAGACATTATGTAATCTTTGCTTTATCTGATGAAAGCTTTGCACTTTTAAGCACTTACAAAAAGGAATTTAATGAAGAGCTTAGCAAGGAGACAAGGTCAATTTTACAAGCCTTTCTTTGCTTTTTAAACCAAAGTTATTGGCTTATAGGCGTTAGTCTTGGCTTTGTTTTGCAAAATCTTATCAAGCTTGATTATTCAGGCATTGAATTTGCCCTAAGTGCTTTATTTATAGTCATTAGCATAGATGCTTACAAGCAAAATCCTAACAAAAACATCTTACTTTTTGCCCTTATCTTAGGACTTTGTGCCTTGCTTTTTATAGATAAAAAATATATGCTTTTTTCATCTTTATTTATCGTAGTTTTATTCTTACTTTTTAGGAGTAAATATGCAAGATAGTTTTATTTTGGCTTTATTTGTGGGATTTTTAGCAACTTATAGCAGCAGATTTTTACCTTTTTTGCTCTTTAAAAGCAAGGTTGAGGGTAAAAATTTACTTATCTTACAAAAAAATATGCCCCTTGCTATAATGATAATCCTAGTTTTTTACACCTTTTATACCTATGAAATATCAAATTTAAAAGAGCTTTTTATCCTGCTTGTTTCTTGTGCTTTTGTCTTATTTTTGCACATAAAATTTAAAAGTGCCTTGCTTAGCATAGTGCTTGGAATTTTGCTATATATGCTTTTGCTAAGAGTTTTTTAAAATTTAACAAAGAGGCGAGATAAAATACCAAGCCAAAGTACTTAAAGAGAAAAAGAATTGCTATCCTTGCCATCTATCACATCAAATAGCTTTTGCAAGTGCTTTTCCTCAGCTTGTTTTAAGCCATCAACATAAAATTTATTTTTAGCATAAAGTTCGAAATTTTTTCTTACCGTGCTTAAATCAAGGTCGTTTTCATTCTCAACATCACTTTTTTTATCTTCTTTTTTCTTGATGTCATTTAAAGTAGCTTGAAATTCATCAGAGCTTTTATTTTTGCTTTGTATTTCAACAAAATATTCATTAGTTTTTTGTGATACAGGGCTTATCATGGCAAATCCTTTGTGTTGTTTGACAAGCTAAAGCAAATTTCATTCCAAGCTTAAAAAATCACAGTTTTGTTCTTATGTATGAAAATTCTATCCTCAAAAGCCAATTCCAAAGCCTTTAAAAGCACATCTTTTTCCACGCTCTGCCCTGCTCTTTTCATATCTTGCCAACTGTAGTCGTGATTTATATTTATCACCCCTTGAGTTATGATTGGCCCATTATCAAGCATATCATTTACGAAGTGAGCTGTTGCGCCTATTATCTTAACGCCTCTTTCAAAGGCCTGTTTATACGGGTTCGCACCTATAAAAGCTGGCAAAAATGAGTGATGTATGTTAATAATCTTGTTTTCATATTTTTCCACAAATTCGGGCGATAAAATTCTCATATACTTAGCAAGAACTATATAATCAAGCTTGTACTTTGATAAAAGCTCTAAAATGCGCGCTTCGTGCTCTTCTTTACTTATATCTTTATGGCTTACTGTGTGGAATTTGATACCAAAAAGCTCTACTAAATTTTGCAAATCACTATGATTTGATATAACAAGCTCTATATCAGCTAAAAGCTCTTTGCTGTAATGCTTGATGAGTATGTCTCCAAGGCAGTGCGTTTCTTTTGTGGCTAGGATGGCTATTTTTTTCTTAGCCCGTTTATGAAGCTCTATATTTGAGTTTTTGGCCAATTTTTGCCTTAAGGTATCTAAAAATTTAGCCTCATCAAAACTGCCTTCTAAAATGGCTCTAAAAAAGAATTTGCCATCACTTACAAATTCGTTATTTTTAATGATATTAAGATTAAAAGAAAAAATTAAATCAGAGATTTTATATATAAGTCCCTTTTCGTCATCGCAAAATATTTTTAGTATAAATTCATTCATCTGCAAACCCCTTTATGTAGTTTTTTATAAAAATATCCTCTTGTGCTTTTTTATACAGTCCCAACTCAGCCCCCTTAAGGCCAAGCTTCATAGCCTCATCCATATTTACATAAATTTTTAAGCTCTCACCATAAAGCTTTAGTTTTTTAGCTAAAGCTATCCTTTCTTCACTCCAAAGCCCTAGCCACTCTTTTAGCGGCATGTTTAAAGCTATTTCGCACATTTTTTTCATTGTTAAATTTTCTTTCACAAAAACTTGCTTTGAAGCCGTGTGCAAATCGTTTTTTATCTTAGTTTTTTTAAAAAATAAATTCTTATTTATATTAAAAAAATTAAGATAAAGATACAAAAACAAAGCCTCGCTACGCACAAATTCTCTGCTTTTTTCTAAAAGCTCTAAAAAAGCTTTATCATTGCTTTTATGATAAAAAAGCCTTTCTTCTAAATTCAAATTTTGAAGCAACAAAAAGCCAGCAAGCAAATTTTTAGCCTTAAAAAATTTATAAAGCTCGGCATTTATCCTATCTAAGCTCAAGTCGCTTATATCCATACTTTGCATTAAGGCTAGAGTGTTAGTATCACTTTGCAAATCAAAACGAGAGACAAAATGCACAGCCCTTAAAATTCTCAAGCTATCCTCTTTAAAGCTATTGTCATCTATATGTTTTAAAAGCTTTTTTTGTAAATGAGAAAAACCCTCGTAAAAGTCTAAAAACTCATTGGTAAAGATATTTATCATCATAGAATTTATGGTAAAATCCCTACGCTTGCACGCCTGCTTTTCATCGTTACAAATTCTTACCTCAAAACCCTTGTGTCCTTTTGAAATTTTATTTTCATACCTAGCCAAAGAAAGGTCAAAATTTTTATACTTAAATACAAAAAAGCTCTTGCCAACCCCATTTGCCTTTATATCATTCATTAAAGCTTCAAATTTCTCAAAAGATAAATCATAAATTTCTAAGTCAAAATCGCTAATCTTTAAGCCCAAAAGCAAATCCCTAACACAACCGCCAACCAAATACACCCTCTTTGTGTGCGGTGCTAGGAGTTTTTTAATAAAATCAAGTTTTGCGTTATTTCTTAAGTCTATCTTCGATATTTGCAAGCAAAAACTCTAAAAAATTTATGGTTAAATCAAGTCTATCTTCTAAATTCTCTTTCTTAGTGGCCTTTAAACCCTCAAAAAGCACTAAAATGCGTTCTTTGATATTTTTTAAAAAAAATTCATCATTAAAGCTTAATTCCTCTTTGTCCTTAAGCTCGATATTTTGAGGCTCTGCACTAGCTGCAAAAAGTTCGTTTTGCTCCTCATCTTCTTTATCGCTACTTAATTTAAATTCTTGCTCGTAAGGATTAAAAGCAAGCTCCTCGGGCTCGCTTACATCCTCTTGCAAATCCTTCGTAGCCTCATTAAGCTCTTTTTGAGGCTCTTTGCTCTCATCAGAACTCATTTGGGTATTAAGCTCGTCTATGGTTTTTCTAGCCAAATCCTCTAAATTCATATCTTTATCAACCACCTTTTAAATTCATTTATTTCATCATCGCTTTGCATATTTATAAAAAAATCTAGCATTTCTGTATTTAAGTCTTTGTGCTGAGATCTTAAGCCGCTAAGCCTTCTTACGCCGTCTATGGCATTTGCATTTTGCGGGTCTTTTTTTAAAATATTTTTATAAATTTCTAAAGCCTCGCTTTTTAAGCCTTGAGCTTCATAAATGGACGCTTCAGTGACTGTGTGTATCATAAACAAAACCTTTCATTTTTATAATAATAACACAAAGGCTTTAATTTTGTATTAATTTTTTTATAATAAATTCCTAGCTACATTCATTCCAAGGAAGTTTTATGAGCGAAATCATAGGAAATTTTAAAGAAATAAGTAAAATCCCGCACTGCAGTTTTAACACTAAAAAACTATCTGATTTTTTATGTGCTTTTGCAAAGCAAAACGGTGCCAAGGTTAGCGTAGATGAGGCTTTTAACATACACTGTATAAAGGGAAATCCTAAAATTTGCTTGCAAAGTCACTATGACATGGTGTGCATGGGCGAAGCACCAAATATAATCTTAGAAGAAAAAAATGGAATTTTAAGTGCGATAAATTCATCCTTAGGTGCTGATAATGGAATGGGCGTAGCCATGATGATGCAGGTTTTAAAAGAATTTGATGATGTGGAATGTCTTTTTACAAATGACGAGGAAGTTGGGCTTATAGGAGTTAAGAACCTAAAACACAAGATAAAGTCAAAATTTTTGCTAAATTTAGACCATGAGGTTGATAACGAGGTGATTATCTCTTGTGCTGGCGGCGTGGATATTAAGGCTAGTATGAAGCTAAGTTTTAAAGAAGAAGAATGTGAAATTTATGAGCTTGATACTGTAAATTTTAAAGGCGGACACTCGGGCATAGATATAATTAATAATGTAAAAAATGCCATTAAAGAACTAGCGTATTTTATCTTAGAAAATAACGGTGTTTTGGTTGATTTTCAAGGAGGAGAAAGGATAAATTCCATCGCAAAACACGCAAAAGCCTTGGTGGCTTTTAAGAAAAAACCTAAAGAAAATTCTTATATCAAATGCAAATACCTAGGCAAGAAAAAGGCAAAAATCATAAAACAAAGCTCTAAAATTCTAAAAAGCTTGGCCTCCTTTGCACAGGGCGTTAGAGCCTATGATAAAGAACTGCAAATAGTAAGAACGAGCATAAATTTATCGCTTTTTAAAATTCAAGATGAAAAGCTTGATATAGAGTTTTTTGCCAGGTCAAACACTCTTGATGATTTGTTAAGGATAAAAGAGGAGAGTAAAATTTTCTTTAAAAGCTTTGGTTTTAAGATATCTTTTTCAAATTTTTACGAACCTTGGCAAGCTAGCAAAAGCAAATTTGCCCTAGACGTGCTTAATGCTCTTAAAAAGCATATCAAAAATTGCAAGATCTTAGCCGTGCATGCTGGTCTTGAGTGCGGGATAATAGAAAAAAAGCAAAAGCTGATTTGTGCTTGCATAGGTCCAAATATACATAATCCACACTCAGTTGATGAAAGATGTGAGATAGATTCTGTAAATAAAATTTACGCCGCACTTAAGGACATTTTAAAGCTTTATAAGTAATCAATCTTTATCTAGATGTTTTACCAAAACTATACATAGCAAAGACGATAAAGCCACAAAAAGCATATAATAAGCTATCTTATCCTCATAAATGGCATTCACAACAAAGGGTGTAAAAAAGACTAAAATGCAGTATGAGAGATTGTAAGCAAAGGCAAGTCCGCTAAATTTAAGCTCTGCACTAAAAACCTTAGTCATAAAAATAGGCGCAAAACTTATAATGCCTTGCGAAAAACAAGCACAAAGATAATAAAGCAAAAAATTATCATCATAAAAACCTAGCAAAACGCCAAAAAATGCAAATGATAAAGAAAAAATAAAACAAATTTTATAATTACCAAAAAATGTAGCCAAAAGCCCTTGCGTTAAGCTTCCAAGTATGATACAAACGCTTGCTAGATTTGTATAAAGAATTTTTTGAGTTTCGCTAAAGGCAAATAAAGTATCAAAATGCTTTGGTATAATCGTAAGAGTGGCCACGCCAGAGCTTAAAATCACGCTCATTAAAACGCAAACTAGCATTGCTTTTTTATGAGTTTTTAAAGCTTGTAGTAATGGAAATTTAAGCCTTTTATCCTCATTTACAAGCTTTAAAAACACAGGACTTTCAACAAGCTTTGTTCTTAAAAAACAAGCTATAATCCCAAATACAGCACCTATTATAAATGGAATTCGCCAGGCGTATTCTTTTATCTCCTCTTGAGTAAAATAAAAATTTATAAAAAGACTTATTAGTGCGGCTAATAATAAACCCACAGTAAGGGTAGCAGATATGAAAGAAAGGGCTAGGGATTTGTATTTTTCGCTTACTAATTCGCTCACAAAGACCCAAGCACCAGATACTTCAGCCCCAACAGCTAGGCCTTGAACTATCCTTACAGCAAAAAGTAAAATGGTCGCAAACAAACCTATGCTTTCATAAGTTGGCAAAAAGGCCAAAACAAAGCTTGGTATAATCATAAAAAGCATACTGATGTAAAATACAGGCTTCCTGCCCTTAATATCTCCAAAATGTGCAAAAATCAAGGCTCCAAATGGTCTTGCTAAATAACCAGCCCCAAAGCTAATCCAAACTCCAAGTTCAGCCCAAAATTCATTATTAGGAGGAAAGAAAATTTGCGCAAATATAGAGGTAAAAAATACAAATAAAATAAAATCGTAAAATTCTAGAATTCCACCAAAAGAGGCATAGAGAGTATTTTTAAAGGCTTGTTCTTTTGACAAAAGGGGTCTTTTGACCCCTTGTTTATAGCTTACCACCTTCGATAACTATATCTTCAGCTTTTATATCATCTGTAAAAGCGTCTTTTAAAGTAAGTTCATAAGCTTGATTAAAAAATCTTTCACCAGCTAGCTTTACAATCAAATCATCAACAAAGGCTTTAAGCTCTGCATTGCCCTTTTTAACGGCTCCAGCAATAACATCTTTATTGCCAAGCTCTTTTATAGCAACCTTAAACTGAGGTTTATCTTTCACCCAAGCAAATAACAAGGTGTTATCATGTGCGAAAGCTTGGCCCTTACCGCTAGAAAAGGCTTCGTACGCTTCTGTATTTTGGTCAAATTTAAGGCTCTTAATGTCAGGATGATTTAAACTAAAATAAGCGTCCGCTGTGGTGCCTTTATTTAGTATCAAGGTTAAATCTTTTATATCATCAACTGAGCTTACATTTAAATCAGCAGGAACAACAATACCCAATGAAACCTTCATATAAGGCAGTGTAAAATCAACCTGCTCGGCTCTTTCTGGTGTTTGAGTGAAATTTGCTAAGATTAAATCAACCTTGTCAGATTTTAAAAACTCAACCCTATTTGCCGCTTCAACAAGTACAAATTGAACCTTGTTTTCATCGCCTAGTAATTCCTTGGCTATTCTCTTTGCAAAAACTATATCATAGCCTTGATTTACACCCTTTTCATCAATAAAACCAAAAGGAGGTTTGTCAGCAAAAACGCCTATTCTTATAACTCCATTTTTCTTAATCGCATCTAAGCTACCGCTATTTTGCGATACTTCAGTAGAATTTGTAGCATTTGTTTCGCTACTAGCTTCTTTTTTAGAGCTATCACCGCAAGCTGTTATCATCGCAACAAAGAAAAATGGTGCAATGAGTGAAAAAAACTTTTTCATATCTTTCCTTTCTTTAAAATAAGATAATATGAGTATTATTATATTATAAAATACATTCTAAACGACAAAAATAACAAATAAATTTATTTACTTAAATAATAAATGAGTAAATTTTTCGCACCTAATAATAAATTCTACTCAAATACAAGCCATTTGGCGGTGCTAATACCCTTACAAATTCTTTTTTTGCTTTGATTTGAAGCAAAAGTTCATCCTTGCTAAGCTTAGCTTCAAGAGTTCTTAAAACCGCACTCATCATCAATCTTACTTGGGCTCTTAAAAAACCATTGGCCTCAAAGGTAAAAATAGTATAATGCTTGTATCTTTTAGCATTGGCCTTATAAATAGTTCTTATGGTGTTTTCCTTTCCTTGCTTTTGAAAGAATTTAAAATCATTTTCTCCAAGAAAAAGCGACAAAAGCTCATTAGTCTTTGATAAATCCAAAGCAGGATAAAAAAGCTGATACTGCGATAGAAACGGGCTGTAGGTGCTGTGATTTAGTATGTATTTATACTGTCTTTTTTTCACAGCAAAGCGAACTTCAAAATCATCGTCTACAACAAATGCCCTTTTTATGTGTATGCTGGGATTTAAGTATGAATTTAGCTTCTTTACAAAATACCGCAAATCAATGTCTAAATTTATGGTATTTATCAAAGCTACCGCATTTAAGGCATGAACCCCCTTATCTGTCCTTGAGGCAAAGAGTGGCATTTCTTTAATATTAAAAGCTTGCAAGGCTCTAAATAAAGTATCTTGCACTGTTTTTTTGTGCCTTTGAGTAGCAGAACCGTAAAACCTTGAGCCGTCGTAAGCAAAAATGAGCTTTATTTTCAAACTAATACCTACTTAAAGTATTTTTCTTAAAATACAAAATGCTAGCTACAAAAAATAAGGTAAAAATTACCAGCACGGCAAGCAAAGGAGGCTTATAAAAAGCACTTAATAAACCAAAATAAAGGGCTATTACGGTAAAAATTCCAAAATAAATAGCCCCTTTTTCATATCTATAAGTTACAATCCCAAAAGAAAGGGCAAAATATGTGGAAGCTACAGGAAAAAGCGAGATTAAAACATAAATCACAAATTCCTTAGCCCTCTTATCCTCAACGCTCATTCTTTGCCAATACTCATAAAAATTTAATTGATTTGAGGAAAAACCCTGCAAAAGAGTGTTTATAGTCATATCTTCAAACTGCGCTATGTGTAAATTTTCATTCGTTTGGAAATTATAAACAGTGCCATCAAGTAGCTTTAAAGAAAGGCTTTGCTTGTCTCTTTGTATAAAACCTTTCTTAGCCAAAATCATTTGTTCTTTATCATCTGGATGATACATTACGATATTTTCGTACAAGGAATTATCCTCCTTTTCTATAAATATCATCCAATCCAAAAATTTTTGCCCAAATTCTCCGGTTTTTAAATTTAAACTCACCTGTGTTTTTTTGTAATCTATAAAATTGTTTTGCAAAGAAAAGGCAAGCGGTATAAAAACCAAGGATATAACAAGCATTACACAGCTAAGAAACAAGGAAATTTTTATGAAAAAATTTGCCATATCCTTAGGAGAGCAACCCAAAGCAAAGCACACTATGCTTTCATTTTCCCTTGAAAGCCTATATAAAGTTAAACTAAGAGAGATAAAAAAGCTTATAGGTAGTGTTAGTATCAAAATTCTAGGCACGGTAAAGCTATAAAGTTTTAAAAAATCCACAAAAGAAATTTCAATGCTTGAGGTTATCCTTGCAAGCTGTATAAAAAACACCATAGAAACAATTAAAAAAAGCACTAAAAATAGCGATAAATATGTGCTTAAAAATTGATTTAATGTGTATTTATAGATTAATTTCATAATTTCTACCCACAAAAACTATCACAAAAGATATGCTTAAAAAAGGAAACATAGGAAGTTCATATCTTAAATCACCATTAAGCCTAGCCCTTATGCAAGGAATGATGGCTAATAAAGAAGCTAAAAACAACATGCAAAAACTATGATAAAAACCAAGTATAGAAGACATGCTAGATATTAAAAGTATATCAGCTTCGCCCATGCTTTCTAAGTTTTTGTTGTATTTCTTGAAATTTAAGAAAAAAGAAACAAGGCTTTTAAGCAAAAATATAAAGCCGGCAAAAAGGCAAATTCTTAGCAAAAAACTATCAGAATAAAAGTCAAAAAATGCCAGCTTATCAAACATGTAAAAAAATGATATGACAAACAAGATAAACAGCAAAAACTCCGGAACAGCTCTAAGCCTTATATCTATAAGCGAAAGCGTATAAAGTATAAAAAAATACAAACTAAGTAATAAAAAATCAACAAAGCTTTCAGTATAAAACAAAGCTACAAAGGCCAAAGCTACGCATAAAAGCTCGCCTAAAATCAAATGAAAAGAAAGCTTTTTTTTACAAAAACTGCAACGAGCTTTTAAAAAAATATATGAAAAAATAGGAATTAAATGCCAAAATTTCAAAGTTTTAAAACAATTATCACAGTAAGACCTACTAGCAAAAACGGCTCTTTTATAAGAAATCCTATCAGCTAAAGAGGTAAAAAATGAAGCAAAACAAGCCGCAAAAACAAAGGTAAATAAATAAATCACTTACCAAACCTTCTTTCTCTTTTGTAAAAATCCTTTATAATGCTTTTAAATTCTCTTTTTGTAAGTCCGGGAAAAAGGGTATTGCTAAAATGAATTTCAGCGTAAGCACACTGCCAAAGCAAGAAATTTGAAATCCTCTTTGCATCCCCTACCCTTAAAAGCAAATCCACATCAAGAGGCAAGTCCAAATTTTGCGTGATATTTTCCTCTGTGATTTTTAAGCCCTTATCTAAGCACCTATTTACAGAGCGAACTATCTCATCTTTAGCACCGTAAGAAATGGCTATATTAACACAAAGCAAATCACAATCTTTAGTCTTTTGCTCGGCGTTTTTAAGCTTAGTTAAAAGCCTTTCATTAAGCATTTGCGTGTTGCCTATGATACGAATTTTTATATTATTTTGCAAAAATATATGCAATTTTTCATCTAAGGTTTTTTCAAATAAAGAAAAAATAAAGTCTATCTCATCCTTTGGCCTAGCCCAATTTTCAGTGCTAAAAGCAAATAAGCTAAGCTCTTTAATCTCCTCATCAATGCACACCTCTATAAGTCTTTGTATGGTTTTTAGTCCGTGAGAATAACCAAGTTTTTCTAAAAAGCCATTTATCTTAGCCCAACGTCTATTTCCATCCATAACCACAGCCAGATGCTTTAGTTTATTCATATTCTAACCCTTAAAATCAAGTAATTTTTTAAATTCAAACAAGGCTTTTAAGTTTTTATCCTCATAAATTTCACATTCTAAATGCTTTCTTAAAAAAGAAGCCACCTTTGCAAAGGGAGTATAAAGGCTTAAACCCTTATCATCTAGTATAAATTTCAAAGAACCAAAGACAGAAAAATAAAGATAAATTTCAAGCCTTAAAGCAGATTTTCTAAGCTGAAACAAGCAAGTTTTTTCCTCATAAACAAAGGGTATGTGATATATGTTTTGAGCTAGGGCAAAAAGCATTTCCTTATATATCAAAAAACTTTGCGTGTCCTTGCAAGCTAGTAAATTTTCAATGACAAAAAGTCTAAAGTCAAAATCCTCTTCTAAAATTTTAACAATCAAAGCAAGACCCTCATCATACCTTAATATATTTGGTTTTTTTGCCAAATTTTTAAAGGATAAAACCCCGCCCTTGCCCTCGTAAATTTCAGCTAGATATTCTGCGTTTAACTCAAGCTCTACAAGGCTTTTGGTGCTGATTTTTTTGCTGTTTAAAAGCAGGGTGTATCTATTATGCGATATGTGCTCTAAAACCTTCATATGCACAGGCAAAATGGCATTTATCATAGCTCTTTGCATAGCTGTGCCACCTTAAAGGCTAAATTTATCTTGCTATCATAGCCTAAATTTATGCTTTTATTTTTAAGTAAGATATTAAGCTCGTTAAAATCTGAATCAAAGCAAGGATTTTGCTTGTTTAAAACATTTAAGCAAAGCATATCAAGCTTTTTTTGTCTAAAGCTTTCTTTGGCGTTTTTTAAAGCGTTTAGCTCATCTGTTTCCATTTTAAAAGCTATTTTTTTACCCTTAAACTCAAGATTTGCTAACAAATCCTCATTTAAGGATAATTCTAAGACTAAGCCATTTTGATGAGAGGCTTTTTTAATCTTACCCTCAACTTTTTTGGGCAAAAAATCACTTACCGCAGCAAGCATAAGCAAAAAATCGCCCTCTTTGTATTCGTTTAAAAGAGCCTTTAACTCACTTGAGCTTTCATATTTTAAAATCTCATAAGGCACTTTAAAGCTTACAGAGCTTAAAAAAACCACCCTAGCACCTAAAAAATAAAAAGCATCAGCTAAAGCCTTAGCCATCTTGCCACTAGAAAGATTACTTATACATCTTACATCATCTATCTTTTCTTTGGTGCCTCCACCTGTGATAATGATAGTCTTATCCTTAAAAAAATCCTCTTTTAAAAGTTCTCTTTTAGCCACGCAAAATATATCAAAAACATCAGCCAAAGCACCCTCTCCCACATCCTTACAGGCAAGTTCTTTTCTAATGCTAGGAATGATTAAGACACCGTTTTTTTCTAAAATTTTAAGTGAGTTTTGAGTGCTAAAATGATGAAGCATAGCAGTATTTGCAGCTGGAGCTATTATTAAAGGAGCTTTTGCTGCAATTAATGCTTGTATAAATAAAGTATCTGCTATACCTAGTGCAAGCTTGTTTATAGAATTTATAGTAGCTGGTGCAAAGACTATAATATCGCAATCTCTAGTAAAATGAATATGATTTTTATAAGATGTCCAATCTTCATTTTCCTCACACAAAACATCATCTGCTAAGGCCTCAAAGCTAAGTTTTGAAACAAATTTTAAAAGTCCTTTGCTAAGCAAAACCTTTACTCTAAAACCCTCTTTTTTAAACAAAGATATTAGCTCATAAGCTTTGTAAAAGGCTATGCTAGCACTTACAGCGATTAAAATAGTTTTCATTTTTTGCCAAATTTTTTATAAAAATAATCATCAATTTGTTTTGACGGGGCTCTATTTATATACAAGGCACCACTCTTAACATCACTTGTAACAGTGCTTCCAGCGGCTATAATGACATCATCATTTATCTCAACAGGTGCGATTAGCTGGGTATCAGAGCCTATGAAGACATTTTTACCTATCTTTGTTTTGTGTTTTTTAAGCCCGTCATAATTACAAGTTATGGTCCCACAGCCTATATTTGTGCCCTCATCTATCTCGCAGTCTCCAAGATAGCTTAAATGCCCTGCCTTTACCCCGTTTAACTTAGCATTTTTACACTCCACAAAATTTCCTATATGGGTATTTTTAAGCTCACACTTAGGCCTTAGATGTGCAAGAGGTCCTATATCGCTGTTTTCAAGGCTTGAATCCTCAACAACACAAGATGATTTTATAATACTATCTTTTATAAAGCTCTTGCCCTCTATCCTAACATTTTCATAAAGCTCACACTCGCCCTCAAAAATAGTATCCAAGCTTATAAAAATAGAAGCTGGATTATGCATAATAACTCCATTTTTCATAAGCTCTTTTTTAAATCTTTCTTGCATTAAATTTTCAGCCACACTTAGCTCAAATTTATCATTTATGCCCATAAATTCAAGCTCATCCACAAAAACAGCCTTTATCTTGTATTCTTTTTTAGCTAGAAAAACTAAATCGGTCAAATAGTATTCTTTTTGTGCATTTTCATTTGATATTAAGGGCAAAAACTTAGCTAAAATTTCACTCTTAAAAGCATAGACACCGGAATTGCAAATTTTTATATCTTTTTCTTGCTTATTTGCGTCCTTTAACTCTACTATCTTTTGCACTTCATCATTTACAAGCACCACCCTACCATAAGATTTTGCATCATCTGTCTTAAACACAGCTACACAAAAATCAGCTTCTTTTTCTAAGATATTTTTTAAAGAAGTAAAGCTAACTAAGGGCATATCCCCGCATAAAACCAAGGTTTTTTCATACTTTGCCTTGTATCCTTTCAAAGCTCCTGCTGTTCCTGGGTAGTTTTTTAAGTCTTGTTCTAAAATTTTAACATTTTCAAATTCAGCCTCTATGCACTCTTTTACCAAATCTTTTTGGTGTGAAAGCACCACAGTTACATCATCACTAAGTGTAAAGGCTTGTTTTAAAATGTGTAAAATCATACTTTTACCGCAAAGCTTTTGCAAGACCTTAGCCTTGCTTGATTTCATCCTAGTGCCAAGCCCAGCTGCTAAGATAACGATAGAAACTTTCATAGCTACTCCTTGCTTTTGTCTTTAAAAGCTGAAGCTATCTTTGCTTGAAGTTTTAGCCACTCTTTTTGTAGCATTATAGGAAAGCCTCCATAAACCTTGCCGCCCTCTAGACTCTTGCTGACCCCGCCTCTTGCAGCTATGGTAGCAAAGTCGCCTATTTTTAAATGTCCGCTTGTAGCACTTTGACCGCCCATAGTAACATTAGTTCCCAAAATAGATGAGCCTGAAAGCCCTGTTTGAGCGACTATAAGACAATTTGCTCCTATATCGCAGTTATGTCCTACTTGCACTAAATTATCTATCTTTGTGCCTTTTTTTATAATGGTGCTTTCAAAAACCGCTCTATCTATAGTAGTGCAAGCACCTATTTCAACATCATCTTCTAAGATGACATTGCCATTGTGATAAATTTTAATATGCTCTCCGTTTTTAGTGTGCGCATAACCAAAACCATCGCTTCCTATAACAGAATTTGCAAGCAAATGACATCTTTTGCCTATCTTTGTATCATTGTAAATAACTACATTTGGGTGGATTATGGTATTTTCATCTATATAAACATTATCTCCTATATAAGCTCCTGCCATTATGGTAACATTATCTTTTATAACAACACCCTTTCCTATATAAACATTTGGCATTATTTTAGCTGTACTTGAAATTTTTCTTTCTTGCGTAGTGCAAAATAAAGACTTAGCAAACAATTTACTAAGATAAGCAAAGCTTAAATGCGGCTCTGGGCTGATTAATTTTTGCATGTCTTTTGGGACTAAATCTACGTGTTTTTTGCTAACTATTATGGCTCCAGCTCCACAAAGCGGTATATTTTTGGCATTTTTATCACTATCACAGTAAGTAAGCTCGTCAAGTCCTGCTTTTGATAAAGAATTTAAAGCTGTTATGTCTATATCATTGCCATTAAATTCAAGATTTAAAAACTTTGCTATCTCGCTTAATCTCATACAATCTCCTTATAATTCTACATTTGTGGTATTGATTTTCACAGGCACTTCCTCTTTTGCAAGCTCATGAAAGGTAGAATACAACTTGCTAAAAACCAAATCAACAGTTCCTACGGGACCATTTCTATTTTTACCAACTATTAATTCCGCCTTTTCTTGTATAGGATTTGCCTCAAAGCTTGGAATAAATGTATCTAATTTGCCCTCAGCTCTTGCTTTGTTTATCCTTTCTTTTTCCTCTTGTTCTCTATAAACTTCATCTCTATAAACGAATAATATCGCATCGGCGTCTTGTTCTATAGCGCCACTTTCTCTTAAATCACTTAACATAGGGCGTTTATTAGACCTGCTTTCTAGGCTTCTATTTAGCTGAGAAAGAGCTATGATAGGCATGTCAAGCTCTCTTGCTAAAAGCTTTAAACCCCTTGAAATTTCAGCAACTTGTAAGTGTCTGTCTTGAAATCTATTTGTAGAACTCATCATCAAGCCTATATAATCAACCACGCAAAGCCCTATATTATCGTGCTGATTTTTAAGCTTTCTTAAAATAGCTGATATATCGCTCACGCCAGCATAGCCACTATCATATATGTAAAATGTTTTGTTTGAGTATTCATTACAAATATGCGAGACCGTGCTCCACTCATCTGTTGTTAAATCTCCTGATAAGACCTTTTGAAGTGCTATGGAAGCACGGGCTGCTATCATTCTTTGTAAAATTTGCACCGCAGGCATTTCAAGCGAAAAAAACACAACCCCGCAGTCATTTCTTAATGACTTTTCTATGAAATTTAAACAAAGACTTGTTTTGCCCATACCAGGCCTTGCCGCAAGAACTATTAATTCACCGCCCTTAAATCCTCTTAGCATTTTATTTAACTCGTAAAAACCAGTATCAAGGCCTACTAAATCGCCCTTTTTTTCTTTCTTTATCTTTTTATAATTTTCCAGCAAATCATCCACAATCAAATCAATACTTTTTATATCAGCGGTATTTATCTTGCTGGTGATGTGAAAAACTTCCTTATTTATGTCTTCAAGAAGTTCAGCCACGGAAAGTTTTGAAATTTTAGAAGGAATTAAATGCGCAAAGCTTAATAACTGCCTTTTTATAGAGAGTTCTTTTATGTGATTAACATACTTGCTAACATCTACCAAAGCAACCGTTGAAGCTATATCTAAAAAATCATCTTGCTTTATGTCTTTGTATTTTTTAATGAAGCTAAAGCCAGCAACCTCGCCAGCAGCATAACATTTACTCAAAGCTTCAAAGATATTAGAATGCAAGGAAACAGAAAAATCACTAGCTTTTAAGTCGTTATTAACAGTGTTAAAAACCTCTTCGCTTTGAATGCAAGAGCTAAGTATAGACCTTTCAGCGTCTATGTCAAATAATTCATCATTTAGCATAATTATTCCAAATTAAATTTCTCAAATTTAAACTAAAGCCACTACAGCCTGCTTTTAAGCTCATCCTCTACCTCAAGTAAAAATCTATCCACAAGCTCTTCTTCTTTAAGCTTTGCTACAACCTCGCCCTGTCTTATCACAAGACCTTGTTTTTTTCCAAAAGCTATGGCCACATCAGCACCCTTTGCCTCTCCTAAGGCATTTACAACACAACCCATAACGCTTATATTTAGAGGTTCTTTTATATGCTTTGTTTTTTCCTCAACTATTTTTATAGCCTTTACAAGATCGCTTTGTATCCTTCCACAAGTTGGACAAGAGATGATATTTACCCCGCTTTTTTGCACTCCGCTATCTTGCAAAATAGCCCTTGCAACCTTGATTTCCTCCTCAAGCTCTCCTGTCATAGAAACTCTTATGGTATCTCCTATGCCCTTTAAAAGTAAGTTGCCTAAGGCTATAGAGCTTTTTATGGTACTGTGAAATTTGGTCCCAGCCTCAGTAACTCCAAGATGAAAAGGATAATCACAAAGCTCTCTAAGCCTTTCATAAGCCTCTATAGTCTTTTGCACATCAGAAGTTTTCATAGAAATTTTTATATCAAAAAAGTCCAAATCCTCTAAAAGCTTTATGTTGTATTTAGCACTTTCTAGCATAGCCTCAAGCCCGTAGCCGTATTTATCGCTAAATTGCTTTTCTATGGATCCGTGGTTTATGCCTATTCTTATAGGAATTTTTCTTTGCTTACAAGCCTTTACCACCTCTTTTACATTTTCCTTTGAGCCTATGTTTCCCGGATTTATCCTAACAGCGTCTATGAATTCAGCACAAAAAACAGCTAAGTTGTGATTAAAATGTATATCAACTATTAGCGGCAGGGGGCTTTTTTGCTTGATTTCTTTTAAGGCTCTTGCATCCGTCATATCTAAACAAGCTAAACGCACTATATCAGCACCGGCAAAATAAAGTCTATTTATCTGCTCTAAAGAGCCTTCAATATCCCTTGTCTTAGAAAAAAGCATAGACTGCACTGAAATGGGCGCATCGCCTCCTATTAAAACATCTCCAACCTTTACCTGTCTTGTTTTAAATCTCTTATACTGCATTGTTTACACTTTGTATTGGCTTTTTAAAATTATAGTATTTTTTAGTAAAATTTTAAAATACTTAGGTTAAAATACATAAAATTTTACGCAAAAGTGTTAGACAATATGACCTTTAATAAAGATGAAATTTACACCGCTACAGATGTTGTTAGAAATTTTAGCACCATGCTTGATAAGGTAGATAAAGAAGGTAAGATAGTGATACTAAAAAATAACAAATTTCAAGCAGTGATGCTAAGCATGAATGAATACGAAAGACTAATAAATGCCGTAAATTTACTAGAACTCATACATAGCAAACAAAAGGTTTAAAATGGCTATTTTTGAAGTGAATTTTGAAAATGAAAGCTATGATTTAGCATATGAGGTTCTAAATTTAGAAAAAGAAAAAATCCTACTCATACTACACGGCTGGGGAGCTAATAAAGAACTTATGAAACAAGCCTTTGCTAAGAACTTTAAAGAATATAAGCATATTTATGTAGATTTGTTTGGCTTTGGAAAATCAAGTATAAAAAAGGACCTAGATAGCTTTGAGCATGCAAAGCTTTTAGCCAAATTCATAAGTGAGAAAAATTACAAAATTGATACCATAATGGGACATTCTTTTGGGGGTAAAATTTCGGCTCTGCTTTGTAAAGAACTTGACATAAAAAATCTCATACTTTTATCTAGTGCCGGTATAAAATGGGAAAAAAGCTTTAAAATTAAAGCTAAAATAGCACTTTTTAAGGCTTTTAAATTTCTAGGTTTTAGCAAACTTAGAAAGTATTTTGTCTCAAAAGATGTAAAAGGTATGAGTGAGCTTATGTATAAGACTTTTAAGAGGGTTGTGGATGAGGATTTTAGCGAAATTTTTGCCTCTTTAAAAACAAATGCTTTGATATTTTGGGGCGAAGATGATAGCGCAACTCCTTTAAAAAGCGGAGAAAAAATCCACTCTCTTATAAAAGATAGTAAATTTTATAGTCTAAAAGGAGATCATTTTTTCTTTTTAAAAGAGGCTAAAAGTATAGACGAATTTTGTAAAAAAGAGCTAAAATGAATTACGAATACATCGGCTTAACAACAGCCATCTTTGCACTTTCTTTTGCCTTATCTTTTTATCTTATAACTGCCTTGCAGTGGTATTCATACAAGATAGAAAGAATTTGCTTTCATTTTTCAAAACCCCTGTGGCATTTTTATTTTTTACTCTTGCCAAGCCTAGTTTTTGCATACTCTTACAAGCTTTTTTTGCTCTTATTTTTGCCCTTTTGTTTAATACTTTTTATCTGGCATAAAAAGCTTGATAAAAAGCTGGTTTTTACAAAAAAGGTTAAGCTTTTTTTTGTATTTAACGGCCTTTTTGTTTTATTTTTTGCCCTTATCATAAAGGATGTGGATTATAGATTTTCTATCTTAGCTCCTTTTTTAGCACTTTTTATCTTAAAAATTTATTCTTTCTTTGAGGCTAGATATTTTTACAAAAAGGCTAAAAAAAAGATTAGCTCTATGAAGGAACTACAAATCATCCTAATCACCGCAAGTTATGGAAAAACCAGCATTAAAAATTTTTTATACGATCTTTTAAAGGATGATTTTTTAGCCTATAAAACTCCAAGAAGCGTAAATACCCTTATGGGTATAGTTCAGGATATAAATGAAAATTTAAGCTCTGATAGCGAAATTTACATAGCCGAAGCAGGAGCTAGAAAAAAGGGAGATATACTAGAAATAACTAAGCTTTTAAATCCTCAGCTTTGCATAGTGGGCGAGATAGGAAGCTCACATTTAGAATACTTTAAAAACAAGGAAAATATAAGAAAAACAAAGCTTGAAGCACTTAGCTCAAAAAGACTTCAAAAGGCTTTCTTACACAGTAGCACAAAAGAAAGCGAAGATGAGAAAAAGCTCATATATGATACTAGGATAAAAGAAGTAAAAGCCTCACTTGATGGACTTTGCTTTAAGATGAGCTTAGATGAAAAAGAGTGTGAGTTTAAAGCCTCTTTGCTTGGAGAATTTAATGCTTACAATCTTTGTGCTTGCATAATTTGCGCTAGGTATTTAGGGCTTAGTGTGGATGAAATTCAAAAAAGATTAAAAAATGTAAAGCAAGTAGAACACAGACTACAAATCATCTCAAAAGAGCCAAAATTTATAATAGATGATGGCTTTAATGGAAATTTTTCCGGTATGAGTAAAAGTTACGAGCTTTGCAAAAATTATGAGGGACGCAGGGTTTTAGTAAGTCCGGGCATAATGGAAGTAAATGATGAGGAAAATATAAAACTAGCAAAAATCATAAATAAATGTTTTGATTTAGCCATCATCACAAGCCATAAAAATGCCGAGCTTTTTAATAAAGAATTAAGCATAGAAAAAATCATACTAAAAGATAAAAATGAGTTAGTCGATACACTTGCTAAGGTAACGCAAAATGGGGATTTGGTGCTTTTTTCAAATGACGCACCAAATTTTATGTAGCTTAACCAAAAGCACCGCTTAAGTAAGCTTTTGTTTTTTCTTCCTTTGGATTTTCAAAAAATTCCTTGCTTTCATTAAATTCAACTAATTCTCCTAAGTGAAAAAAGGCTGTGTAATCAGCCACACGTTTTCCTTGCTGCATATTATGAGTTACCATTATCATAGAAAGATTATGGCTAAGCTCCTTTAAAAGCTCTTCAATAACGCCAGATGAGATAGGATCAAGTGCTGAAGTTGGTTCATCAAGTAACAATAGGCTTGGATTTATAGCCAAAGCTCTAGCTATACAAAGTCTTTGTTGCTGACCTCCAGATAATGCCATGGCATTTGTTTTAAGCTTATCTTTTACTTCCTCAAATAAACCAACCTTAGTAAGACAAGATTCAACTAAAGCTCTTTCCTCATCTTTGCTTTTTATCATATGATGTAATCTAGGGGCATAAGCTATGTTTTCATAAATACTTTTAACAAATACATTTGGTTGCTGAAAAACCATACCAACCCTCTTTCTCAGCACAACAACATCTTGAGAACGAACATCTTTGCCGCCGACTTCTACAAGTCCGCTAATCTTTGCTATCTTATCATTCATTCTATTAAAACAACGAAGAAAAGTGGATTTACCACAACCAGAAGCACCTATTAGTGCCGTAATTTTATTCTTAGCTATTTGCATATTTATATCAAATAAAGCTTGTTTTTTGCCGTAAAAAAGGTTTAAATTTACTACTTTTGCTACCACGAATGTTTTCCTTGAAAGTATTTTCTTAACAATATAGCACTCAAATTAAGCACAACTAAAAGAGCCAAAAGAACTAAAATTCCGGCTGCAGCCCTTTCTAAAAAAGCCCTCTCTGGCATAGAAGCCCAATTATAAATCAAGGCAGGTAAAACCGTTGTTGGCTCACTCAAAGAAGCTGCCACATCTGGTATAAAGGCTATCATTCCTATGATCATCAAAGGAGCTGTTTCTCCTATGGCTTGGGCTAGTGCTAAGATAGAACCAGTAAGTATCATAGGCATAGCAAGTGGCAAAATGATACCTTTTACCATTTGCCATTTTGTAAAACCTAGTGCCTCGGCTGCATTTTTCATACTCACATCTACACTTTTTAAAGCTGCTTTTGTAGATACTATTATAATAGGAAGAGACATTATCGCTAAGGTAAGACCGCCGACAAGAGCAGAGGAACGTGGCATACCAAAAAAATTTATAAAAAGACCAAGTCCTAAAAGTCCGAAAATTATACTAGGAATTCCTGCTAAATTATTTATGCAAACCTCTATGGTATGAGTTAGTAAATTTTGTTTAGCAAATTCCTCTAAATAAATAGCCGTAGCAACACCTATTGGCACAGCTACTACCATACACACAATCATACAAAGCAAGGTTCCTACAACGGAAGCTAAAATACCAGAATTTTCGGGTGCTACCTTAGAATCTCCATTAGCAAAAAAAGATATATTAAATTTCCTTTTTACCTCATTTTCTTGCATAAGTCTAAAAACTAGATACCTATCCCATTCTTCAAGACGGTTAAATTTATTTTTAACAAATTGATCAACTTCAGAATTTGCAAGCATCCATCTTGGAAAAGTTAAATTTTGCTCAGTTCTTAAAACTCTTCTTTCTGTTCTTGATAATAAATTTTTAACAGAATCATTGCTATCTTCTTTAATTAAAACATAAGTCTGACTAAATGCTGGAAATGCAAGATAAGTGATACTTCCTAAAAATATTATCAAAAATACCATATTTATATAAAGCCCTGTTTTGCAAAACAGTTTAAATCTCTTAGATGATTTCTTGCGTTGCTTTAAAAATATTTTCATAAACTTTTTCCTTTATGAAATTTATTAATTAAATAAACGCTTATCATATTTATAATAAGAGTTATGATAAATAAAGAAAGCCCGAGAGAAAAAGCACTCAAGGCTAAAGAACTATCAAAGGCTTGATCGCCTTGCAAGGCTTGGACTATATGCACGGTAACTGTTGTCATATCTTCAAGAAAATTAAAGCTCATATTAGGCCTTAAAGAAGCAGCCATAACAACTATCATAGTCTCTCCTAAGGCTCTTGAAAGAGCTAACAAACAAGCAGCTATAATGCCTGGCATAGCCTCTGGCAAGATAACAGCGAAGACAACTTCTTTTCTAGTCATACCAAGTGCATACGCCGCATTTATCCTTTTTGCATTAACAGCCTCGATACAGTCTTGAGACAAAGACGCAACTATAGGCACTATCATTATACCCATTATAAAACCGGCTCCTAAGGCACTTTCATAACTAGCACTTATGCCAAGAGCTGAAAAAAACATAACTATAAAAGGGGCTATAACTATAACAGCAAAAAATCCAAAAACAACGGTTGGAATTCCAGCGATAACTTCTAAAACAGGTTTTAAGTAATTTTTGGACTTTTTACCAGCAAAGCAACCAAGATAAATAGCACACATAACACCTAAAGGAAGAGCTGTTATCATAGCTATAACAGAGATATAAAAGGTGCCCCAAAACAAAGAAGCAGCCCCAAAAACCCCGTGTCCTGTCGTTCCGTCTATGGAAACAAAGGCTTGATCTGCAGCCCACTGAGTGGAAAATAAAAAGGTAAAAATGCTTTCTTTTTGAAAAAACTTAAGAGCTTCTATAAGCACAGTAAGCATAATGGCAAAGCTTACCACTACGCTTACTAAGGCACATAAAAAAAGGCTAAATTTTATAAGCTTTTCTCTTATCAAAAGACTTTTCCTGCCTTTACTAGCTCATCATTTAAAAGCCCGGCTTTATCTATGTGCTGCTGTGTTTTTTTAAGCTCATCAGCATTCAAAGGAACCAAACCTATCTTTGATAACTCACCCTTATTTGATGATAAATCATCGCTCATATAAAGCTTGGCAAAATCAATAGCGGCAGTATTTTTAGCATTCACATATATATATAATGATCTCGCAAGAGAATATTTTCCTTCTGAAATATTTTTCTCATTAGCTTCTATATTATCTATCTTTGCGGCTGAAATTTTGTCCTTATTTGAAGCTAAAAAGCCGTAGCCAAAAAGCCCTACAGCATCTTTATCAGCCACAAGCTTAGTTACTATTAAATTATCATTTTCTCCACTTGGTATATAAACACCATCTTGTCTTATGGTTTTATATTTTCCAGATTCTTTTCCGTATTCTTTGAAATTCTTAGACTGCTTTACAAGCAAAAGTTCCTCTATAGTATCTCTTGTCCCTGAGCTTGAAGGTGGTCCATAAATTGAAATTTTTCTTTTTGGTAAAGAAGGGTCGATTTCATTCCAGTTTTTATAAGGATTTGGGATTAATTTTCCATTTTGAGGAATATCCTTAGCAAGAGCTAAAAAAAGTTGTTTCATAGTAACATTTAGAGGTATGTTGCTTTTATTTTGAGCTAAAACTATGCCATCGTAACCTATCATAACACCTAAGACATCTTTAACCCCATTTTTTTTACAAACATCAAATTCGCTTGGCTTAATAGCCCTTGAAGCATTTGCAACATCTATTTTATTTTCACAAAAAACTTTAAATCCGCCGCCGGTTCCTATACTTTCAACCACTGGCGTTCTAGTATTTTTCACAGCTGCATATTCTTCTGCTACAAAACTAGTAAATGGATAAACCGTAGATGAACCAGCTATTTTAAGCTCATTTGCAAACATTAAAGAAAAAGCACTTAAAGATAAGAAAATTGCTTTTCTCATATAAACTCCTTGAAAAATTTTCTTCTAAGTTTAAAAGAAAATGGAAACTTTTTGGAAACAAAGTATAGCATAATTTTAAATATCTGTTTGGATAAAATGTATTTTTAAGTAAATTTTAATCTTTTTGTTAAAAAATACATCAGTAAATTTAAATTTTAAAATCCCATTTTAAATAAACTAAGCTAAAAACTTTATACAGCTTTTAGCTAATAAAACTTATATTTGAAATTTCATTTTCTAGCTCTAGGCTTTTTGTAAGACTTTGGATTATCTTTTGAAAGTGTTCATAGTCAATCTCCTCTCCCTTATGGCTCTTTAGGTATTTATCTAAGACTTGATAGCCCCCTATCTTATACGCCCATACCTCTTTGCTTACCTTATCAAAATATAAAGATTCATTGACAAAAAGCCTTTGCTCACTCTCTTTGTAACTTGGCTTTTCAATGATTAAAACCTTATTTGCCATATCTAAAAACAGCGGCTCACCGATGGATTCTAAAGCATTCATAAGCTTTCCTTATTATAAAGATAGAGCGGGAAGACATAGCTTCCGCTTCCCACTAGGTGTAAATCAATGATATTTTGCGTGATGAACATATTATCGATTTTATGTAGTTTGCAGCCTCTATCACATACAAGGGCGATATTTACTCTTTGCATAGAATCTTCCTTGCCCGCTTGGTGTTGTAGAGGTAGAGGGGGAATATGTAGTTCCCTTCTTTGGTTTTGTTGGAGATATAGCACATCTCCATTATCGTGTGAGCTATGAATGTGTGTTTGTATTCCTGACTTACTAGTTGTCTTGGCAAGATTAGCCCAATATTGCGATTCATTCTCATTAATTTCTGTTCTCTCTCTCTCTCTCTCGTTGTCTGCCATCAAATGCACACTCATAAGCTCTAAGCCTAGCTTACTTAGGGCTATAAACTTCTCTTTGGATTCTACAAAGGGGATTTTAGGAAAATCGATTTTAAGAAAGTCTATGTATTTTTCGCGGTAGTCTTTATGAAATAACACCGCATAGATATAGCTCAAAATCGCCTCGGGTGTGAGGGTGTGAGAATCTAAAAACAAATGCGGATTTGCCTTTATGTCCTTGAGATTCCAAGTGTATTTAGAATCTACAAAGGACCTAAACTCTGGCGTGAAATTCTCTATGCGCTCTTTGCCTTGGAAAATATCCTCATCATCAAAAAGACTTTCTTTCTCACTCTTTTTGAGATTTTTTTGTGTAGATTCTGTATTTTGGAGATAAAGGGGTGAGATATAGTCGCCACCTTGCATTCCAGCACAAGACCAAGTTCTAAAATCTATAATATTTTTCGTTGCAAAACCTTGCCCACTTTGCGTGTTTGGAAAACCACGCTTATAAACTAACCCTATATCTTTAGATTCTTCGGCTTCGCCTTGCAATGACATAGAATCTTGTAAGAAATGCTCCATAACCTCCTTTCTAGCTCTTGCAATTTTTGCTACATCGTAGTAAATTTTCCTAATATCAAATGGACGATAGGCAATATCTTGTGCTAACTCTTCATCAAATTCATTGCAATAATTAATTATCTGTTCTTTTAGTGTTTGCATATCATTGGCAATAAATACAGAATCTTTTCCTGTTACAACCCCCACACTTGAGATTCTAAACATATCCTTAACGCTTATGCCCTTGTCGTATTCCTCTCTTAAGCTCTCATTTTGTGGGATAAAAAGAAAAAAGGGTGGTTTTGGGTTTAGGCGATTCCAAGGGATAGAATCTAAGCTATTTTCATACAAAAAGTTGTATTTGTCTTTGCGTTTGCCATAGAGGTCATAGTGATAGATTTGGCAGGATGGCTCTTTTGATTCTGTGTGATTACCCAAAGGTGAATTTCTATTTTTCATAAAGATATTAATGCTCACGCCCTGCATTATGTCAAACACATTCTCATCTTTGCTGCCATCAGGTGATAGCTCTTTTTTGCGTGTATTGCCATGCAAATCTAGGATATAGAGTGTATCAAAGCTTTGCATGAGATGATAACGCATACCGCGAAAAGTGGGGTTGTCTAAAAAGCTATTATTAGAGATAAAGGCAAAGATTCCGCCCTCTTGAGATTCAATTTTACTTTCAGCAAAGCGGATAAATTTCACATAATCATCTAAAAGCCATTTGGGATTTTTCTCTTTTTCTATTTTATTATTTTTTAGAATAGCTGTTGGATTGTTTGGTGTCTCCATTGGGTTTTTATAGGCAACTTGCACTTCTTTTTCATATAAGCCTTTATTACTGCTTGCACCACTATAAGGAGGGTTGCCTGTGATAATTAAAATTTCTTTTTCTTTCACATTTTGAGCCTCTAAAAATTCATTTGAAAGCTCTTTTAATATTGACATTTGAGAAAAAATATTTTGATGTTTATTTTTATCGTCATCAAAATGTAGGGTATTTGTAAGTTTTATATTTAAAATTTCATATTCTTTTTTATCTGTATTTTCTAGAGCAAAGTTAAATTCATCTTTAAACACCTGAGATATTTTTAAATGTGCTATAACATAGGGAGCTATCAAAAGTTCAAAACCTTTAAAATTTTTTACAATCTTTTTAAAATATCTCTTAAAATCATCAAATTTAGGACTTTTTGAGCTAGGTATCTCATCTTTTACACCGTCATAAACCTTACGAAAAGCTTCAAGCAAAAAAGTTCCCGTGCCTGTGGCAAAGTCTAAAAGTGTAATTTTTTCACTATCAAGAGCTGTTACTAAACCTTTTTCTTGATTTAAATGTTTTTTTAAAGACAAATCTATACTATCTACTATAAATTTGACAACGGGAGTCGGGGTGTAATAAACCCCTCTAAGCTTTCTTAAGTCCTTATCATATTTGCTTAAAAAACTTTCATAAAAATGTATATAAGGGTCTTTATGTATATATTCACCATATAAATCTTTTTGAGAAATTTTGTTTAGCTCCCTTACCAAAGAGCCTATATCTATATGATTTATAATATTAATAATATCTTTTATAATGTATTTTATGTCCATATCAAGTTCGTCTAATTTTTCACTATCTAAGAAAGATAACATAGACTTTATGAGGGGAAAATTTTTAGGTATAAATCTTTTTGCATTATCAAGTTCTATTTTTTCATCTATATTTAGCCTAGCTAAAAACAAGCCGTAAGTTATCACCTGCGCAAAAGAATCAGCAAATTTATCATCATCTAAAATTCCTTTATACAAGATATCGTTAAATGTTTTATAGATTTGGATTATCTCATTATTATTGGTATTTTGCGAAAGCTTTTCTTTAAGCATTTTTGTCCTAATAGCTAAAGCATTTGCAAAATCAGAGGCAGAATTTATAGAACTTGGCTCTTTATTAAAAAAGATTTCAAAAAGATCTTCAAATTCCCTAGCCTTTTGTTTTAAGTCATATTCTTTAAAAAAGGAGCTTGAATCTTCTTTTTGCTTTAAAGATTTTGCTATATTTTTTAAATTTGTAAGCTCACAAAGATTTATAGATAGTAAAACTCGTAAATTATTTTTCTCGTCAAGGCTTAAAAGATGAAAATTTAAATAATCGCTTAGCAAGATGTTTTTACAAAGTTCGAAGTATTTAAAAATTTGCTCTTTTGCCTTTGCATCTTTAAAAAATTTTTCTATATCCTTTATGTCTTTTGAAACGGCTTTTAACTCTATAAGCCCTGATATAAGAGTATCTTTATATATGGTGTAATCAGGAATTAATATACTTTTGTGCCTTTTTTGCTCACTTAAAGAAAGTTTTTTACTAAATTTTAAAGAACTTTCCTTGATAAAAGAGTGAAAGGAATTGTTGTAAGAGTATTCGTTATCATCAAAGCTTAAGTTTTGTATGTTTTTTATGTAGTTTTTTAAAATTTCTAACACTAAAAATTTCCTTATTAATGAAATACAAAATTATACAAAAAATTTAATACAAAAATCTTTTTACTAAAATCTTATGGAAAATTATAAAATATATACAGTTTAAATTTGTAAATTTCTAAGTATTTAGGAAAAATAAACTTTTAATAAATGTAGAGTTTATTTATTAAAAAAAAGCTTAACATATCTTATTTAAACTAAAAATGTAAAAAATACCTAATGCCTGTGTTGTCGGCTTGATGAATTTTTATGTGATTAAATTTGTATGTAGAAGCATTTATAGGTAAGCCAAATCGTCTGTAAAGCTCAAAACTATGTCCTCCTATGAAAGAAATTCTAAAGCCAAAACTTAAGGCAGAATCAAAGGCATTTATGTAGCCCTGCTCCCTTATATCATAATTTATATAGCCAAGACTTATGCCTGTGTAAAGCCCCACTTCGTGTTCATAGCATTTGCAAAAATTATACAAGGCGTCAAGATGAGTTAAAAAATTTGCACTTTTTACAAAAAAGCCTTTTTTACTAAGTATATCCTCGCCGATTAAAGAGCCGTAGTTAAAATTTCCATAAATTCTAAAACCAAAGCTTTCATTAAAAAAGTGCTTATATCCAAGCAAGATGCCCATTCTATGTCCTTTTACATCTCGGTTTTTATAGGACAGGGTAGAAGTACTAAGCTCTTCATTTATCCTAAAATCTAGAGCATCCACGCCGAAAAAATAAGAGCTCTCCTCAGCCAAGCAAAGAGAGCAGATAAAAATAAGTAGAAATTTTTTAAGCATTATCTTAGAAATTTACTACATATCTAATGCCTGTTATATCAGGTCTTGACATCTTCATAGTTCTAGTTCTTACCTGGTCTCCATCAGCATATTTTATACCACCAGCTGTAAGGCTTTTACCAAAGCGTCTGTAAAGCTCTAAGCTATGTCTTTCAGAAAATACAGCTCTAAAGCCTATGTTAAAAGCCATATCCACGCCCTCAACAACGCCTATATTTGAGATGTGATAATCTATGTAGCCCAAGCTAAGACCTGTATAAGCACCAAAAATTCTGTTATCGCAGTCGCAAAAATTATACATCGCATCAACATTTCCCATTATGCTCAAAGCACCAGCTGCCATTCTTTTATCGCCATTTTCTAAGCCCATTCTATCATATCCTAGCAAGGCGCCATAATCAAATTGCCCGTAAGCTCTTATACCAAAATTTTGGGTAAAAAAGTGTTTATAACCAGCTAAAAAACCTATTTTTAAGCCTTTTAAGCCTAAATTTTTCCAAGTTTTGCCATCATTTGGACCACCTATCTGGGTAACTTCTTGAGAGCCGTAGTTTCTAGCTATATCAATACCCATAAAGCCTCCGCTATTTTCAGCCTTTAAAAAGCTAGAGACAACTAAAAGAGATACGAAAAAAAGAAAAATTCTTTTCATAAAACCACCTTTGTTTAAATTTTTGATTTAGAAAAGGTGATTATATCTTAAAAAATTCGTTTTTTTTTTTGCATTTTTTCTTGCAAATATTTATCTGTGTTGATTTTGTGTTAAAAAAGTATTAAGTAAATGTTTAAGATTGTCACAAAATATAAGGAAAAATTAAGATATAAATTTAGCTAGAGAAAGACAACTAGCTAAATTTAGTAATACCTTTCTAAAATTTCATAGGCTGTATTTCTTTTAGCCGGTTTTTCTCCTAGCCCTTTTATAAGATTTATCATCTCATCTTGGTTCATCTTATTGCTTACTCCGGCTGCGGATACGACATTTTCCTCCATCATCGTTGAGCCTAAGTCATTTGCTCCAAATTTAAGGGCAAGCTGTCCTATTAAAGAGCCTTGAGTTACCCAAGAACTTTGTATGTTTTTGAAATTATCCAAATAAAGTCTTGAAAGCGCTAACAATCTTAAGTATTTATTTGAGCTTTGCTTTAAAATTTCTGGGTGTTTTTGCATAAGCTTTGTATTTGCTCCTTGAAAAGACCACAAAATAAAGGCTCTAAAACCTCCTGTTTCATCTTGAAGCTTTCTTAAATGCTCAAAATGATCTATTAGCTCTTCATCAGTTTCAATAGTACCAAACATCATAGTAGCAGTGCTTTTCATACCTATACTATGTGCGTTTTTATGCACCTCAAGCCAAGTGTCTGTATCGCATTTATGCGGTGCTATCTCGTCTCTAACCCTATCGCTTAAAACTTCAGCTCCTGCTCCTGGGATTGAAAAAAGTCCCTTTTTTTGCAATCTTTGCAAGACTTCTTTTATAGAAATTTTTGAAATTTTAGCTATGTAAGCTATCTCAACTGCTGAAAAACCATGCACGGTTATACTAGGATAAGTTTTAGAAATAAACTCCACCAAGTCCTCATACCACTCTATCTTAAGCTTTGGATGCACTCCGCCTTGAAAAAGAATTTGAGTGCCACCTATGGCAAGTAATTCCTCTATCTTTTTACCTATCTCCTCAAAGCTTAGGATGTAAGCGTCATCATCCTTTGCGTGTCTATAAAAGGCACAAAAATCACAATCTATACAACAAACATTAGTGTAGTTTATGTTTCTATCCACAACAAAGGTTGTGATTTTTTCTGGGTGTAATTCTTGCTTTTTTTTATAGGCTAATTCTCCAAGCTCGTATAAATCAGCATTTTGCAGCAAGTGCAAAGCCTCTTTTTTATCTAATCTTGACATTTATACCTTTCATTCTTTTATGATTATTTTATCTAAATTTTTAAAATAAAATTTATTGACTCCATTTTCATATTCATAATCAAGGAACATATTGTGAGATTTTAATATAGTATCTACTATGTAAAGCCCCAAACCAAAGCTATCTTTTTGCTTGTTACCTTGCGTAAAAGCTTGTGTGTAATACTCTAAAGAATAATCCAGCCCCTTACCCTTGTTTTTAAAGCACAAATACTTTTCATTAATTTCTATCTCTATAATCCTATCATCCGCGTATTTCACTCCATTATCTATCATATTTTTAATCGCGGTTGAAAAAAGTTTAAAATCAGCACTAACAAAAAAGCTTTCGTTGTTTAAAATTTTGACATTATTTTCATCGCTCATGGCAACTTCTTTTGCCTCATCAATCAAATCTAAGATATTGTATTTTTTCTTATTTACAAAGGTAGCTCCAGAGGCGATTTGCTCGACTGCTGCAAATTCATTTATCAAAAGCTCGAGCCTATAAAAAATTCCGCTAAGCCTTTCTTTATACTTGCTATCATCTATCATTTCAAGGGTGATAAGTCCTTTTGTAATCGGCGTTTTAAGCTCGTGCATTATATTTCTTATGAAAAATTGTCTTGATTTATTTAATTTTTGAATTTGAGTAATGGCTGTAAAAAACGCACTTGCAACCTGTGAAATTTCATCTTTTCCCGAGCTTACATCCTCTATTTCGTCCAACTTGTTGTTTGCAAATTTATCTATTTGTTTTCTTAGCAAAGATAAGGGTCTTAATTTTTTAATCGTATAAACATAAAGAAAGATAAGTATAAGTACAACGCTTAGAGCCATAAAGCGGATTATAAAATAACGATAACTTTCGTATTCTTGGTCCACATAAAGATATAATCTAGAATTATAAATTATCTTAAGATAAATATCTCTTTTATATGAGACAATTTCTACTATGCCATTATTTGCAAAGGCTTTTGCTAAAACTTCGCCCCTAAAAATAACCTGTCTCATCTCTGCTAAATCAGTAACGGCTTCCATTTTATAATTCTTGGTTTGTTCTTTAAATTCTCTTTCATCTATAATGCCACTAAAATACAGCAATCTAGCATTAGCCACCAAAGAATACTTAGCATTTAGCTCATCGGTGTAGTTTTGCTGGTCATAGGCAATAAGCCATAAAAAAGCTAAAACAACGCTTACTATGGCTAGGATAAAAATAAAGGTTATGGTGTAAAAGATAGATGATTTGTTCATTGGGTAAGCTTGTAGCCTATGCCCCTTATAGAATGTATATATCTTGGAGTTTTAGGGTCATCGCCCATTTTTTGTCTAATCCTACTTATAATCACATCTATGCTTTTATTGCTAGAATCCTCGCTAATCGAAGTACAGTTATAGACTAATTCCTCCCTGCTTACAACCCCGCCTTCTTTTTTTATAAGGTAAGAAAGTATGTCAAATTCGGCATTTGTTAAATTTATTTCTTGGCCTTTCATAGTTATGATGTGTTTGTATTGGTCATAAACTAAATCTTTAACTGTGTCTGCTATTGTTTTTTTGGTCGTATTTATCCGTCTTAAGTGGCTTTTAATCCTTGCTTGCAGTTCTTGTGGATTGTAAGGTTTTGGCAAATAATCATCAGCACCTAATTCTAAAGCATTTACCTTATCACTTATATCATGTCTGGCACTTGATATGATTATAGGCGTGTCGTATTTTTTGCGAATTTCCTCACAAACCTCCAAGCCATCAAGTCCTGGCAAGGATAAATCTAAAATAATAAGCTGATACTCTTTTAAAGCAAGCTTTGAAAGACCTATATACGGCTCGTGTGCTATATCTACCTTCATTTCAAATTTTTCAAGGTATTCTGCGATAATCTCTGCTAATTCTAAATCGTCCTCTATCATAAGAATATTGACCATAACTCTCCCTCACGAAAAATTAAACACATTTTAAAATATTTTTTCTAACAAAAAGTAAGCTCATCTAAGAACCAAAAGCTGTGTGTAACCTTGCCTGTAAACCCAAATTTTAACAAAGCTTTTAGACCTATTTTGCTTTAACGCAGAGGACAAATCCTCTAAATTCTTAATTTCTATTTGTTCTACAGCTATGATTACATCTCCTGTTTCAAAGCCTACATTATCAGCCTTTGAATTTGCCTTAACGCCAGATACTAAAACACCGTTAATCGAGTGCGGAATTGATGACCTTGAATTTTTATCTAAATTTTTTAACTCAAGCCCGTCTATAAGGCCATTATCGCTTAAAACATCGCCCTGTGCTTGCAAGGCAAAACTTACGCTTTTTACCACCCTATCTCTTTCATAAATTACGACAATATTTTCATTAGGAGCTAAGCTGCCTATGTAGTTTTTCAAGTCATTGGCATTTTTGATATTTTTATCATTAACCTTAATTATCAAATCCCCTCTTTTTAAGCCTGCTTTTTGCGCTGCTGAGTTGTTTTCTACATCAGTTATTAAAGCACCCTCTTTGTTGCTATATACATTTTTGCTATCGCCTTGTAAAGAACTTATGCTAACGCCTAAAAATCCTCGCTCTACCTTACCCTTTTGGATTAAAGATTTTGCTACATTTTTAGCCATATTTGAAGGTATGGCAAAGCCTATGCCGTTATTTCCTCCGCTTCTTGAAAGGATTGCTGAGTTTATGCCTATTAAAGCTCCTCTGCTATCAACCAATGCCCCGCCTGAATTTCCAGGATTTATAGAAGCATCTGTTTGTATGAAATTTTCGTATTGATTTAGGCCTATATTGTCTTTATTTAAGGCCGAAATTATACCGCTAGTTACGCTTGAACCAACCCCAAAAGGATTTCCAATAGCAAAGACCAAATCCCCTTCCAGCAAATCATCAGAATCAGCAAAAGAAATAGCCGATAAATTCGAAGCCTCTATCTTAATAACGGCTAAATCAGTCTTTGGGTCGCTTCCTATTATCTTAGCCTTGTATTCTTCATCTTTGTTTGCCAAAGTAACTGTGATTTCGTCCGTGTTTTCCACCACATGGTTATTTGTAATTATATATCCATCAGAGGAGATGATAACACCAGAGCCCAAGGAATTTACAACCTCTTTGCCCCCTCCTCTTTGCTGTGGTATGTCAAAAAAATGCCTAAAATAAGGGTCATTGAAAAAGTTGTCAAAGAATGGGTCTCTAGCCCTTGCGACTGTTTTTGAAGTAGAGATATTAACAACTGAATTTTTCGCATCCTTGATGACATTATAGTAAGACAAAATAGCACCGTTATCACCGCCGGGCTGAATTCTTTGAGCATTATCATTAGCTTCTTTAATGTTAATGTTAGCAGCCAAAACAAAAGAACTTAATATAGATGTTAAAATAAGCTTTCTAACCATATCAAACCTCAATTTTTAAGTATTTGAGTGAAGTATAAAATTTATAATTTATCAAATCGTTAACAAAATAAGTCTAAATCACAAAAACTTAAAAAAGTTGATTGACTTACACTAAAGGTTTATGTTATACTGCAGGAAAAATTTAATAAAAATTCAAGGGTTTACTTAAAATGAATAATAGTTTATACGATACTTTAGGTGTTTCAAAAACTGCAAGCGCAGATGAAATAAAAAAAGCTTATAGAAGATTAGCAAGAAAATATCACCCAGACATCAACAAAGAAAAAGGAGCCGAAGAAAAATTCAAAGAAATCAACGCAGCGTATGAAATTCTAAGCGATGAAAACAAGAGAAAAAAATACGACAGATACGGCGATTCAATCTTTGGCGGGCAGAGTTTTCAAGATTTTTCACGCGGAGCTAGCGGGGCTGATTTTAACGATATATTGCATGATTTGTTTGCAAATTTTGGAGGCGGTTTTAACTCCAGAAATTCAGGCTTTTCAGGTGGATTTAGCAGCGGATTTAATTTTAATAATACAGCGCAAAATTTAGACCTAAACGCAAAGATAAAAATTCCATTCAACACAGCTATTTTAGGCGGCGAGCAAAAGATAACTTTTAATCAAGAAAATATCACCATAAAAATACCTCATGGCATAAAAGAGGGAGAAAAGCTAAGAATTCGAGGCAAAGGCTCGTCTTTTAACGGAGCAAGAGGGGATTTGATAATACAGGTTGAAATCGAAGAAAGCAAAGAATACGAAAGAAAAGACGATGATTTGTATAAAAAGGTTGATATTAGCTTAAAAATGGCCTTGTTTGGAGATAAAATCACAATTCAAACACCAAGAAAAGAAGTAAACATAAAAATACCTCAAAACACAAAAAATGGCCAAAAAATAAGACTTAAAGGCTATGGAGTACAAAACAGAAAGACAAATATTTATGGGGATTTGTATTTAAATATAAATGTTGTCCTGCCAAATACTGAGGATTTGGACAAGGATTTATTAAAAATGTTAGAAGAAAAACTTCCTTAAGGAGTAAAAATGCAGCATACTTATGAAGAACCGGTTTATCTTATATCAGTTGTAGCAAAGGTTTTAAGCATACACCCGCAAACCTTAAGACAGTATGAAAGAGAAGGCCTTATAGAACCAAGCAGAACAGATGGTAAAATGAGGTTGTACTCGCAAAAAGACATTGATAAGATTAAATTAATACTTAGACTTACCAGAGATATGGGCGTGAATTTAGCGGGTGTTGATGTGATATTAAAACTCAAAAGACAAATAAATGAATTTGAAGCCTTGATAGATGAGCTAAGACTAGAGCTTGAAAGACATCAAGGCAAGTCAAGTAAGGCGGTTGTAAAGCATAAAAATAGCTTTGATTTGATATTTTATAATGAAAAAAACATCTAGCAAACAAGAGCTAATCCGCTATATAAGAAAGTTAGAAAAATTTTACAACGCAGCAAATTCTATGTTAAAAAAAGATAATTTTAATCAAGAATTATTTTGCGAAAAGATAAAAAAGATGAGCCTTTTTTTAAATGACTTTTCTGTAACTTTATATTCTCCATACACAAAGGCTTTGCAGGACTTCGCAAATGATTGTTTGAGCATGAAATTCGCACAAAATGAACTTTTAATGAAAAGCAACGCTGTAGATAAGCTTAAAAATTCACAAAAATATAAAAAAGATAAACACAAAAACAAATTTAAGGACTTTTAATGTTGACTGTTATTTTTGATATGGATGGAACTCTTATAAATAGCGCAAATGCCATAAGCTCTGCGGTAAATGAGATAAGAAAGAATTTAAACTTACAAGCCCTAGATGAGAGATTTATACTAGATACAATAAACACGCCGGGTAAAGACTGGGCTAAGATACTTTACAACATAGATGATTTTGAGCATAGCACTTTTAAACAAGGTTTTGAAAGGTATTTTATAAAGCATTATGAACAAAGCGTTATATTATATGATGGCGTGATAGACATACTTACTTATTTGCAAAATAAAGGTGCATATATAGCCATAGCTACCAACGCTCCGCAAGATTCTCTTGACAAAATACTTAGTAAGCATAAAATAAGTGAGTATTTTAATATAATCGTAGGCGTATCAGCCAAGATAGAGCCAAAGCCAAGCCCACAAATGCTAAATTTCATACAAAATCAAAGCCCTTTTGACAAGGCCTTGTTTGTTGGTGATAGTAAAAAAGATGAAGAAGCTGCTAAAAACGCTAACATACCATATCTTAGCGCCAAATGGAATATGCCAACAAGCAAAGCTAATGAATTTAGTAATGCAAATGAGCTATTAAAGCTTTTTGAAAAATACTTTAATGATAGCAAAATATGATAAAATAATCTTTTTAATTTATATTAAGGTTTAAAATGGAAACTAAGTTGTTAATAGAAATAGGCGTTGAGGAGCTTCCAGCCATACCTCTTTTAAAAGAACTTCCTAATATCAGCACAAAATGGTCTAAAATTTTAGATGAATACGGCTTAAAAAGTGATTTTAGCTTTTTTTACACTCCAAGAAGATTGGTTCTTTACCATACAAAATTCTTACAAAAACAAAAAAATCACAAGGCTGAATTTATAGGTGCTCCTAGGGATGTGGCGTTTAAAGATGGGAAATTAAGCCAAGCCGGACTTAGTTTTTTAAAAAAAACAGGCCTAAGCGAAGCTGAACTTTGCTTTAAAGAAATAAAGGGAAAAGAAGTTTTATACTACGAAAAAGAAATTCAAGGCAAGGAAAGCAAAGAGCTTTTAGAGGAAATGATAAAAAAATTCATATCTTGTCTAAATTTTGGCAAGTCAATGCGTTGGAAAGATAATAGCTTTGAATTTATAAGACCTATAAGGTCTTTAGCTGTGCTTTTGGGCGATGATTTAGTGGATATGAGTATTTACGGGGTTAAAAGTGCAAAAACAAGCTTTGTTCATAGAAGCGTATCCTATGAAGCTTTTGCTTTTGAGGACTGCGATGAGTATTTTAAAATTTTGCAAGAAAATTTTGTAATCTTAAATCAAGATGAAAGAAGAAAAAAAATCCTAGACGATTTTAAAAAACTAGAGGAAAAATACAAAATAAAGATAAAAGAAGACAGCGAGCTTTTGGATGAAGTGGTGGCTATAACAGAATATCCAAGTGCTTTGATAGGAAACTTTGAAAAAGAATTTTTATCTCTGCCAAGCGAAGTTATCATAAATTCTATGAGAGAAAATCAAAGATATTTTAGTGTTTTTAAAGACGGTGCTTTTCATAATAGCTTTGTGGTTGTTAGCAACGCGGTTTGCGATGATTACAACTTTATAATAAATGGAAATGAAAGAGTTTTAAGAGCTAGATTAAGTGATGCCATGTTTTTTTACGAAAACGACCTGAAAAATAAACTTCAAGTGCAAAATTTGAAAAAGATTTCGTATTTTGAGGGTCTGGGAACTATGTATGATAAGGTGCAAAGAGAAAAAAACTTAGCAAAAGAACTGTGTCAAATTTATAAAGAATGCAAGTTAGATGATGTTTTAAGTGCTGTAGAGTACTCAAAAGCTGATTTAAGCACTCAAATGGTGTATGAATTTACTGATTTGCAAGGGATTATGGGTTATCACTACGCTAAAAAAGAGGGCTTTAAGGATGAAATATGCTTAGCTATCTTAGAGCAGTATCTGCCAAAATCAGAAAATGATATCTTACCAAGCACGCAATTTAGCAGCATCGTGGCCTTGGCAAATAAATTTGATACATTGCTATCTTTATTTTCTATCAATAAAATTCCAAGCGGAACAAAAGACCCTTACGCCTTAAGACGAGCCGCTATTGGAGTGCTAAAAATAATCATAAATTTAAACATAAATTTTAAACTTGATGAATTTTTACAAAAAGTAGCACCAAATTATAAGAATTTTGACACGAAAACTTTGCTAACTTTCATACTTGAAAGACTGTATAGCTTATATAACGCAAACGCCTCATTTATCAAGGCTGCATTAAGTTCTAAAAGCACAGATATAGTTCATTTAAATTCAAGCATAAATGCCTTAATCAAACTAAGCAAAGATGAGAATTTTAACTCATATTTTGACACCTTTAAAAGACTTGCAAACATCATAAAAAATGAAAATACACAGCTAAATATAGATGAAAATTTATTACTTGAAAAAGAGGAAAAGGATTTATTTGCTAGCTTTAAAAAGTGCAAGCTAGATAACAGTCCGTACGAGTTGTTAAAAGAATTATTCGAGCTTAAAGAGCCTATAGATAAGTTTTTTGACAATGTTATGATAAATGTTGATGATGAAAAAATCAAGAAAAACAGACAAGCTCTTATTTTTAACATCTATAAGAGTTTTTTAACTGTAGCTGATATAAAGGAGATAAGCCTATGAAAAAAATATCTTTTGTTTTAATTTTTGCTCTTGCATTTTCTTTTGCATACGATATGAATATCACTAAGGGCCAGGCTGTGATACTAGAATTTGGAAAAAAAGGACTTAAAGAAATTCAAAGTAAAAGCAATCTAGACAAAAAAGAGAAAAAAGAAAGATTTATGCTGCACCCAAGTGATGATAATAAAGTCATGTTGATATTTAGCTCATCTTATAGAAAGCCTATCAAAGAGGCTAAAATTTCGGCACTTTATGCAAATGGAGAGATTAAAAATTACCACTTGCTAGGTTATGATGGCTCGTATAAGGTTGAAAAATTAACCGTTGCTGCAAATAAAGTAAAACCACCAAAAGAAGTTTTGGCTAGAATTCAAAAAGAATTAAAAGAAGCAAATAAAATTTACGCCACCTTTACAGACGAAGCTTTGTATGATGGGAAATTTATAAAACCTCTTGATTCTGCCATAACAAGTCATTTTGGAACTGCAAGAGTTTTTAACAACACTTTGGCAAGCTATCATTCAGGAACAGATTTTAGAGCTAAGGTTGGCACGCCTATTTTAGCTGCAAATTCTGGAGTAGTAAGACTAGCAAAGGACAGATACTACGCTGGAGGCTCAGTTATAATAGACCATGGTTATAAAATTTTCTCTCAATACTACCATCTTTCCGAAATAAAGGTTAAAGTAGGTCAAAAAGTAAATAAAGGCGATGTAATAGCTCTTAGCGGAGATAGCGGAAGAGTAACTGGTGCTCATTTGCATTTTGGAATATTTGCTGGCGGAAATCAAGTAGATCCTATGGACTTCATAAAAAAATTCAATGATTTAGTAGATGAAAAAGTAAAATGATGGTTGCGAGGGAGGGATTTGAACCCTCGACCCCTGGGTTATGAGCCCAGTGAGCTAACCACTGCTCCACCTCGCGTCAAAAGTGGATGGGGTAAAGGGATTCGAACCCCTGAATGACAGGACCAAAACCTGTTGCCTTACCGCTTGGCGATACCCCAATAAAAAAGTAGTAATTATAAGGAATTTTAATTAAAATGTCAAGAAATAAAAAGTATAATTGTTACTTTTTTAAAACATTTTAAGGAAAAATTATGTCATTTATAAAGATAGAACAAGCTATAAAAGAACTTCAAGAAGGAAAAATGCTTGTTATGGTTGATGCTGAAGATAGAGAAAATGAAGGAGATTTAATCTTTGCAGCACAGTTTAGCTCCAAAGAAAAGGTAAATTTTACAATAACACATGCAAGAGGGGTGCTTTGCGTAGCACTTAGCGAGGAGCTTGCCAAGCATTTTAACTTGCCCTTAATGGTATCTAACAATACTTCAAATCACGAAACAGCATTTACCGTAACAGTTGATGCAAAAAATGCTAGCACCGGTGTGAGTGCTTATGAAAGAGATATGACCATCAAAATATTTGCTGATGATAAGGCTGTGGCTGATGATTTCGTGCGTCCTGGGCATATAAATCCTTTAATTGCAAAAAAAGGCGGTGTTTTGGAAAGAACAGGACATACTGAAGGCACTGTTGATTTGTGTCGCTTGGCCTCTCTTAAGGAAGCTTGCGTGATATGTGAGATAGTAAAAGATGACGGGGAAATGGCTAGACGAAAGGACTTAGAGCTTTTTTGTAAAAAATTTGACATAAATATGATAGCACTTTCTGATTTGATAGAATACAGACTAAAAAACGAAAGCTTAATAACTTGCACAAAAGAAGAAGATAGCAATATAGCAAATTTTAAGGCCAAAAAATTTATCTTTAAGGACCACAACGAACAAGAACATATAGCATTTTGTTTTGGCAAGGTTTCAAAAAGTGCAAATGTGAAATTTCACATAAGCTCCAAGGATTTTGATTTTCTTACATCTGATAAATTTAATAATTTTTTAAAACAGTTAGAATTTCTAAGTACTAATGGCGGAATTTTAATTTTTATGCAAAGCAGCAAATCAACAGAAACAAATTTTAAAAACTACGGCATAGGAGCACAAATTTTAAGATATTTTGGCGTGGAAAATATAAAATTACTAAGTTCAAATTGTGATAAAGACTTTGTAGCTTTGAAAGGTTTTGGCTTAAATTTAGAGCTTTGTTCTTTATAAAAGCCTAAGTAAAACTTAGGCTTTATTCTACTTCAGCATCTATTACATCGTCATCTTTTTTCTTGTCATCCTTTTTATCATCCTCTTTTTTATACATACTTTCAGCTAATTTATGCGAAGCAGCGCTTAAGGCTTTCATTTTACTATCTATCTCTTCTTTAGTGGCATTTTCATTTTTAAGCGTTTCTTTTAGCTCATCAAGTGCTTTTTGTATGTTTGCCTTGTCCTCATCAGCTATCTTATCTCCAAGCTCACTTAAGGATTTTTCAACCTGATGCACTAGGGTTTCTGCTGAATTTCTAGCTTCTACAACCTCTTTTCTTTTTTTATCCTCTTCCTTGTGAAGCTCGGCATCTTTTACCATATTATTTATCTCTTCTTCGCTAAGTCCGCTAGAGCCTGTTATTTTGATTTCTTGAGCCTTGCCTGTGGCCTTATCTTTAGCTGAAACGGTTAAAATTCCATTTGCGTCTATATCAAAGCTTACTTCAATCTGAGGCACTCCTCTTGGAGCTGGTGGAATTCCTTCTAGGTTGAAATTTCCTAAGGATTTATTATCTCTACTAAATTCTCTCTCGCCTTGTAAAACATTTATGGTAACTGCATTTTGATTATCCTCAGCAGTTGAGAAAACTTGCTCTTTTTTGGTAGGTATGGTTGTGCCTTTTTCTATAATCTTTGTCATCACTCCACCTAAGGTTTCTATACCCAAAGAAAGAGGAGTAACATCAAGCAAAAGCACATCTTTTACATCACCTTTTATAACCGCTCCTTGTATGGCAGCACCTATGGCTACGACTTCGTCTGGATTAACTGATTTGTTTAAGTCTTTGTTAAAGGCTTTTTTCACTTCTTCTTGCACCAAAGGCACTCGGGTTGAGCCTCCAACCATAACGATTTCTTTTATTTCATCCTTGCTAAGTCCAGCCTCTTTTACAACCTCATTTATCTTAGCTATAGTCTCACTTACTAAGCCCTCTATCATACTTTCAAATTTGGCTCTTGTTATCTTTTTTACAAGGTGTTTAGGACCACTTGCATCAGCTGTTATGAAAGGTAAATTTACCTCTGTTTCAGTTGCTGAGCTTAGCTCTTTTTTGGCATTTTCAGCCGCTTCTTTTAATCTTTGCAAAGCCATAACATCTTTTTTAAGATCTATTCCATTTTCGCTTTGAAATTCGCTTGCTAAAAAGTCTATAAGCTTATTATCAAAGTCATCTCCGCCCAAAAAGGCATTTCCACCTGTTGCTAAGACCTCTACTACATTATCTCCCGTTTCAAGCACGGTTACATCAAAGGTTCCACCACCTAAATCATACACCACTATCTTTTCAGATTCTTTTTTATCAAGTCCGTAAGCAAGGGCTGCAGAGGTAGGTTCATTAATAATTCTTAAAACATTAAGTCCAGCTATAGTTCCTGCTTCTTTAGTAGCCTTTCTTTGTGCGTCATTAAAATACGCAGGCACTGTTATAACAGCATCTACAACCTTATCTCCTAAAAAGGCTTCAGCGTCCTCTTTTAGCTTCATCAAAACCTTGGCTGAAATTTCTTGAGGAGTGTAAAGCTTATCAGCTATTTCAACAGCACAAGCTCCGTTTCTATCTACTATATGATAAGGAAGTCTATTTCTAGCTTCTTTTGCCGCTTCCTCATTTATCATAAGTCCCATTATCCTTTTTATAGAATAAATGGTTTTTTCAGGATTAGTTACCGCTTGTCTTTTAGCGCTATCTCCAACTAAAACCTCGCCCTTATCGGTAAAGGCAACTATAGAAGGGGTTGTGTTTTTGCCCTCCTTGTTTGGTATAACCTTGCTTTCTCCGCGTTCATAAACGCTCACACAAGAATTTGTTGTTCCTAAGTCTATTCCTATAACTTTTGCCATTTTTTATCCTTTTAATTTTATTTTGCCACACTTACTTTTGTGTGTCTTAAAATTCTATCTCTTAGCTTATAGCCTTTTTGTAGAATTTGAGTTAGCTCATTTGCCTTAAAATTTTCATTTTCTGCGTAAAACATAGCTTCGTGAAGCTCTGGATTAAACTCATCTCCTTCCTTTGCCTCTATAAGCTCGACACCGTGATTTTTAAGCTTTTTAAGAAGTAAATCAAGAGTGTTTTTAACACCTTCTTTTATCTTAGTGCTTAACTCATCACTTGCTTCTACATTAAGGGCTGCTTCTAGAGTATCTACAACATCTAGCAAATCCCTAGCAAACCCTTCGTTTGCAAAGGCTATCATCTGTTCTTTTTCCCTTTGCATTCTTTTTTTAATATTTTCAAAGTCAGCATTTGCCCTAGCGTATCTGTCCTTTAAGTCAGCATTTTCAGCCCTTAAAAGCTCTAGCTCACCTAGGCTTTCTTCTTTTTCCTCGCTGAGTTCGCTTTGCTCTTCTTTCTTTTCTTGTTCTAAATTTTCATCTTTATCCACAAATCCTCCTTAGTAATATTTAATTTTGATGAGAATTATACAACTTTAGTCTAATAATGTCAAGTAAAATTAAATAAATTTATTAAAAAAACTTTAGTCTATTAGACTAAATATAGCAAGAATTTAGAGAACACAGGCTTTTCGCACATAAATTTGCCAAGTCCTTTTGAAAATAATTTGTAAAAAAATATGTAAAATAATATGATTTTTCTAAAAACTTATGCTAAAATACAACATTTTGAAAGGATTTATATGAGAAATTTAAGTGTAAGAGAAAAAAGCGAATTAAGCTCCAAAGTGTTTGATTCTTTATATGAAAACAAAACAAACTACATATTAAGAAAGATAAATGAAATACTAAGAATTCTTATAGCAAAGATATTAAGAAAATAAATCCTTATCTGTATTTTTCAAGTGCGATATAAGCACTAATACTTCATTTTCATCGCCTTCATACCCGTCTAAAACATCATCTACGCACTCTATGTATCTTTGCACGGCATCTTCTAGCCTGTCTTTTTTCACGCCGGCTAAAAGCAAAGCAGCCTCTAGGGTGATGTTTAATTCGTACTGTAAATTTTCTATCATTTCATCTTTATTCACCGCTTTTTTCCTCTTTACTCTTAATTAAATCTAGAATTTGATTTTTTATAAAGCTATAATCGCTACTATCCTTAAAAGCTGCGAAAAAGCCTCCACTAGCATTTTTGTGCCCTCCTCCGCCAACCAAAGTCTGCGCGATTAAACTTACATCCACCTTGTTATTTGACCTAAAACTTAGGGTTTTTTTAGAATTTACATCAAGAAAAAAATCATAATCCTTGTTTAAGGTCAAAAAATCATTTCCTATAACAGAGACATTGCCTATATTATATGTAAGTAAAAATTTGTATTCTTTATATTTTAGAGTGAAATATTCTTTATTTTCATTTAAAATTTTCACCACATATATTGATAACAAATTCCCAAGAGTGTTATTTTCCTCATCTTTAAAAAATTCTTTTTTCAAAAAATGCAAAGAATCCTCAAACAATATATGAGCCTTATCCTTGCCAACAAAGGTTTGCGCCTTGCTTAGCAAAAAAAACATGTATTCTGTGTTTTTTTGAGGAAATAAAACCCTATTTAGCTCCTTAGCATTTGAAACCATAGATAGTAAAACTTTGCCAAGCTCGAAATTTGTGTCATCTTTTAGCCAAATATCAATGGCATTTACGACATCAACAAATTTAGCCAAATTCTCATTTTGAAAAAACATCTTTGAAAAAAAATCATACACTATCTTAGTAGCACACCTTGAGCTATCTAAAAAATACCAAGCATATTTTTCAGCACAAGCCTGTCCGCTTTGATGATGGTCTAGCAAGAAAATCTTAGCATTGCTTCTTTTTGAAAGAGCTTCCTCAAAAGACTCGCACTGACTTAAGCTTAAATTTAAATCGCTTATCAAAACTATAGAGCAAACCTCGCTATCAAGCTTTAAAGACTCATCTATCCTATCTAAAATCATAGAAAAATTATCATTTATTTCTTTACCGTAATTTGAGTTGTAAAAATAACAGTTCTTAAAATAAAAATTACTCACAAATTGGCAAGCATAGCCGTCTAAATCAGTATGAGAAAGATGATATAAATTCACATTATAATTCAATTTTTATTACCCCTTCTGTTTCGAAATTTGTGTGCTCTGCTATCTCTGCAAAGCTTAAAACTACTATTTTTAGGTTGAAATTTGAACAAATATCAGCTATGAATTTTCTAAGCTGAGGCTCAACACAAAGCACGAAAGGCTTTATTCTGGTGCTTGAAACCGCCGCCACTTCGCTTCTAAGAGCTTCTACTATGGCTCCTGTTTGAGCTACATTTATCATTAAATGATAATTTCCATCCCTAAGCTGCAAGCTATCCATAAGCTTTGCCGAAGCCGCTGAATCAAGTATATATATGCTTAAAATTCCCTTTTCATCTATATATAAATTCGTAATAACCCTAGCAAGCGACGCCCTTACGTGCTCTATAATCATATCAAAATTCTTAGTAACCTCTGATATGTCCATAAGTGCTTCAAGTATGCTTATCATATCTTTAATAGGAATTGAGTTTTTAAGTAAATTTCTAAGCACCCTTTGTATAACGCCAACAGTGGTTATTTTTAGTAAATCCTCAATCACCGCTGGATAGTCTTTCTGAAGCTTATCTAGCATGTTTTGAACCTCTTGCCTTGTTAGAAGCTCGGCTGCATTAGCCTTTATAAGCTCGCTCATGTGAGTTGATATGACGCTAGCAGGGTCGATAACTATATAACCATTTATAGTAGCCTCATCTTTTAAATTTGCATCTATCCACAAGGCATCTGAGTTAAAAGCTGGCTCTTTTGTAGCAATTCCTTCCACCTCTTCGGTTATAAAACCGCTATCCATAGCCAAATATTTATCAGGATACACCTCGCTACTACCTATAACCACGCCTTTTAGCTTGAAATTATACTCATTTGGCTTAAGCTGCAAATTATCTCTTATCCTAATCTTAGGCATTAAAAAGCCAAGGCTTTGAGCTATGCTTCGTCTCATAGAGCGAATTCTTTCGGTTAGCTCACTTTCTGCAAGTCTTATAAGACCATATCCAAGCTCAAGCTCTAAAACCTCAAGTTTTAATATATCATTTATCCTGCCCTCTTCCTCTCTTATAATCTCCTCTTCGCTTTTCTTTTTAGGAGGTGCTTTAGCAGCAGCTGCTTGTTGTGAGGCGGCGATATCTTTTTTTCTAAGAGGCTGGGTTAAATCTATCTTACCCTCTCTTACTTGCTTTGTAAGATAGCCAAGCCCTAAAAACACAAGAGCCATAAAGCCTAGCGAAAGTGTTGGAAGCCCTGGCACCAAAGCAAAGATAAAAAGTATAAAACCAACTATTAAAAGAGTTCTATACTCGCTTAAAAGTTGATTTAGTGTACCTTCTGCGAAGTTATCCTCATCTTTACTAGCCCTTGTTATGATGATAGCTGTTGCTGTGGCTACGATAAGACCTGGAATTTGCGATACAAGCCCATCCCCTATGGTTAGTATAGTGTAAGTAGCAGCACAGTCGGCCAAAGGCATATCGTGCTGAAAATATCCTATGGAAAAACCGCCTATTATATTTATAATAGTGATGATGATACCGGCTACTGCGTCGCCTTTTATGAATTTAGATGAACCGTCCATGGCTCCGTAGAAATTTGCCTCAGCAATGATTTCTTGTCTTCTTGTTCTTGCCGTGTTTTCATCTATCAAACCAGCGTTTAAGTCCGCGTCTATCGCCATTTGCTTACCAGGCATTGCATCAAGGGTAAATCTTGCTTGCACTTCAGAAACCCTGGTACTTCCCTTTGTAACAACCATGAAATTTATCAAAACAAGTATGGAAAAAACTATGACACCAATGACATAATTACCGCCAACTACGAATTCTCCAAAAGAAGCTATGATTTCGCTCACAGCAGCAGGCCCATTTTGCCCCTCACTTAAAATCATACGCGTAGTGGCTATATTTAGCGCTAGTCTAAAAAGCGTAATTATGAGGATTAAAGTAGGAAAGGTTGTCAAATCTGTTGGCTTTGGTATGTAAATAGAAATTAATATAATCAAAACTGCAATGGCTATGCTTAAAGCCAAGAAAAAGTCTAGTATAGCAGCCGGCAAAGGCACTATAATAACAGCTAAGATACAAGCTATAAAGCCAACTATAGTTAAAGACTTGGCCTTTATAACAGGTGCTATTAAAGGACCTAGATATGGTGCTACAAGATCAAATATTTTTCGTCTTGCCATTTAGCTTTTTTTATTAATTACATCAAAAAGTGTGATATTTGATAGGTATTCGTTCATCTTATTTTGCAAATCAACCAAGACAGGCAACATAAGACACTTAACATTATTACTAGGACAAACCCCTCTAGAGCATTCAAATACACTCACCTGCTTTCTTTCAGCACTGTTTACAATCTCTTCTAAGGTGTATTCCTTAGCGTCTTTGCTGAGCAAGAAGCCGCCTTTTGCCCCCTTGTAAGATATTAATAAACCATCTCTTGCCAAAACTTGCAAAATTTTAGCGAGAAAAGACCTTGATATATCAAGCTTTTCGGCCATAGTTTCAACATCTTGCGGTTCTTTTTTATCTGCTATATAAATCAAAGCAAGTAGTGCGTATTCACTAGCTTTAGTAAAAAGCATAACTGTCCTTTTTCTAATCAATATTGAGAAGCATTGTAGCAAGATTTATTTAATTAAAGCTTTTACGTGGCGAAATTTTGTTTAAAAAATAAAATTTAAGCTTAGTTTTTGTTTGTTTTGATAGAATTGTGGCTTTTAAAATATACCAATCAGGAGGTCAACATGGCTTTGGATTCGGCTAAAAAGTCGCAAATTATCTCTAAATTTGCTAGAAAAGAAAAGGACACAGGTTCTACTGAGGTTCAAGTAGCCTTGCTTAGTGCTAGGATTTCTGAGCTAACAGAGCATTTAAAGGTTTTTAAAAAGGACTTTTCATCTCGTTTGGGTCTTTTAAAAATGGTAGGTAAGAGAAAAAGATTGCTAAACTACCTAAAGAAAAAAGACTATGCAAAATACTCTAAGCTTATAAGTGATTTAAACTTAAGAGATAAATAAAACTTGTATCCTTTTTTAAGGATGCAAAAAATTAAATATTGAGTAGATTCTACACATAGCAAGATATAAAATTCCAAAATTCACTAAAAAATTTCAAAAAAAAAAAAAAACAAATTTTTATTTTGTATAATCACATTTTCATTATCTTTTTACAAAGGAAAATTATGCTTAGTCTTAAAAAAACTGCCCTACTTTTAAGTTTAAGTGCCTGTATGGCTTTAGCTGTAGATACTGAGATAGTTTATAGTAAAAATGGTCGTCCTATATTTGAGTTAAATTTTTATAATCAGGGAGAAAGCTCTAGTTTTGCTGGAGAAATATCTACATCTCCTTACACCCTAAATCAAGCTCAAAGAAAAGAAATCTTAAGAGCTACTCAGTTTTGGGCTAATATACTTGGAGATAGGGCTACAAATTTAGAGCCTTTGAAATTTGTAGTGCATACTTCGCCTATGAAAAACAATGCATTTGCTGCTTCTTATGATATGTTTTGGGAAGGAAATAATGCCTTATTTGCTGATATGCTTTACAATAATCTTAGTAAAGAGGAATTTGATCAAGGATTAGTTGAAGCAACTGGTCTTAGCTACGATGATGTTAAATATACAGGTATCATAGGAATGGGTATATCAGATTGGTATATAGCACCTAATCCTAGCACCTTACCTACGAATGGAAATCAGTTTAGTATCTTTGGAACCTTTACTCATGAAATAATGCATGCTCTTGGAGTAGGTGCTTCAGCAAAGCAAGTTAATGGTAATTTTATGTTTGAAACTTCAAACGCATTTACAAGACATCTGCAAGATTATAAAGGAGTAATGGCAAGTAAGGATATAGCAATAATTGACAGTAAAAGCCAAGCTGATGCAAATAATTATTTTGTAGTAGATAGAAATACTAATCTTGCTACTCAAAGCAACACTATAAAAAGCTTAAGCACTTCACAAGGACATGCTTATTTTGTAGGAGATAATGTTTTAGAGGTTATAAAGAATGCAAGGCTTGGCTTTGATGGTGTAAATGCAGTGCCTATAAATGGCTGGGAAGGTGATGGAGCAGATATTTCTCACATAGAACTAGATAATTCACTTATGTCTCATCAACAATGGAGAAATTATAATTTTTATATGGAAGCTGAACTAGCCATACTTCAAGATATAGGCTATGATTTTGATAGAAAGCAATACTATGGGGATTCTATATATGAAAGTAATCTTTTAGACTGGCAAAGCACGCAAGGCTTTAATGATAGAAATGAGGAAGGCACTGCATACATAGCAAATACTTATAATAAAAGTGATTATGGTGTGGGCTTACATATCTATGGTAGGTTTAATACAGCTACGCAAAATCACGATATCTTATCTCAAGGAATTGCAGCCTCTGGTATAAGAGTAGATGGTTCTAATAATACCTTAAATGTAAATTCTAAAATTCATACCATAGGAGCTTTTTCAAATGCTTTATTAGTAGCTTATGGAAAAGAGCATAATATAAATTTAAACTCAGGCTCTGAATTGATAGCTAATGGTATAGGAGTGCATATAAATTTTGGAGATAATGCTCTTGGAAACAACACAGAGTATAGAGGCTCTTATATGCTAAGTGGGGCTTCTATCACTTCTACTGTAAAAGATAACTTAATGCAAATATTTAATCTAAATGGTGCCTTAGTATCAAATCTAAACGTAAAACAAGGCTCTTACATAGAAGGAAGTGAAGCAGCCATTTACATAGCTAACAATGCCTTTGTTGAAAACATAAATATAGAAAATGGAGCCACTATAAAAGGAGATATTATCTCACTTTGGGATCCTAATAATGAAAGATTAAAAGCAGATGATATGAATAAATATTTTACAGAAGTAAATTTCGGCACAACTCCTACAAGCACTCCTAGTGCAAGAGCTTCAAATTTACTAGCCTCTACATCTTTAAATTTTGATCCTAATAAAGTAGTCTTTGATGGAAATATCTTAGGCTATGATAGCTTGAAACTAAATATAAATACAGATTTTAATACAGAAAAGTCTATAGAAGTGTATGATCTTTCTCTTAATAGCTCTGCAAGTTTAGGAGTAGATTCTATAGTAGAAGTAAAGAATAATTTTACTCAAACAAGTTCTTCAACCTTACAAGCTCCTATAAATAGTGAGGGTAAATTAAATATCTTTGTAGGTGGAAATGCAAATCTTTCTGGTAATTTAGAATTCTTTTTAGGAAAAGACTTTTATAATACTTCTAGTATAGCTCTTAATAAAGCTGAGTTAATAGATGGAAAAACTACAAGCTTTGCTAATGTAAGCTTTGCTAATGATGCTGATTTTTCTAAGTTTTTAAACATAAGCTATGATGAGGCAAGTAGCACTATTAATATAAATAGGGATTATTCAAGTCTAGCTAAAAATACTTCTATCTCAAATTCACTTGTTTCATTAGCTTTAAATTCAAGTCCTAATGCTGATGTATCATCTTTATTTACAGAGCTTGATTTCTTAACAGATGAAGCTAGAGCTACACAAGCTTTAGATGAACTTAGCTCAAAAGTTTATTTAGATGCAGCTAAGGCTAGTTTAGACTTTCAAAAGGATATAAATGATAAATTAGTATTTGATTTATACTCTAAGGATGTATTTAAAGACGATGAGTGGATAAGCACTATATATACTTTTGGAACTTATAATTCTGTCAGAGAGGATAAAGACTTTTCATCTTATAAATCTTATGGTGGAGGAGTAAATGCAAAAGTAACAAAGTCATTTAATGATACTTTAGATCTAGGATTTAACTTGATCTTAAATGCTAGTAATTATGATTTTAAAAGAAATACTGCTACTTTGAAAAGTAGAGGAGCTTATCTTGGTGCTTTTGCTAATGTAGATTTAAATAACTTATTTATCTTTGCCTCTTTAAGAGCTGGTATGCAAAATGATAGTATGAATAGAGTATTAAACATAAATACATTTTCTGATACTTTTAAATCAAGCTATAATGCTTTTACTACAAGTGAGCTTTTAGGTTTAGGAACTAATTTTAATCTAAGTGAAACTTTTACCTTAGCTCCTTTAGCTTATATAGAGCATAATAGCTTAAGCACTCCTAGTATAAAAGAACAAGGTGGGGCATCTTCTTTAAATATAGATAAAAATACTTATCACAGTTTATCCTCTTTTCTTGGTTTAAAACTAAGCTATGATAAAGACTTTACTAATGGATATGGTTTAGGCTTATCTTTACTTGGTGGGTATAATCACTTTTTCTTAGATAATCTTGACAACGAAGCTTCTTATATAAACGATACTTCAAATGTTAAATTTTCTTCTAAAAACTATGTAAAAGATAAAGACTCTCTTAGAGTGCAAAGTGCTATTGATTTTACTCATGATAATTTTTATTCAAGGGTATTATTTCAAAGTGATATAAAAAGAAATATAGACTTTAGCACAAGATTAGAATATGGAATTAGATTTTAATCTTAAACTCAAGCATGAAAGATTCTTTCATGCTTAATAATCACAATAAAACACACTTACGAGCAAAATATTTATCTCCTTTTTACTCATTTTATTTTAAAAATATGTTAGAATTTAAGGCTTTAATTTAAGGACTTATTTTGGATTTTGAAATTTTATATATACTTTGTATCTTTATAGGCATACTTTCTGGTATGGCTTCTGGTATCTTTGGGCTTGGAGGGGGTATAATCATAGTGCCAGCCCTGCTAAGTTTTGGTCTAAGCTCTCATGTTGCCGTTGCTATGTCAGCCTTGCAAATGATCTTTGCCTCGTCTTTTGGCTCTTATTTAAACTATAAAAAAAAGAATTTAGATCTAAAAGATGGGATTTTTGTAGGGCTTGGAGGACTTTTTGGAGCAAGTTTTAGTGGAGAGCTTATAAAACTGCTTTCAGATACTAGCTTAAACGCCTTGTTTTTATGCGTAAATATCATCTTTTTTGTAAAATTTATCTTTAGCTTTAAAACAGAGGCTAGAAAGAGTCAAAGAAGTGAGAATTTTAAAAAATTTATCTTATTTTGTGCTGGGGCTATAACGGGTCTTTTTGCCATCTCTCTTGGCATAGGAGGAGGACTTTTGATAACTCCTATACTTGCGTATTTTCTTGGCTATGATACAAAAAAAACGGTGTGTATATCTTTATTTTTCATAATCTTTGCTTCCTTGGCTGGAAGTTTTTCTTTCTTTAGACAAGGTTATATAAGTGAGGAGGTTTTAATAGGTGGAATTTTAATAGGACTTTCATCTATGCTAGGAGTTTTTTTAGGCATAAAATTAATGGAAAAAATGCAGTTAAAATCCCATAGAAACGCCCTAGCCCTTGTTTATATAGCAAGTATTTGTATGACGGCAAATGCACTTTTAAAAAAACTTGAGCTTTACTAAGGCTAAAAATGAAAAATGAGATAATAAAAATAATAGGCGCAAGAGAAAATAACCTAAAAAACATAAGCCTAGAGCTTCCTAAAAACAAACTCATAGTCTTTACCGGACTTTCAGGCTCTGGTAAATCCACCCTAGCCTTTGATACACTTTATGCAGAGGGGCAAAGAAGATATATTGAGAGTTTAAGCTCTTATGCTAGGCAGTTTTTAGATAGAGTTGCAAAGCCAGACATTGACAAGATAGAAGGCCTAACTCCTGCCATAGCCATAGATCAAAAAACCACCTCTAAAAACCCTCGCTCAACGGTTGGAACCATCACTGAAATTTATGATTATTTAAGACTTTTATACGCAAGAATTGGCAAACAACACTGCCACAACTGCGGCAAAGAAATTTCATCTATGGGTGCAAGTGATATAGTAAATGAAATTCTAAAGCTGCCAAAGGGTGCAAAAATCATCATCTACGCCCCGCTTGTAAGAGAAAAAAAAGGAAGTTATGTAGACTTACTGGAAAATCTTAGAAACAAAGGCTATGTAAGAGCGCAAATAGACGGAGTTACCGTTAGGCTTGATGAGGATATAGAATTAGCAAAAACCAAAAAACATAGCATAAAACTCATCATAGATAGACTAGAAATAAAAGAAGATCTTTTAGCAAGACTTGCAAGTGATGTAGAAAAAGGCTTGGAGGAAAGTTTTGGCGAACTTGAACTAGAGGTTTTAAACGCTGAAGAGCTAGGCATTGCAAAGCATTTTCACTATAGCGAGCACAATGCTTGTTTTGCTTGTAAATTGTCCTTCGTGCCCATAGAACCGCTTAGCTTTTCTTTTAATTCACACAAAGGAGCTTGCGAGAGCTGTGATGGGCTTGGAATTCGCTACAGCATAGATCTTAAAAAAATCATAAATGAGTGCTTAAGCCTAGAACAAGGTGCTATTAAGATAATGAGTGGCTTTCACAGGGCATATTATTATAAATTCTTACTAGCTTTTTGTGAGCAAAATGAAATAAATCTTAAAATCCCATTTTCTGAACTAAAAGAAGATGAAAAAAAACTTATCTTGTATGGCAGTGCTAAGGAAGTTGAGTTTTTATGGAAAAGACACAGGCTTAAAAGAAAATTTGAAGGCGTTGTAAAGATAGCTTATGACATCTTAAAGGATGAAAAGGATCTTGGCGATTATATGAGTGAAAAAACTTGCAAGGATTGCAAAGGACATAGACTAAGACCTCAAAGCCTAGCTGTTAAGGTGGCTGATAAAAATTTAGGCGAAATTTTAGATATGAGTATAGAAGACTGTGTAAATTTCTTTAATGCGGAAAAAAATTTCTCCTATCTAAGCAAACAAAATGCCTTTATAGCAAAGCCCATACTAAAAGAGATAAATGAGAGATTATTCTTTTTATATGATGTGGGGCTTGGATACTTAAGCTTAGGACGCGATGCAAGGACTATTAGCGGGGGTGAAGCACAAAGGATACGTATAGCCTCTCAAATAGGCTCAGGACTTAGCGGTGTTATGTATGTGCTGGATGAGCCTAGCATAGGACTACACGAAAGAGACACTCAAAAGCTCATAAAAACGCTTAGAACCTTGCAAGAAAAGGGAAATACCTTAATAGTAGTAGAACACGATAAAAAAACCATAGAAAATGCTGATTATATAGTAGATATAGGTCCTAAGGCTGGTAAATTTGGAGGAGAGGTGGTTTTTGCTGGCACTTTTAAAGAGCTTTTAAAGGCTAAAAGCGAAACGGCTTTATATATGAGTGCTAAAAAAGATGTTAATCAGCTTAAAAATAGAAAGCAAAAAGAGTGGCTAGAGCTTAAAAATGTAAGTATAAATAATATAAAAAATTTAAATGTGAAATTCCCCCTTTCAAATTTAGTAGCCATAACAGGAGTTTCAGGCTCTGGAAAAAGCTCACTCATACTTCAAACCCTGCTACCTTTCGCAAAAGAAGCGTTAAATCACGCAAAAAAGATTAAAAAAATCGGCTCTGTGGAGATAGAAGGGCTTGAAAAACTAGATAAGGTAATCTACCTAGACCAAAGCCCTATAGGAAGAACTCCTCGCTCAAACCCTGCAACCTACACAGGAACAATGGACGAGATAAGAAATCTCTTTGCTCTTACAAAGGAAGCAAAGATGAGAGGATACAAAAGCGGACGCTTTTCTTTTAATGTAAAGGGTGGAAGATGTGAAAAATGTGCTGGAGATGGAGAGATAAAGATAGAAATGCACTTCTTACCCGATATAATGGTGCTTTGCGATGCTTGTGGAGGCAAAAGATACAACGAAGCTACGCTTGAGATAAGATATAAGGGCAAAAATATAGCTGATGTGCTTGCTATGAGCATAGCTGAGGCTTATGACTTTTTTAGCTCTGTGCCAAAGATAAGGCAAAAGCTAGATACCTTGATAAAGGTTGGACTTGAGTATCTAAGCCTTGGACAAAATGCAACCACACTAAGCGGCGGGGAGGCTCAAAGGATAAAACTAGCTAAAGAATTAAGCAGAAGCGATACAGGAAAAACCCTTTATATACTTGATGAGCCAACCACAGGACTGCATTTTGAAGATGTGAATAAACTCGTATCTGTTTTACAGCACTTAGTAGATCTTGGAAATTCAATCTTTGTGATAGAGCATAACTTAGATGTTATAAAAAATGCTGATTATATCATAGATATGGGACCTGAAGGAGGAGTAAAAGGAGGCAAGGTTATAGCTACAGGCTCTGTGTCAAAACTAGCAAAGGAGCATAAAAAAAGCGGCTCTTATACGGGGTATTATTTAAGCTTGGAAAAGATCTAAGCTTAACATCTTAATTAGCTCTTGATTGTTATTTTGCTTCGCGTAAAATAACAAATCCCTCCCCTCATTATCTTTAACAGTAGTATCCGCCCCTGCCTCAATCAACGCAAAGGCTTGTTCGCTTAGATTGTATTTAACAGCGGATAAAAGCGGGGTTTCTCCTTGCTTATCCCTAAATTCTAAGCCTATACTTTTAAGAATTTCAAAAAGCTCCTCACTTTTACTATCAAAATACAGATAATAAAGATAAATCATTTCTTGGTCATTTGGCTTATAAGCATTGTCAAGCATATATTTCACAATCTTTTTAGAGCCAAAACACACAGCATTAAAAAAAGCAAGACTTGTGTCAAAATGATATTCTTTGCTTAAAACAGCAAAGCTTTGCAAAGCGTCAAATTTAAGCGAAATTTCAAGCAGGGAAGCCCTTTGCTTAGAACTTAAATGTTGTAATTTTTCATCTAGTAAAAATCTCAAAACTTGAATTTTGCAAAGTGCTATGGCTAAGTAAAACAAAGTGTATAAATCGCTAAATTTTGCATTTTTCAAAGAATTTAAATCATCATAAAGCACGTACAAACAAGCCTTATCTATAAATTCATAGTCATAAAAACTTTTTAATCTCTTGCTTACTTGCTTAAATCTTTTTAAGAAAAAATCACTCATGATGAAATTAAAATTTATCAAAGCAAAGCTTTCAGGGTAAAATTTCATACCCTTAAACAAAGCGTAATCATCGACATTAGCATTGTTTTCAAGCAGCAAACGCACCGCCTCGTGGTTTGAACAAAATGCAGCAAAACAAAGGCTATTTACTTGCTTAAATTTTATACGCATTTTTTTCACACCGCTATTTGCCACAAAACTAGCATTTTTGCCAAGTCTTAAAAACAAAAGCTCCTTTTTTTCACTATCGCTTAAATTCAAAAACAAATTTTTTGACTGAATTTCTTTGATGTATTTTATAAGCTTTATTTCGTTTTCATCTTCTTTAAAACTTACTTTTATATGTTTAGAAAGCATGATATTTATAAAATTTAAGTCATTTAAAAACACAGCATAATGAAATAAAGATAAGCCCTTAAATGTGCGAATTTTCCACCATTTATTAGCATTTTGCAAATTCTTAAAAAATCCTACATAATCCTTAGCTTGCATACAGTGCAAAGCCTTATAAAAAGGCGAGTAAAACACCCTAAGCAAATAAAATAAAAGCAATAAACATAATACATCAAAAAAGACTGCCACAAAAGAATACATACTTAAAGATAAGATAAGTTTAAGACTTAACACAACGATACAAGCAACAAGAACCCGCCTATAAGTTTTTACCTTTCTAAACGGCGCTAAAAAATACTCATATATAAATACCGCAGATAGTATAATATAAAAGAAAGCATATAAAAAAGCTAGAAAAAACACCACAAAATAATAAAAAGCATAAGCTGTATCACTCATCATAAAGACATCCTAAACACTATACTACAGATATTTATAGTACAAAAATTCTAAATTTTGCTTTAAATTTAAATACAAAATTTTCAAAGCATAAAAAGGCTATAATACAAAAATGTTAGAAACTTTATCGTACCCATTTTTAGCCCTTGTTTGCTTTATCTCAGCTAGTATTTATCCGCTAGCTTCAGAAGCCTTTGTCGTAAGCTTTGTGCTAGCAGGCTTTGATAAAATAACAGTTTTTATAGTGGCTAGCTTATCAAATACCCTTGGTTCCTTAAGTACATATTTACTAGGCTTTTTTGCCTCTAAATTTTTCTTAGAAAAATATCTAAAAAAGAGCATTCAAAAGGCCCAAAAATACAAAAAATACTGCGATAAATACGGATTTTTGCTCGCATTTTTCGCCTTTTTGCCTATAGTTGGAGATATTTTTGTGCTAGCACTTGCCATAAATAAATACCCTGTGTTAAAAGCTAGTATTTTTATATTTCTAGGCAAGGCTTTTAGGTATTTTATACTACTTTCTTTGCTTTAAGCTTTGATGTGCTAAGCTTTGGACTTAAATTTATAAGGATTTTACATGAAAATATTAACGATAATAGACAGTTTTGGCTTATTTTTTAGACTATTTTACGCCCTTAAGGCCTTAAAAAATTCAAGTGGTAAAGATAGCGGCATGATAAAGGGCTTTGCTGATTTTATTTATAATTTAGAAAGTGAATTAAAAAGTGATTATGTAATCTTTGCTCTAGATAGCAAGGGAGAAAACATAAGAAATAGCATAGACCCATCTTATAAAAGCAACAGAAACGAACCACCTGCCGAGCTTTTAAGCCAACTTCCCGTTTGCATACAAATGATAAAGGATATGAAATTTGCACATTTTCAAAAGCAAGGCTATGAAGCTGATGACATAATAGCAACTGTCGTTAATCTTTTAAAAGATGAGGATGTTTTTATAAGAATTATTACTCAAGATAAGGACCTTTACCAACTCATAAAAGATGATAAGGTAAGCATTTACAGTCCTATTTCTAAAAGGGAATACGACGAGGCAGCTTGTTTTGAAAAATACGGAGTAAAACCAAAACAAATCAAAGATTTTTTAGCTCTGTGCGGAGATAGCGCCGATAACATCAAAGGCGTTAAAGGCATAGGCGAAAAGGGTGCAAAAAAGCTTTTGGATGATTTTGAAAACATAGAAAATATTTATGAAAATTTAACCTTGGTAAAAAACGAAAGAACCAAAAAATTACTGCTTGAAGGCAAAGAAGACGCCTTTGTGTCTAAAAAACTAGCAAAATTATACGATGATTTGGATTTAAATTTGAATTTAGAAGAATGCAAAATGCCCACAAAAGCCTTGCTAAATGTAGTAAATACCCTGCAAGAATACGAACTAAATGCCTTGCTTAAAAAAATAGCAGTAAAAGATATAAAAAATACCCAAATTAGCACATTTAAAAGCACCGTGCTTGATGATAGCCAAAAATTATTTGAAATGTTAAACAAGCTTGATAAAGAAACCGTGGTCGCCTTTGATACTGAAACAACCGGGCTTGACACAAAAAATGCTAAGATAGTTGGCTTTTCTTTTGCCATAAATGAGGATGAGGCCTTTTATGTGCCAATAGCTCACAAAAATCTTTCTAAGCAAATTAGCCTTGAGGACGCTAAAAAGGCTATATCCATAATATTTGAAAATTTCGTGGTGGGACATAATTTAAAATACGATTTTGCGATAATAAAGCAAAATTTTAATATCAACTTAGCGCAAAAATACGCCGACACCATGATACTTGCTTGGCTTAAAGAACCCGGCTCAAGGATAAGCTTAGACATCTTGGCAAAAAAATTTTTTTCTTACGAAACCATACATTTTGAAGATATAGTAAAAAAAGGCGAAAGCTTTTGCGATGTGGATATCAACACAGCTTGCAAATACGCGGCAGAGGACGCTTACATAAGCCTTAAGTTGTATTTTTATTTCTTACAAAATTTAGAAAAAGAACTCTTTGACATAGCCCTTAAGCTTGAATTTCCTTTTATCAAAGTCTTGCTAAATATGGAAGAAAAAGGCATAAAGCTAGATAAAGAGGCCTTAAAAGCCATAATGTGCGACTTTGAGCAAGAAATTAACAAAATCAAAGATAAAATTTACAGCTTAGCTGGCGAAAATTTCAACATAAACTCACCGCAACAAGTGGCGCAAATCTTATTTGAAAAACTAGCTCTAGAGGGCAAAAAAAAGGGCAAAAGCGGCTTTTTATCAACAGATGAAAAGGTTTTAAAAGAACTTATAAACGAACATGAGATAGTGCCTGAAATTTTAGCCTATAGAGAGCTTTCCAAGCTTTACTCAACCTACTGCGAGCCTATACTGAAATTTGCACAAAAGGATGAAAATTCGCGGATTTATTCTAACTTTTTACAGCACGGAACGGCTACGGGCAGGCTATCATCAAAAGAGCCAAATTTACAAAACATACCAGCACACGGCCAATATGCCAAAAAATACAAATCCTGCTTTGTGGCACAAGATGGCTTTTCGTTTTTAAGCATTGATTATTCGCAAATAGAACTAAGAATGCTAGCTCATTTTAGTGAGGATGAAAAACTGCTAAGTGCTTTTAAAAACGACGAGGATATACACGCAAAAACTGCTATGATGATTTTTAATGAAGTAAATTACGAAACAAGAAGCATAGCAAAAAGCATAAATTTCGGGCTTATCTATGGCATGGGCTATAAAACCTTAAGCAAAAATTTACAAATTCCAGCAACACAGGCCAAGCTTTACATAGAAAAATACTTCGAAAATTTCACAAGCATAAAAAAATACTTTGAAAGAGTAAAGCAAGAAGCTAGGGAAAACGGCTATATAAAGACCTTGCTGGGCAGAAAGAGGTATTTTAATTTTCAAGAAATAAATGCGAAAATTCTAGCAAGTTACGAAAGAGAAAGCGTAAATTCTATACTTCAAGGCTCGGCTGCTGATATTATAAAACTAGCTATGTTAGAGCTTGATAAGGATTTAGATGATGATAAAAGGCTGATTTTACAAATTCATGATGAATTGATTTTTGAGATAAGAGATGAAATAGTAGAAAAATTTGCCAAATTTGCTGAAAATGTTATGAAAAATATTGTAAAATTAAAAGTTGATTTGAAAACTTCATCAAGCGTAGCTAAAAAATGGGGTGATTTGAAATGATAGTTTTAAGGAGACTGTATGGATTTAACCACTATACTTGGTATGATATTTGCAACAACTAGTATCTCGGTAGGAGATATATTAGAAGGTGGAAATCCTCTACATGTTATCCACTTAAGCTCCGTTCTTATAGTTATTCCAACCGCTATGTGCTGTGCGATTACTTCGGTGCATAAAAAATCACTTAAAAATGCCTTTAAAGAATTAAAGATAGCTTTTACAGGTGCTAAGGTAAATTTAGGTGAGCGTATAGCTCAAATAGTTGATTTTTCAATAGTTGCAAGAAGAGACGGTTTATTAGCTTTAGAGTCAAGAACAAATGAAATAGATAATGATTTTTTAAGAAGTGCTCTTATGATGCTAGTTGATGGAAAAAGCTTTGATGAGATAAGAGAGACTATGGAAATTCAAACAGAAGAGCTTGAAGAACACTACAAGGAGGCTGGGGAGTATTGGATACTAGCTGGTGAAACTTGTCCTACAATGGGACTAGTTGGAGCGGTTATGTGTCTTATGCTTGCCCTTCAAAAGCTTGATAATCCTCAGGAAATGGCTATGGGTATATCTGGAGCTTTTACAGCAACGGTTACTGGAATTTTTGCCTCTTACGCTCTTTTTACTCCTTGGGGTCGCAAAATGATAGCAAATGGCAAGGACTACGTAAAAGAACAAATCGTTATAGCAGAAGGTATAAAAGGCATAGCTGAGGGTGCTAATCCAAGAGATTTAGAAGCAAAGCTATTTAATTACCTCTCACACGATGATGCTAGAATTTCACAATTTGAAAAGTAGGATAAAAAATGGCTAAAAAACATAAATGTCCAGAATGTCCTGCTGGCGAAAAGTGGGCTGTTCCTTACGCTGACTTTTTGTCTTTATTGCTTGCCCTATTTATCGCTTTATGGGCTATTTCTGAGTCAAACCCAGCCAAAACAGAGGCATTGAAAACTGAATTTATAAAAATCTTTGATTTTTCTCCCTCAAATGTTGTTGAGAGTGAAACCTCCAATCAACAACAATATAAGGGTGCTTCAAAGACTCCACAAGATGAGCTAGAAGCACTCAAAGAACTAACACTAACCCAACAAGAAACAATCAAAAAGCTAAAAGCTGCACTAGATCAGCAAGAAAACCAAGTAGCCTTACAGCTTCCAGCGAGGATTGAATTTGAAAGAGGGAGTGCTGATATAGTATCTCAAGATGTAAGAGATTTTTTAAAATACATGGTAGATTTCACCAAGGGTTTGCCGTCTAAAATTCAAGTTGAGATTAGAGGCTACACTGATAATAGCGACACAGCGTTAAGAAGCTTTGATTTAGCTTATAAAAGGGCTGAAAACGTTGCAAATTATTTTATAGAAAATGGGGTAAATACCAAAAGCATAAGCATAAAGAGCTTTGGTCTAAATCAACCGCTTGACAACGACGCTTCGCTTACAAAAAATAATAGAGTTGAAATTTATTACAAGATGGATGTAACGGATGAACAAACTCAAAAATCCGTCATAGAAAGGCTGGATACTTTTAATCCTTAAGGAAATTCTTTGTGATTTAGTTAAGTAAATTTGCTTAAACTAAATCACAAAATAAAACTAGGCTAATTCTCCGTGTTTTTCATAGCTGCTTATCTTTGAAATTTGATTATCTTCATCTACAAAAACAACCTTGGGTTTAAAATTTAGAGCCTCCTTTTCGTCCAAATTCGCATAAGCCATTATTATAACCTTGTCATTTTTTTGCACCAAACGAGCCGCCGCTCCGTTTAAACAAATCACGCCCTTTTCCTTAGAAGCTATGGTATAGGTTTCAAATCTAGCCCCGTTATTTACATTTACAACTTGCACCTTTTCATACTCTAAAATTCCACTTTCTTTAAGCAAATTTTCATCTATGCTTATGCTTCCAACATAATCAAGCCTAGCCTCAGTTACCTTGGCTCTGTGAATTTTAGCCTTTAACATAGTAAGCATCATATCTCGCCCCTTAAATAATTATCTATAAGCCTTGTTTTTCCAACAAAAACGGCTAAGGCTACTAAAACTTCATCCTTTATCTGCTCTAATTCTTGCATAGTTTTTGGATTTACCAAGGATATATAATCAATCCTTGCTAAATTTTCTTTTTCTATTTCTTTTTGCATAGCCTCTTTTATTTTAAAAGCCTCTTTTTCGCCCTCATCTAGCATTTTTTTAGCTAAGGCTAAAGCCCTGCTAAGACAAAGGGCTGACTTTCTTTCATCTTCGTTTAAATAAACATTTCTTGAGCTTTTTGCTAAGTTATCAGCCTCTCTTACTATGGGACAAATTTTTATTTCTATATCTAAGTTTAAATCCCTTACCATCTGCTTAACCACAGCACATTGCTGCGCGTCTTTTTGTCCAAAATATGCTCTGTTTGCGCCTGTGATATTAAAAAGCTTCATAAGCACAGTGCAAACCCCTCTAAAATGCCCTGCTCTGCTTGCTCCGCACAAAGTATTTGTTAAAGAGTTCATATCAACATAGCTTGAAAAGCCCTTTGGATAAAGCTCCTCTACACTAGGGCAAAAAAGTATATCCACACCCTCATCCTCGCACAGCTTAGAATCTCTTTCTAAATCCCTTGGGTATTTATCCAAGTCCTCATTTGCTCCAAACTGCATAGGATTTACAAAAATGCTTACTATGAGCCTCTCATTTTCTTTCTTAGCAGCTCTCATAAGGCTTAAATGCCCCTCGTGCAAATAACCCATAGTTGGCACAAAGCCTATACTTAAATTTGCTTTTTTATACTCTAAAAGCTCTTTTTTAAGCTCTTTTATGCTTTTTATAATTTTCATTCTTAGTCCTAATAAAGCTTATCAAGCCATTCATCATCTAAGTCAAAAGAAAAGTCAGCACTAGGAAAAATACCGCCTTTAACCTCTTTTATATACTCTTTTACCGCTTCTTTTGGATTAAAATTTGCGTATCTTTTTACAAATTTTGGCTTAAAGTCCTCATTTATGCCCAGCAAATCGTGATAAACTAAGACCTGTCCATCGCAGTATTTTCCAGCACCTATGCCTATAGTTGGAATTTTAAGCTCTTGTGTGATTTTTTGCGCTAATTTTGTAGGCACACATTCTAAAACAAGCATAGAAGCCCCAGCACTCTCAACCGCTCTTGAGTCCTTTAATAATTTTTGAGCTGCCTCGTAATTTTTACCCTGCACCTTGTATCCTCCAAGTGCGTTTATAGCTTGTGGGGTCAGTCCTAGGTGTGCAACTACAGGAATTTTTGCCTTGCTTATCATTTCTATGCTTTTACAAATTTCTTCTCCACCCTCAAGTTTTACGGCATTTGCCCTACCCTCTTTTATAAATCTTGTAGCGTTTTTTAAGGCTTCATACTCACAGCCCTCATAAGAACCAAAGGGCATATCGCTTAAAACAAGGGCGTTTTTAGCAGCTCTTGAAACAGCCTTTGTGAAAACTAGCATTTCATCAAGGCTTACGCTTAAGGTATCTTCAAGCCCTAAAACAACCATAGCTAAGGAATCACCAACCAAAATCACATCTATACCGGCCTCATCCACAGCCTTTGCACTTAGGTAATCATAAGCGGTTAGCATAGTGATTTTTTCATTTTTGCCCTTTTTTTCTAAAAGGCTTAACATACTCTTTCTCATCCAAACCTCACGAAAAAATTTTAAAAATTTTAAGCTTTTTTTTAAAATGAAAATTTAATACAAAATTTGTATTTTCATAAATTTATAGCCCTTGTGCTACTAATTTGCAACACAAACTTAAAAAGCTATAAAAAATTTCATTTTAATCAATCTTTAAAGATAAAAAAAAAAAAAACAGTTATAATATTTTCCAAATTTTTATCAACTAATAAAGGTTATTAAAATGTCTATAGTATGGTCTAAAGACTTTTCTATAAAGAATTTGGAGCTTGATGAACAACACCAAATTATATTTGATATAACACACGAAGCTTATGAGCTAGCCAAAAGGGCAAATGAAGAAAATTTAAGCAAAGAAGATGAAGCACAGATAAAAGAGGGGCTAAAAGGCTTAATTTATAGAATTTTTGAGTATATGAAGGTGCATTTTAAGGATGAGGAAAAATACATGAAAGAATTAGAATTTCCCTTACTTGAGCAGCACATAAAACAGCACAGGGAATTGATTAGCAAGACAAAGGAGCTTCTATATCTTGGTGCTGATTTAAAAAATTTTGCAACCGAATTTAAAAATTTCACTACAGGCTGGATACTAGAGCATTTCGTAAACGGCGATGCTTGGATAACAAACTACAAATACAAAGCCTTTCATGTAAGCGAAATTCACTGCTCCTTAGAAAGCTACAAAAAGCTTCACAACATGAAACAAGACTTAAATTCGCAAAAACATTTTACTTATATCTGTGCTTGCAAATTAAAGCTAACTCACATAGCACAAAGCATTCATGATGAACTTCTGCAAAAAGAAACTGTTTTAAAATGCGATGATTGCGGCCAAATTTTAGTATTTTTGCAAGATGAGATAGATGAAGATAGTGGAAATTTCGCGTCTTTGAAAAAAGAGTTAGAAGAGTTGAGCATATGAGTAAGGAATTAGTTGCTACTTTTAAGCCTTATGAACTCTTAAAACAAGAACAAAGCTCTAGAAAGGTGGAGCTTGACTTTGAGATAGTTGATTTTGAATTTATATGCGAGAAAAACAAAAGATACAAGGTTTATGGCAAAGACAATCTAGAAATGTTTTACTCTGATGATTTTTTCGTAAAGAATTTTGACAAAATAACGCAAAAATTTTTCATAAACATTCTTCCAAAAAAAGATTTGCCTTTTGAATTAAAGCTAAAAGCTGATTCAAATTTAGTAAAGATAGAAGCTAAAATAACAAGCAACCGTCCTTTTTCATACTATGAGAATTTAAAAAGAGATTTGTATCAGTGTATTTACAAGACTTTGGCTAAAAATAATCTTTTAACGCTAAGGCTAGATAAAAATTTAGATAACAACTTGGAAAACTATATTCAAGTATACAAAAACGGCGAAGCCATACAAGAATTTGAGTTCTTGCTTGCCTTAGGAAGCTATCCTATAGAGCACCAAAACGATGAGGCTATATTTTACAAACAAGCTCAGGTAAAGCAAATTTATGATGAGGGCGTTTATGCAAATCCGGTTCCAAAAGATTGCTTGCTTTTTGAGTATATATACAGAAAAATGGGCAGAGAGGGCAGGAATTTAAGGGGAGAAATTTTAGCTTTAGAGCCTTTAAAATTTGTGGATAATCCTTTTGTTTTAAAGGATGAAAGCATATATAAGGTCGAATTTGCAGATAGGGCTAAATACTACGCAAATGATTACGGCTTTTTAAGAAAAGATGACAGAGGTTTTTTTATCTCAAATACCATACAAGTTTCACAAGTTGATTTAAAAAACACAGGTTCTATAAAAACAAATGTAGATGAAAATACCGTGGTGGAGGTTTTGTATAACGATGTTATAGAGGATGCGGTAAAATCAGGTATCGTAAATATACAGTCAAGCGATGTAAAAATAAGAGGAAGCGTAGGCGCCACAAAGCTAAATGCAAAGAATTTAGAAATTAAGGGCGTAACGCATAAAAAATCAGACATAACAAGCAAAAATGCTTACATAAAAACCCACAAAGGCTTTTTAGAAGCTGAAAATGTATATATCGAAAATTTAGAAGACGGCATAGTAAGGGCAAAAAATGTTTATGTGAAAAACTGCTTATCAGCAAAGATAGAAGCACAAAATATCTACATAGAAAATCTTTTAAACAACAACAAGCTATACCCAAAGAAAACCTTAGTAATAGAAAATAGCATTAAAAACTTAAATTTGATACACATAAGCCCCGTAAATGTCCTAGCAGCTGATAATACCAATGATGAGTATAAAAACATAAAAGATTTAAGCATAAAGGTGGCTAAGGAACTTGAGCTAATAACAACTAAAATGCAAAATTTATACCGCTACCTAGTTTCTAATCAAGTTCGGGTTTTGCAGTATAAAAAAGACGATGAAAATGGAAATTTAAGTGATTTGCAAGAAAGATTGCTAAAACTTTATGAAAACAATATAGACAAATACAATTCCTATGTAAAGCAGTATGAAAATATAATATACATGAAACACAAAATACATAAAAAGATAGATTTTTTTGACACTATGTGTTTTAAAGTAAATGTCTATATCAAAGCTCTTAACATAGGCGAGGCAAATATCTTGGCCTTTTATCCGCAAGGAAGCAGGTATTTAGAATTTAAAAAAATGCTTGGCTTTGTGGATACCAACAAAAAATTCATGCTAGTAAAAGATGACAATAACGAAACTTACATAAAATCCAAGAAAAATTTTAACGAAATCGAGCTAGAAAATTTAAAAGCTTACCTAGAAAAGCTAGCAGGTAGAGATGATTTTTACGAAATTTAAGAAAGATAGAAAGTAAAAAGATTTAGATTAACGGAGGCTGGCCTCCGTTTTGTGATTTTAAATTAAAGCTTGCCTTCGTTCTTGCTTAGATAATCAGCCACGCCCTTAGGGTCAGCTTTCATACCGCTATCGCCTTTGTTCCAGCCAGCTGGGCAAACTTCTCCGTGTTCATTTGTGAAAAGCATAGTATCTACCATTCTTATCATCTCGTCTATATTTCTGCCAAGTGGTAAGTCATTTATCACAGCGTGTCTTACTGTGCCGTCTTTATCTAGCAAAAACGAACCTCTAAGCGCCACAGCTTCATTGAAAAGCACATCAAAGCCTCTAGCGATAGACTTTGTCAAATCAGCTACTAATGGGTATCTTACCTGACCTATACCACCTTGATTTACAGGGGTGTTTTTCCAAGCAAAATGTGAAAATTCATTATCGCCTGATATACCGATAACCTCTATGCCACGAGCCTTGAATTCATCATATCTTTTATCAAAAGCTATGATTTCTGAAGGACAAACGAAAGTGAAATCTTTAGGGTAGAAAAACACAACCGCACCTTTTTCGCCTATGTTTTTGTAAAGATTGAAATCCTCAACTATTTGATTGTTTCCCAAAACTGCCGGAGCTGTAAAATCCGGTGCTTTCTTAGTAACTATCATGAAATTCTCCTAAATAATAAAATTTATTTGTAGCAAAAGCATATCAACTTAAGTTTAAAATAAAGTAAATAATAAGTAAAAATATTTATAAATTTAAGCAAGATACTTGTAAATAAAAAACTAGAAAATATAAATATTTAGTAAATAAAAATACTAATTTTATCCTTAAATATAATGCAAAAAACACAAAAATTTTACTAAAGCAAAAATAAGCATTAAATTAACAGTTATTAAACAAAAATTAATTTTCCTTATATTAAAATTGCAAAATTGCTTATCAAAATAAGGAGGTAGCTTGGAGAAAACTAAAAAAATAAGTAGTGTTTTTGCAGTATTTGCGATTTTACTTTTCGTGCTTATTGCACTTGCATTTTACACCTTTATAAATGCTAAAGGTATCTCTTATTTATCAAATTCTAGCGAAGCCTGTAACAACTGTCACATAATGAATGATGTTTATGCAGCTTACACAAAGTCTTCGCATTCTAAGAAGATAAAAGGAGAAGCGGTAGCTACTTGTGGTGATTGTCATTTGCCGCATGACTTTGTGGGTAAATGGATAGCTAAGGCGCAAAGCGGCGTAGCGCATGCTTATGCTTTTACTTTTAAGCTAAATGACTTGCCTACAAATTTAAGTGCAAATGCGAAAAGTAAGGCTATAGTGCAAGAAAATTGTATAAACTGCCATGCTGAAATGGTTTCAAATGTAGTTAATCCAACTACAAACATCCATGCAAAAAACAATTCTTTAAGCTGCGTGTCCTGTCATGCTGGCGTGGGGCATTCTCGCGGTTTTTAATTTTTTAGGAGGAAAATTATGAGCAAAAGGTCTTTAGGTGTTGCAATTGTTGTTGTTATTGTCCTAATCGTAGGCGTTTTATGGCTAAATAATGACATAACAAAAAAGCAAAATGAAGGTATAGGTGGAACAATATCAAAGAATTTAGTTACGCTAAGTGATGATAATCCTACCTTTGATCATTGGGGTCAAAATTTTCCAGATTATCTTGATATGTATACCACGGTTGAAAAAGCACCTGAATTTACCACAGAATTTGGTGGAAATTTAGCTTATTCTAAACTTATCAGGTATCCACAGCTTACAGTGCTTTGGGCTGGCTATCCTTTCTCAATAGACGCAAATGAAGAAAGAGGGCATTTTTGGATACAAGTTGACCAAATGGATACCGCAAGAAATAACAAAGATTTCTTAAATTCTCACGGCTTTGCAGCTTTTGCCGGACAGCCAACAGCCTGTATGAACTGCCATAGCGGTTGGTCTCCTTGGCTTTTGGAAAATGTGGCTAAGGGTGATTGGGTGGCATTTAACTCCACTAAGTATTGGACTATGATAAAAAATGTTCCTGCTGTAAATGGTATAGTTGAAAATTCACCTGAGCACAGCGGCCCTCACGGCGGAAAAAGAATGGGTGTTACCTGTGCAGACTGCCATAACCCTGACGATATGAGCTTAAGACTTAGCAGACAAGCGGCCATAAATTCGCTAGTAGCAAGAGGCTATGAAAAAGACCCTGTTCAAGGCGTGAAAGCCAGCAGAGAGGAAATGAGAAGCCTAGTTTGCGCACAGTGCCATGTGGAGTACTACTTTAGACCTACCGGCGAAAAAGTTACAGTGATGGGTGAAAGCATACAAAATGACCCTACTAAAAAATGGTACAACGGCACTCAAAAAACTTACGATGAGTATGATTCTTGGAGAGACGGCAACTCGCCAATAGAAGTTCAAGCAGACGGCATAACGCTAGTATTTCCTTGGGCTGATTGGAAAAAAGGACAGCCATTTAGGATAGAAATGTTTGATGAGTATTATGAAAAATCAAGAGATGTTTTCCCTGCTGATTGGACACACAAGATAAGTGGTGCGCCTATGCTTAAAATTCAGCACCCAGAAACAGAGCTTTACAGCGGTGGTGTACATGCTGCAAATGGCGTAAGTTGCGCGGATTGTCATATGCCTTACATAAGAAAGGGTGCTAAAAAGCTAAGCCAACACAATGTTACAAGCCCACTAGCCGACATAAATTCAGCTTGTAAAACTTGCCATGTGCAAAGTGAGGATTATCTAAAAAATCAAATTAAAGATATTCAAAATTCTGTTGCTCATGATTTAAGAACAGCAGAATACAGCATAGTAAGCCTTATAACTGATATAAAAAACCTAAGAGATGAGCTAGGAAAAATGCCTGAATACCAAAGTGATGGCAAGGCTGATGTTAAGAAAATCAACGCTGTTTTAAAAGATGTTTTAGAACTACACAGAAAGTCTCAAATGAGAGCTGACTTTGTCGGCGCTGAAAACTCTACCGGTTTCCACAACCCAAGAGAAGCTTCAAGAATGCTTTTACAAGCTGTTGATATGGCAAGACAAGGACAAACAAAGCTTGTTGAGATAGCTTCTGCAAATGGTATTACAAATTTCAAAACTTCAAATTTAGGTTTTGAGGATATGCAAAAGCTAAATCCGGGCGAAATTCGCTACAAGGTTGATGTGAATGGCAAAAAGGCAGGAGATAGATACTACGAGCATGAAAATGTAAATGGCAACCCTCCAGCTGCTTTGATAGAATACGATAAAAACATCAAACCTTATAATCATCAAGTAATTGATAAAAAATAAAATCAAGCCCTAATTTTAGGGCTTGAACTTTTAAAATTCAAAAATTAAAATCCACAAAACTAATACTTAAATTTACACCCCTTTTTTAGCTCTCAAAACAGTTTAAATTCACGGTTACATAATGCTTAAAAGTTTATTTGCGATGCTTATTTAAAAATTCAAAGCCTAAAGAAAGGCAAAAATTATCAAAAAAGTATATTTTTGTTATAAAAATTTAGTATTGTTTGATATAATTACCAAGATAAATGATATACATAAAGGATTTTAAATGATAAACAAAAACAAATTATTTAGACAAATTCACATTTATATATCGCTATTTTTCTTACCTCTTGCCCTACTTTACGCACTTACCGGCATGGCCTATATCTTGGGCTTTGATCAAGATAGCGGATTAAAAGAAAATACCTATAATGTAAATTTTGAAATTCAAGAAGGCAAAGAAAAAGAACTAGTAACAAATTTCTTAAAAGAAAACAACATAAAACTTCCAAAAGATGAGATAATGGAGGCAAAAGACGGAGATTTTGCACTTGGCTCTGCTGCTTATAGCGTTGAGCTGCACCAAAATGAAGGAAAATTTATGCTCATAACAAAGGAACGTTCGTTTTTGGGAAATATGATTATGCTACATAAAAACAAGGTTGCTTGGTATTTCTCCGTGCTTGGCATAGCTTTTGGGCTTACATTGCTTGTACTTTATCTATCTGGCATTATGATAACACTTGTAGCCATAAAAAAGGACAGAAGAAATCAAATTTTAACCATACTTGTAGGTTTCATAGTAACATCTATAGTCGCCTATCTAAGCCTTTGAGGGCTTAGAATTTCTTTTCTAAGATAAGCTTCAACTTCATTATCACGACAAAATAAACAAATTTAAAAGCTTTTCCAAGCTATTTTCTAGGTCTTAAGCAAGGTATTTTTAAGCAAATTTAAAAAAAATTTCGCAAAAAAATTACAAAAAAAAAACAGATTATAATTAAGGCTTTAAAAATAAGGGGAAAAAATGAAAAAAATTTTATTTTTAGCCTTAACTTTGCTTTTTTCTTGTTCTTTGCTTAAGGCTGAGGAGGATGGGTATTATCTATCTTTAGAATTTGGCGGAGGGGATGCAAGATTTAAACAAAGCATAGACGCCACGGCAACTGTTTTTAATAACCCTGTGCCAATAAAAGGCGACATCACCGCAAATAATAACATGAATAATCTTACCCTAAAATTTGGCGACAAAGTTTTTTTCGGCCCTGATTCTCGCTTTGGTTTTAGAAAATACCTTTATCTAGGCTATGGCTATAATTCCATGCAAAACATAAGCTATAACGGCGATTTAAGCTTGGTTACCATAATTCCTGGCAACGACGAATCTATTTTTACAGGCACAAAGCACACTTACTATAACAGCGTTATAGAGTATGGATTTGGCATAGATGCTTTGATAAACATTTTGCAAAGCGGAAATAGCTCGGCTGGTATTTACGGCGGTGTTGCTATAGGTGGTGAAACTTGGATAGCAAATGGTAAGGAATTTAAGCCTTCAGCTGGACCGGGCGAGAGCTACTCAAATTTCCAAACCATACTAAATGTCGGCGCTAGAATGCTAATCAAAAAACATCACGGACTTGAAATAGGCGCTAAGTTTTACATGCTAAGCTCTGATATTTACAAAGGGCATGGTTACTCACCTTTAATGAACCAAGCAACTGGTGGCCTTGCTACTGTAGACCTACACGACACGGTTACAACCATGAAAAGACCATACATTGTTCATGTTACCTACTCTTATAATTTCTAAAAACAAATCCTCTTACAAAAAGAGGATTTAAGCTAAATCTTAAGTAAAACTAGCTAGAATTCTAGCTTTTTAGGACAGATGGGTGAGTGGCTGAAACCACACCCCTGCTAAGGGTGCAGATCTTAACGGGTCTCGAGGGTTCAAATCCCTCTCTGTCCGCCACTATTTTCACACTTTCACTACACGAAACACAAGCAGAGCATTTGCCTAGCACATAGGGCTTCAAAAAGCTTAAAAGTAAATAAAATTTAAAGTTTTTTCACAATAATTTCACTGTGTGAAAAAATTTACATTTTCCATGAAATTTTATGTGAATTTAAGAAAATTTTAGCAGCTTTTTTGCGTATCCTTAGATACAGCATATCGTAAAATTTTAAGTTTCCTTGAAGTTTTTTAATCCTGTATTTTAAATTCTTGCTCTCATTTTTTAAGGCAAAAATTAAAGTTGTATTGAATTTCTTATGCTTAAATCCTTTGCTTAAAGATTTTATAAGCTTTAAAACCATTTCATTATCTTTTAAATGACTTTTTAGCAAGGCTAAATCATTGCTTTGATATAGTCCATTTTCATTGAAATTATAAGTATAAATTTGAGCTTTGCTACAAAAAACACTTTTGGAAAAGAAAAAATTTAAATAACAAAAAAGCAAATCCTCACTGTAATTTAATCTTTGCTTGTAATCTATAAGTGTCAAGGCCTGCGTAATCAGCTCTTTTTTAAAAAGTTTCGCCCAAACTGAATTTATGAAATGCTTTTTAGAGCTTAAAAATGTCAAAAACTCATCTCTTTGATAAAGCTTATCGTCCTTAAATTTATAAAAAGCCTTTGCTTTTTTACGATTTACAAGGGCTTCAAAGCAAAGTATATCGGCCTTATCTTGAAGCTTAAAGGCAATTTCGCAAGCCCTTTCATGCAAATAATCATCAGCATCCATAAAAAGAATTAACTTTGCATTTGCAGCAAAAACCCCTATATTTCTACTAGCAAAGACGCCTAAGTTTTTTTCGTTATTTATAAGCCTTATTCTTTTATCTTTTAGGTAGGGCTTTACAAGCTCTAGGCTTTCATCTGTGCTAAAATCATTAATTATTATAAGTTCTATGTCTTTTAGGCTTTGCTTTAGAAAGCTTTGCACGCTCTTTTCTACGTGCGTGGCGGCATTAAAAAGAGGCATAATGATAGAAATTTTAGGCATTATTTAAAATCATTATCTAGTTTAAAAATAAATCTTGCCGGCTTGTTTTCTTTGCTCTCTCCAAAAACCGTGTAGGTTTGGGCTTTGTTATTTACCATTATCTTATCGCCATAAAGTCTTCGTTCTGTGTTATTTTCTTGTATATAGGCTCTTTTATTTAGCTCATAAGTATCGCTTTTTACATCGTAGATAAACTCTGCTGCCCTACCCTTATAAAATTTATCCTTTAAAAAAATTTCAAAGCTAACATTGCCTGAGGCTATGTATTTTATGGCATTTTTATTTTTATCTGTAAAGATTGTTAGAGTGTTTGCTCTTAGCGTGTCCCTTTGCTTTTTAACAATAACATTTCCGCTCAAAACATTTACAAGTTTGTTTTCATCGCCGTGAAAAACATCGGCCGTGATTTCAAGCTTATTACAGTGCAAAATGCTCAAGCAAAACAAAAAAGCTAAAACTAATCTAGCCATAAATTCACACCCTTTATATCAAGAGTTTTATTTTTCATATCATATTTTAAAGATGAGCCAAATAAAGTATCATTTGCCCTAAATGCCTTAAATTTGGTATCAGTAAATATTACCTTATCATCTTTTAGATAAAAAATCCTCTCAGTGCTTATGCTAGTATCGTTTATGTCTTTATAGAGCACATTTCCTGCCAAGCTTATATTTTTATCCATGAAAACAAGCTTGTTTGCACTTACATTGTAATCATAATCAAGCATTAAGACATTTTGAAAGATATCCCTATCCTCAAACCTTACCCAATCATCGGCACTGTAATAAGTCCTAACCAAAGATGAATTTAACTCATAGGCCTTGATTTGATTTGCTTCTATGTTTTTGAAATTCAAAGAATAAGGCTTTATGTCTATGGAGTAAAAATCTTGCATACCCAAAAAAACAAAGACTATGGAGAAAATTCCCATTAGGGTAGCAAAGATTTTTATTGCCAAAGTTCATTCCACTGTCTTTGCATAGAATTTTTTTCTATGATGAGCTCTATCATCTCGCACACGGCGGCCTTACCGCCCTTTTTACTAAGAGTATAATCAACCTCTAGGCTTTTATGTGCGTCTTTTGGCTTAAAGCTAAGCGCTACAGCCTTTAAAAGCTCCTTATCGTTTAGATAATCCCCTATAGCAGCACTTTGCTCAAAGCTTAAATTTAACTTTTCTAAAATTTCCTTAGCACAAGATAATTTATCCTTTACGCCTTGAAAAAGCAAATCTATTTTTAAATCCTTAGCCCTTAACTCCACACAAGGAGAAGTTCTACCGGTGATAATGGCTATTTTTTTGCCAAGCTTAAGCCAAGCTTCTATCGCAGCTCCATCTTTGACATCAAATTCTTTTATCTCGCTTTTATCGCTACTGTAAATAATCTTGCCGTCAGTCAAACAGCCATCTACATCTAAGAAAATTATCTCTATCATCTTATTCTCTAACTACAAAAGCACCCATAAAAGCACCACTTCTAGCGAAGTCTTGAGCTTCTTCTAAACTTCTAAAGCCTGTTAAAAATACCCTGTTTAAGCCGTCTTTTGAGCTGGTTCTAACAACAGCCTTGTAGCCTTGATATGAGCTGTATTGATTAGCTGTTTTTTGTGCTCCTTCCATAAATCTAAAAGCACCGATTTGCACCATGAAATTTCCACCCTCATAGCTTTGTCCGCTATTTGTTATATCGCCGCTAAGGCCTAAATTTGTGTTTTGGTGTACGATAGTGTTAGAATCATCAACAGAACCAAAACCTATAACCTCAAGCTTTACCGGTGCTGTGCCGCTTTCAAGCATGTCAATTTGTTCCGCGGCCGCTTTTGATAAGTCTATGATACGGTTATCAACAAAGGGACCTCTGTCATTTATTCGAACTTGGGTTCTCTTGCCATTGCTTAAATTTACAACGCTTAAGATTGTATTCATAGGTAGGGTTTTGTGTGCTGCTGTGAAAGCGTATTGATTGTAGGTTTCTCCGTTTGAAGTCTTTTTGCCATGAAAGCCAGGTCCATACCACGAAGCTATACCCTCGGCAGTTTCGCCAACTTCAACAACGGTTGGATAATAAGTCTTGCCATTTATGGTATAAGGCTTCATAGTGCCTTTCGCACCTAAAGCACCTTGCTTGTCTGTTCTAAAATCATTGCTTGGATAATAAGAACTTGAAGTTCTAGTCTGAGTACAAGCACTAAGGCTTAGCACTACAATACTACCTAGAACGTAGCTTAGAAGTCTTTTTCTTTTCAACACTTGCATATTTTATCTCCTCTTTCTTAAGCGGTATTATAAGTTTTTGTTTTATGCTTAAATGGTCTTTTTTGATTTTATTATATTTTCTTATATCAGCCACTGTTATTTTGTGCTTTTTAGCTATAGAATAAAGCGAATCGCCTTGCTTAACTATGTAAATTTTAGTCTTAGGTATGCTGGTATCAACCTTGGCTATTTTTTTAGGGTCGTAATTTTTTTCGTATGATAAAAGCTTATTTATAGGTATGTACATGTAATAATCATAATTTGGCGGCGTAAAGTCGTATCTAAACTGAGGATTATACCTCTTAAGCTCCTCAAAAGAAATATTGCTAATCTTTGCTAAATCTTTCAAAGAAACGCTAGTTGGAACATCTACCTTGGCGAAATTATGCTCTCTTGTGTAATTTACAAAATAAGAATCATTTTTTAGCAAAAAATCCTCATTTTTCGCAGAAAATGCTAGGGTTAGAATTTTTTTAATAAAAATTCTAGTTTCAAGTGGCAAGTATTTAGCCTCAGGGTCTAACAAAACACTTAAATCATCGCTTTGTGCCTCTTTTATGGCAGACCTTAGCTTGGCGTTGCCGCAATTATACGCAAGTATGGCTAGATACCATTTGCCAAATTCATCCTTTAAATTTTTTAAATACTTAGTGGCCGCGAAAGAGGACTTAAAAGGGTCGCGTCTTTCATCAACATATAAATCAACCTTAAGTCCCAAACTAGTGGCGGTTTTTTCCATAAATTGCCAAATTCCAACCGCCTTGGCATTTGAAACACTAGCACTTTTTAAGCCCGATTCTACTATGGCTAGATACATAAGCTCCTCTGGCACCTCTTCATCGTGCAAAACCTGTCTTATGATAGGTATAAACTCGTAATAATTTTGTGCTGAGTGGATTAAGGATTTAGAATGCAAGGACTTTAATTCCTCTTTATTATCCACAAAGACTAAATCGCTTATATAAGCACTATCTATATCTAAATTTCTTAAAATTTCAAGCTGCTTTTGGTGATATTCTGGAGAAAAACTATTAGCAAAAGAAAGGCTTAAAAGAAAGAAAAAAATACTTAAAATTCTCATACTACTTCCTGAAAAAACAATGTATTCGCATTCTTAGTGCAAATGTTTATAAGCTCGTTTCTATCTAAATTTAGCAAAGTAGCCATTTTATCAGCTACTAAGTGAGTGTTAATGGGCGTGTTTCTCGTGCCTCTAAACGGCTCTGGGCTTAGATAAGGCGCGTCTGTTTCAAGCAAAAGCTTATCCCTTGGAATTTTAGGCAAAATTTCAAGCAAAGCCTTAGCATTTTTAAAGGTTAAAACGCCCCCGATTCCAAAATAAAAGCCATTGTCTTTTAAATTTAAAAGCAAAGGGCTTGCATTAAAGCAGTGCAAAACACCTCCATAAAGGCTAGAGGCATGAGAGGATAAAATTTGATACACATCCTCGTTCGCCTCTCTAGCATGGATAATCAAAGGCTTTTTAAACTCCTTTGCCAAGGAAATTTGCGCTAAAAAAACTTCTTTTTGTAGCTTTTTTTCATCCACATCATCAGCTTTTAAACGAAAATAATCAAGCCCACATTCCCCAACCGCTACGCATTTTTCATGGTTTATATAAAATCTCAAAAGCTTTTCATCATAATCTTTACAGTGATAAGGATGCACTCCAACAGCAAAATAAAGCTCATCATACCTTTGGCAAAGCTCTACTGCCCTGCTTAGGTCTTTGATATCTGCGCCGGGTATTATCATTTTTTCTATATTATTTGTTTTACAAGCTAATAAAAGCTCGTGCAAGTCATCATAATAGCTCTCATCATCCAAATGACAATGAGTGTCTATAATTTTGGCACTGTGCTTAAAAGTATCTAAAAACATATCTCAACCCTATCGCGTCCGTTGTTTTTAGCTGTATATAAAGCTTGCAAAGCCTTTTGAGTAAGTTCTTCGTAGGTAGAATTTGTAGCGAAAGTAACCCCTATACTAACGGTAAAATAAAGCTCATCCAAAGATACTAAAAGGGCTTTGTTTTTGATATTTGTTCTAATTGATGAAAAAATTCTTATAGCCTTTTCATTGTCTACATTCTTGAGCAAAACGCAAATTTTTTCACTCGTAAAATGCCCTACAATATCTCTGCCCATAGTTTCATTAAAAATTTCCTTAACGGCTAGTCTTAAAGCCTCATCGCCTACGCTGTATCCGTATTCTGAATTTATGGATTTTAGATTATCTATATCTATCAAAGCTAGGGCAAAAGGCTCATTTTCTTGCTTCTCGCTTAGATAATCCTCTATGTAGCTTTTAAGATAAAGTGATTTTTTAGCGCCGGTTAGCGGCTCTAAGTCGTTGAAGTGATTTAAAAGTTGCAAATCATTCATATCTTTTAAATACCTATCAAGCCTTGCGTTAAAAAGCTCCTTGCTGAAAGGTTTTGCTATAAATTCATTTGCCCCGCCTCTTAAAAAGGCTGATTCTAAACTATCATCCTTATCGCCTAAAGCTATGAAGCCAAGCTGATTTTTAGGGTAAGTAAGCCTTACCTTAGCTAGCAAATCCAAACCATCAACAACAGGCATTTTAGCGTCGCAAATAAGCAAATTTATATCAGCATTGTCGTTTAAGTAGCTCAAAGCCTCCTCGCCATGTGCTGCTGCCAGGATATTAAAATTCCTTAAAGAAAGCATATTTTTAATATTATTTCTTTCATTTATGTTGCTCATGGCAAGTATTACTCTAAATTTTTGAAAGCGACTTAAAAGCTCTACAGCCGAAATAATCTCATCTATGCAGGTATCGCTTTCCTTTGATATGTAAGAATATATCTGCTTGTCAAGAAATCTCTGCTTAATCTCATTGCTGCTATTTGCCGTAAGCACCACAACTAAAAGGGAGTGGCCTAGCAAAAAATCCACTATTTCACCATTTAAAGCATCTGGCAAACACAAATCCGCAAAGCACACGAAATATTTTTCTCCGCTTTCCACCAAGCTTTTAGCCTCAGCAAAGGAAAAGGCTATGTCTATTTCGAAGTTAAAAACCGAACTTATTTTTTTTGCTAAAAGCTTTGTAAGCATTTTATTATCATCAATAATTAAAATCTTGCCCATAAGTAAATCTTTCTTGATATATTAGAAAATTAAAAGCTACATACTAGCATATTTTTATGAATTTAATCTAAGACTTGAGCAAAGTTTTAGCAAATTCCAAAGCCTCATCTCTAATTTGCTCCCCGCTTATCATTCTAGCTAACTCCCCTACCCTTTCATCATCTTTTAGCTTTCTTACAAAGCTTTCATTGTTTTCCTTTTCGACTAAAAAATGATTTTTAGCCTTTGATGAGAGTTGTGGCAGGTGCGAGATAGCAAAAATTTGATAAAAATTTGCTAGCTCATCTAAGACATTTGCTATGCTCATTGCTTCTTTTCCACTTAAATTTGCATCAATCTCATCTAAAAAGATAATGCCTTTTCCAAAATTTAAAAGCTTACATTCAACCGCTATAAAGGCTAATCTAAGCCTATTTAACTCACCTGAGCTTAAATTCTTAAGCTCTGCTTCATTTATGCTCAGCTTAAGCTCATCAAAGCCAAGCTCACTCAAATCACAGCTCAAAAGCTCTAAGGATACATTTTTCATATATAATTTTTCTAGGTATGAATTTAAAAGAGTTTGCAAGTCCTTTAAATTCGACTTTCGAAACTTGCTTAAAATTTCGGCCTTATCATTTACTTCTTTGGACAAATTTTCTAGCTCAAGCTCAAGTTCTTTTTTCTCAAAGCTTAAATTTTCATAATGCAAAAGCTCTTTTTTCTTTTCCTCAAGCACTTTTAGGCTTTCTTCTATGCTACCGTATTTTTTAATCAAAAAAGACAGCTGCTCTATGCGGTCTAAAAGCTCCTCTATGTCAAAGTCCAAATCATCAAAATTTTGACTTTCGCTCACAAACCTCAGCTCATTCAAGCAGTCCGTAAAAAAGGCACTATCTTTTTCGCTTAAATTTAAAGCTTCTATAACTGCTGATTCAAGCTCAAAAATAGCATTTGCCCTAGCCCAAGCTTCTATTATCTTATCTTTTTTTGAAAGTCTTTTTTTTAGACTTAAAAGCTCTTCGTACTCGCCTAATTTTGGCTTTATTTTTTCTATCTTTTCTATCTGCATAGAGGCTAATTCTTTTAAATCCTCTATCCTCTTTTCCTCCTCTTTTATTTTCTCAAGCTCCTCGCTTTTATCCTTATAGTTTTTATAAAGCTCTTTAAAAGAGGATAAAAATTCCTTAAAAGTGCCATCTTTTTGCTCTTGCAAAACATCTAGCAAGCCTAAAAGCCTTTCATTGCTAAATTCGTTACTATCCTTTACAGAAAGATATTTGATAAAAGTCTTGCTTAGGGCATTTAGACTTTTTTTGTTTATGCTTTGATTGTTTAAAAAATACTTTGTGTTCTTTTCTTTAATCATCTTAAAAACATTGTCATCATCACTAAAAATCCCAAATTTATCAGCCTCTATCTCATCATCAAGCTCTATTTCTACAAATTTAGCCTCACTATCGCACAGCGCAAAGGCCGAGATAATGCCCTTAAAAAGTATTGATTTTCCAGCCCCGCTAAGTCCTGTAAAAACTGTAAGTCCTTTTTCTATCTCGAGTTCTGCTATTTTAAAACTTAAATTTTCTCTCATAAATACTTTTTTTATCATCAATGTCCCCAATTTAACTTCTCTTTTAAAATTTGAAAATAATCCCTTTTCTTTGGATGTATGATAGAAACTGTTTTTTTACTTAAATTTATGCTGATTTTATCGTAATCATTAGCATTATAATGCTCCTGTCCGTCTATGCAAAAAACGCACTCTCTAGCTCTTAAAAAAATTTCAAAACCTCTTGGTAAAACTATAGGCCTTTGAGTGAGTGAGTGTGAGCAAATGGGTGTTAAAACAAATACTTCTGCTAAGGTGTATATGATAGGACCATTTGCACTTAGATTATAAGCGGTTGAGCCAGCTGGGCTTGAGATGATGAGGCCGTCTCCGTAGTATTCATTAAAAATCTTATCATTTCTTAAAACCTCTATATGTGCCATTGACTGATGAAAAGAGCTTGTAAAAACTATGTCGTTAAAGGCGTTTTTAACTATCTTTTTGCCGTTTTTATCCTCTAAAAAAATGTCTAAAAGATAAGGTCTATCCACCCTAAAATTTCCGGCAAAAAATTCATCGAAAAAATCCTCTAGCTCAGCCACAGAACAGTCTGTTAAAAAGCCTAAATTCCCAGCATTTACACCCAATATAGCCTTATCGTACTCACAAGCCTTTCTACACAAGGATATAAGAGTTCCATCTCCTCCTAAGGATATGATTAAATCACTCTGGGTAAAAAGCCCATCAAGCTCCTTATCATCGCCAAGCTTAGTTTTAGCCAGCAAAAGCTCTATGTCCCTTTTGTCAAGTAAGGATTTTATATGTGAAATTTCCTTGCTTAAGTCTGTATTTGGTCTTGATACAAGTCCTACTTTTTTTATATTTTTATAATCAATCATCATAGAAAAATTATATCAAATCTTAGCAAAGTAAAAGAATAAAGATTATACAATTTCACTTTATTTTTATTTTTTAAGGATAAAACTTGAGAACTCATTACAACACTGATTTAAATTTAGCTAATGTAGGGGAGGAAGTGAGGCTCTGCGGTTGGGTAAATTCATACAGAGACCATGGCGGCGTTATCTTTATAGATTTAAGAGATAGAAGCGGCCTGATACAGCTTGTGTGCGACCCAAATGACAGCAAAAATGCTCATGAAATCGCCTCAAATGTTAGAAATGAATTTGTTTTAATAGCAAAGGGAAAGGTTAGAAAAAGAGGAGAAAATCTAGAAAATTTAAAGTTAAAAACCGGCAGTATAGAGGTTTTAGTAGATGAACTCATCATAGAAAATGAAAGTGAAACCGTGCCTTTTGATAGCGAAGATGAAAGCGTCAATGAGGAGCTAAGGCTAAAATACCGCTTTTTAGAGCTTAGAAATCCAAGGCTATACAACAACTTCGCCCTTCGTTCGAAAGCTTGTATAGCAGCTAGAACTTCCTTATCCTCTATGGGTTTTTTAGAGGTTGAAACGCCTATACTCACTAGAGCTACTCCTGAGGGAGCGAGGGATTATTTGGTTCCTTCTCGCGTTCATCAAGGAGAATTTTACGCCCTGCCACAAAGCCCACAGCTTTTCAAACAGCTTTTGATGTGCTCTGGCTTTGATAAGTATTTTCAGATAGCAAAATGCTTTAGGGACGAGGATTTAAGGGCGGATAGACAACCTGAATTCACGCAAATAGATGTTGAAATGAGCTTTTGCACTCAAGAAGATGTTATAAATGTAGCTGAAAACTTCTTAAAAGAAATTTTTAAGGCTTGCGACAAGGAAATTCAAACCCCTTTTAAAAGAATGTCTTATGATGAGGCCATGCAAAAGTATGGTAGCGATAAGCCTGATTTGAGGTTTAATCTTGAGCTTATCGATGTAGCAGATATTTTCGCCAGGTCTAATAATGAAATTTTTTCAAAACCAGCAACAGATGTCAAACAAAATGTAGCGAAGGCTTTAAGAGTGCCAAAGGGTGATACGATTTTTTCAAAAAGGCAAATGCAAAGATTTGAAGAATATGTGCGTAAATTTGGAGCTAAAGGGCTAGCCTTTATGCAGGTTAAAGAGGATGGACTTAAGGGGCCTTTGTGCAAGTTTTTTGAGCAAAAAGACTTAGATGAGCTTATGAAAAGATGTGACTTAGAACTTGGAGATGTAGTCTTTTTTGGAGTTGGAGCCAAAAAAATAGTGCTTGATTACATGGGAAGATTTAGAGTGTTTTTAGCAAATGAGCTAAAACTCATAGACGAAGATGAATTAAATTTCGTTTGGATAGTGGATTTTCCAATGTTTGAAAGAAACGATGATGGCTCGTATTCAGCAATGCACCACCCCTTTACTATGCCAAAAAACATAGACGAACCAGACCTAGAAAAGATACAATCAGTAGCTTATGACATAGTCTTAAACGGAGTTGAGCTAGGTGGCGGAAGTGTAAGAATTCATAAAAATGAAATTCAGCAAAAAGTCTTTAAGCTTTTAAATATAGATGAAAATGAGCAAAAAGAAAAATTTGGCTTCTTACTTGATGCTTTGAAATTTGGTGCCCCGCCTCACGCTGGTATAGCCATAGGGCTTGATAGGCTTATAATGCTTGTAAGCAAGGCAAAAAGCATAAGAGAGGTTATAGCTTTTCCAAAAACTCAACGCGCACAGTGCTTGATGACTTCTGCACCGTCGCTTGTAGATGCAAATTCTTTAAAAGAATTAGGCTTAAAACTTAAGGAGAATACAAAATGAAAAAATTATTTTTAATCATAGGTGCGCCCGGAAGCGGTAAAACAACTGATGCAAGTATAATAGCTAAAAATGACAAAAACATCACTCATTACTCAACCGGAGACTTGCTAAGAGAGGAAGTTGCCAAAAAAAGTGAGCTTGGACAGCTTATAGATAGCTTTATATCCAAAGGAAATTTAGTGCCTTTAGATGTGGTCGTAAATACCATAGTATCAGCCTTAAAAGAAGCCCCTACGCAAGTAGTTATCATAGATGGCTATCCAAGGAGCGTAGAACAAATGCTTGAATTTGACAAGGTTTTAAAGGCCCAAGAGGAAGTAAGACTAGAAGCTGTAATTGAGGTTGTAGTAAGTGAGGAGGTGGCAAGACAAAGGGTTTTAGGCCGCTCAAGAGGAGAGGATGATAATGAGGAAGTTTTCAACAATAGAATGAAAGTTTATATAGAGCCTTTGCAAGAAATTCAAGACTTTTATGCTAAAAAAAACCTGCATTTTAAAATAGATGGAGAAAGAAGCATAGATGAAATCGTAAAGGACATAAGCAAACTTATAGAAGAAATTTTAAAACTAGATGAGTAAGGAGAAACAATGAATATAGAAAAAATAAGTGTTGGAGAAATCCCAAACAAAATAAATGCGGTCATAGAAATACCTTATGGTTCTAGCATAAAGTATGAGATAGACAAGGAAAGTGGTGCGGTTTTTGTGGATAGAGTTTTGGCAGGAGCTATGTATTACCCTGCAAACTACGGCTTTATAGCAAATACCTTGGCTGATGATGGCGACCCTGCCGATATATTAGTGCTTTATGAAAAACCTATACAAGCAGGAGCGGTGGTGCCTTGCAGACTTGTAGGCGTTTTGATAATGGAAGATGAGGCTGGAATGGATGAAAAACTTATAGCCGTGCCTACCTCAAAGATAGATCCTAGGTTTGATAATGTAAAAGATATAAAAGACCTTCCACAAAGCACTTTAGCAAAGATAAAAAATTTCTTTGAAACTTATAAGACATTAGAAGCTGGAAAATGGGTAAAAGTGCAGGATTTTAAAGGACTTGATGAGGCTAGCAAGCTTTTAAATTCTTTTATAGAAAAGGCTAAGAAATAACAATCAAAGCACAATTTTTTGTGCTTTTTATGTATGAGGAGTTTATATGAAAAACATAGTATTTCACGCCGGTGGTTTTGGCGATCTTTTTGTATGTTTTAAAGCACTTTACGCCACAAAGTGTTTATATCCTGACTATAAACTTATTCTTTTTATAGATGGATTTCAAGATAAAAATTTTCTAAAAAATATAAGCTTTTTAGATGAAGTTTTCTTTTTTAATGATTTTTGCACAGATTTAAAAAAACTAAATCCGGATATTTTTATATCAGTTAGGAGATCCTCTACTTTTTTTAAAGAACTAAAAAGGCTAAATTTAAAAAAAGTTATAGTTTTTCCACATTTTGTAAGTATAATGTCTTCTTATTTTCACACTCCAAGATTATTTTTTAGATCTAAACTACATATGAGTGAAGTAAATTTAAAATTGGTAAAAGCCATAGATGAAAAACACTACGAGGAAAATATAAATAAGGTAAATTTTTCAAATTTAAAAAGCTGTCTTCCATACAAAAGCGAATTAAGCGATATGTTTTTTAATAAACTAGACAATAAATACGAAAAAATCATAGCCTTAAATCCTTTCGCAAATTACTCAGAAAGTCTTGGCCATAACTTCTTTCCAAGACAGTGGATAAATTTAGCACAAAATCTAGCTTTAACTTATCCTAAATATTTATTCGTTCTTTTGAATTTTAAACACAATACCTTGCGAATAAACATAGATGAAAGCAAAAATTTAAAAAGCTTTGTGAATGATGAAAGTATCGCTTCTTTGTTTCATTTTTCTTCCAAGCTTGATTATCTCATATCAATTGATACAGGGCAAGTTCATGTATGCGATATATTGCAAGTGCCATCTTTAGTGCTAATACGCAAGGTGGTTGCCAATAGATATGCTAACGGCTCTTATGCAAGCGATGGGGGGGGGGCTTTGCTATATGATAAATTCGTACTTCAAGACTGTTGGCAAAAAGAGTATAGAAAAACATATGCAAACTTTTGCAAAAAAGCCTTTGCTGCGATAGACAAACTGTGATTTTGTCTAATTTATAAACCTAAAATAAAAAATGCAAAAAAGTTCATCAAAATACAGCTTTTACGCTCTTATTTAAGAATTTGCTACTTTGCGTAACCTGTTTTTTTTTTTTTTGATTTTTGCTAAAAATTTAATAAAAACTTATTAAAAACTATGCAAAGATTGATAATAAAATATTATCAAAAGGAGAAAAAATGAGTTCCGCAAAGCCTATTAGGTGGTTTACCTTCATAGTTTTGGTTATCGGTGGAGGCACGGTTTTTAAGCTCTCCTCACTTAAAGATGCCTTTTATGTGCCTATGCAAGAATTTATGAATTTAAGCAATACCCAAATAGGCCTAGCCCTCTCGGTCTATGGCATAGTGCAAACGGTGGGAAATTTCGCCTCCATCTACATCGCCGATAGGTTTTCAAAAAAGATTTTGATACCCTTTTCTTTGATTTGCGTTGGACTTATAGGCTTTTATATCGCTTCTTTTCCTAGCTTTTATGGGATATTAATCGCTTGGGGGCTTTTGTCTTTATTTGGCGAGGTGGTGTATTGGCCTGTTTTACTTAAGGCTATTCGTTTGCTTGGAGATTCCACCCAACAAGGCAGGCTCTTTGGCTTTTTAGAAGCTGGTCGTGGCGTAGTTGATACCATAGTTGCTTTTTCTGCTTTAGGAATTTTCGTGCTTTTAGGCTCTGGTGCTGGAGGATTAAAGGCTGCGATAATCTTTTATAGTCTTTGTGTTATCGTGGCAGGGGTTTTGGCATATTTCTTACTAGAAGATGATAAGATTAATACCAAAGATGAAAAAGGTAATGAAATCAGCAAAAACAAAGCCGCTTGGCAAGGCGTGATGAAAGCGATTAAAACGCCTGAAATTTGGATAGTTTCTTTGACTATCTTTACTATCTACTCCATTTACTGCGGACTTATTTATTTTGTGCCTTTCTTAAAGGATATTTATGGTATGCCTGTGGCTTTAGCAGGAGCGTATGGCATTATCAATCAATACACCCTAAAGCTTGTTGGAGGACCAATTGGAGGGTATTGTGCGGATAAGGTCTTTCACTCCTCAACTAGATACTTAAGATTTGCTCTTATTTTGGCTGCTCTTGCTATGCTTATCTTTGTTTTTATGCCGCACGAAAGCCTAAATATCTATCTTGGTATGTGCTTAACCCTAGGCTTTGCCGCCATAGTCTTTACGATGAGAGCGACCTTTTTTGCTCCTGTTGATGAGATACAAATGCCTAGAGAAATCAGCGGTGCGGCTATGAGTATAGCCTGCATCTTTGGTTACTCGCCACAGCTTTTTTGCTTTGCACTTTACGGCTTTATCATAGATACTTATGAAGGGATTCTAGGCTATAAGATAGTCTTTAGCATAATGGGCTTTTTTGCTCTGTGTGGAATTTTAGTAAGCACTTATCTTTTAAAAAGAATTAAAAGCAAACAAGCACAGCTAGCTTAAGGAGAAACAATGAAACTAGGCTTAGAAACAGAAAGTATGCATCTTTGGTTTCAAAACCATAAAATGGACATCTTTTCCTTTTGTGATTTTGCTAAAGAGCTAGGACTTGATGGAGTGATTATAAACATCATAAAAGATTACGGGCTTGATGAGAACTGGGGCTGTTTAGGAAGTGATGAGGAGGAGCATTTAAAAAAACTTAGACAAAAGCTTGATGAGTATGCTTTTTACTGCGAGATAGACGCAAAGGGCTTTGAGCTTGCTAAATTTCAAAAGATAGCTAGGGTTTGTAAGGCACTAAATGCAAAAATTATAAGAAGCTATGTGCCTCTAACGGATAAAAACAAAAAAGTAAAAAGTGCTAGTGAGGGAGCGTATGATGATTCTAAAATTCACGCTGCCTTTGATAAGGAGGAGTTTTTAGCAAGTGCTAAAGAAATAAAGGCGCTAATTCCTCTTTTAGAGGAAAATGATTTGTATCTAGCTATAGAAAATCACGAGTATCAAAGCTCACAGGATTTGCTTGATTTGCTAAATCTTATCAAGCACCCTAGAGTTAGGCTTTTGTTTGACTTTGGAAATTCTATGATGGCTTTTGAAGAGCCTGTGAAAGCGTGTGAAAATATGGCTAAGTTTATCATAAGCACACACGCAAAGGATCATATAGTTTTTGCTGAAGATGGGCAAAATTATGTTTGCGGTGTGCCTTTAGGAGAGGGAAATATCAATATAAAAGCCCTCCTTCAAATCCTTAAAAAACAAGGCTTAGAAAGGATAAACATAGAGCAGTGCTATCCTTACTGTGCCACTTTTAAAAGAGAGTTAGGCTGCGGGGGTGTGAGTGAGTTTAAAGGAGCTTTTAAGCTTGAAAAACCTTTGTTTGATGAGCTTAAGGCAATGCAGTATTACTACCCTCAAGAAGTGAGCAAAGAAGCCTTAGAAAGACTTTTACTTTTACAAAAAGAAGGTGTGAAAAAAAGCATAAAGCACATAAAAAGCCTAATCAAAGAGCTTTAATAAGAAAGTAGCTCCATTTCTAACGCGAATTTTTTAGCGTTAGAAATTTATTTAATTAAAGCACTCCAGCATTCTTGTTTTTTGTAAATTTGGCTTGGATTTTTTTAAATTTCATCTTAATAGCCTTATAATTAAAACTCATCTAGGCAAACTTGTTTGAATGCTTTTATTTAAATCAAGCACTATTTTTTCATATTGCTTTTGTATGTCTTTGTGGTTTGGCAAAATACTTTCGTTTAAATCTCTAAAGGGATAGACCCTAAAATTTCTATCCTTACTATCTCTATAAGTGTAAATAAACTCAAAGCCTAACTTTGAAATTCTAGCCCTTTTTTCATCTTTTTCAAAAATAAGTCCTACCAAAAGTCCTACCCGCTTTTCAAGCTCATTTTGTGCGGATAAGAAATTTCCTAAAGAGTAAATCACCAAGGTATCATCTATAAATTCAATGGGTGCTATAACATGCGAGTGCGTGCCGATGATAACATCTACATCCAAAGAAGCTAGAAATTTGGCAAGTTCTTTTTGCTCTTTGCTTGGCTTAAAAACATACTCATCGCCCCAGTGCAAGGAAACTAAAAGCACATCAACATCTTTTCTAAGCCTTTGTATATCTTTTTTCATCTGCTTTTTATCTATCAAAGAGACTAAAAAAGGCTTTGTCAAAGAATGCCCATTAAGCCCGTAAGTATAAGCTAGTAAGCCAAATTTAATGCCATTTATATTAAAAAAACTAAGTGAGTTTTTATCTTCATTTGAGAGATAAGTTCCAGCATGAAGCAAGAAATTTTGTTTATTCCAATACTTAAGAGAGGATAAAACTCCCTTTTCTCCTTTATCTAAGCTGTGATTATTTGCCAAAGAAACTAAATTAAAACCAAGTTTTAGCATAGCATCGCCAAATTCTTTTGGAGAATTGAAATTTGGATAAGAGCTAAGCCCAAGTTCTGTGCCGCCAAGCAAACTTTCTTGATTATAAAAGGCTAAATCATAGCTTGAAATGAGTTTTTGAAGCGGACTTAAGATTTTTGTAAAATCAAAACTTATCTTGCTTGAGTTTTTATCCTTAAACATAGCGTCCTTATAAACCCTGCTATGAAGCAAGGCATCTCCTGCCATTATCAAAGAAACATTATCATTTGCTTTTAGGTAAAGAAAAAGTGAGAAAAAAAGGCAAAAAATTCTCATAAGTTTTGAGAATTTTTAGTAGCTAGGCAGGGTATAAACATATCTTAGCATAGGGTTAAAAACTTGTCTGCCTCTTTGTCCCGTGCTTGAATTTAACGTGTGATAAGCAAAAGGAACCCTAAAAGCAAGCTCTGCGGAATGCGCTTCATTAAAGGCAGCTCTTAAGCCAAAATTTAAGTAAGTATCAAGGCTTGTGGTGTTCCAAAAAGTAAAGCCTAAATTTAAGCCAACAAAGGCACCGTAAGAGGTGTAGCCGCGGTTTATAAAATTATACAAAAAATCAACATTTGCACCCAAGTGATAGTAGCTTCCCGCATTTATAGTCCTTGAAATTCCATTCATCCAATCATACAAAAAATTTCCATACACTCTTAAGCCTATATTGTCGTCAAAAAAGAGCTTATGCCCCATAATTAAATGTAAATTTAAATTATCTGCGTTGACATTTTGAGGCTTTATAGTGGTAGAAGCATAACCCAAACCACCGCCTATGAACAAGCCATCCACCTCAGCCTTAGCAGAGCTTAATATGATAAATACAAATAAAAACACCGAAAAAATCTTTTTCATAATATTCCTTTTAATTTTTAGAGGCTTATTCTAGCAAGTTCTGGTTAATTTATAGGTAAAACGCAGTAAAAAACTCTCACTTGTGTTGCGATAAAGAATTTTGACGCCTAAAAGACGCCATAAAAGAATTCAACAAAGACTATAAAATGCCTATGCTTTAGTCACGCATTTTTATGGTGGTTTAGCCGTTGTTTTTATACAAGGATTTTAAATTATCATAAGCGATTTGAATTTTTTCAAACTGCTCTCTGCAATACATCCTTTGCTCCACGCTCGCATCTTGGTGAAAATCAGGGTGATACATCTTTACCATTATGAGATACTGCTGTCTAATCTTGCTTAAATCATCACTTGGTTTGCAATCAAGCACTTGAAAATAGGTGCTAAATAACTTAGCCAAAGCGTTAAATTTCCATTTATTAGCCTCTTTTTTGTGAGCTGTTTGCTTGAAATTTTGATACTCATCGCTATTTATTATAAAATCAACGCAATATTTTAAATGCTCGCTCACGCAGGCAAAGCTTTCAAAAAGATTAAAGGTATTCTCATCCTTATAATCTATAAAAAGCATTTTTTTATCATCATCGTATCTAGTATTATGCTCTTTAAAATACTGCTTTATGTAAGATACGAAAAGTTTTTCCTTGTTTTTAAAGACAAAAACTAAGGAAGTTCCAACAAATTTAACCTCTATTTCTATTATGGCTCTTAGGGTGTTTTCTTGCTTAAAATTTAACCTAAAGGTCTTATGGTAGGCCTCGCTTAAATTTTGTATGTCTTTTGAATTTTTGTCGTGGTATTTTTTCTCAAGTAATTTTAGAAAATACTTTCTTTGAGGTATCTCATTTTCCTCAAAAAATGAAAAAATCTTATCTTTTCTACCCAAAACCCTAGAAAAATTCTTTGTAATAAGCTCTTTTAGATAGTGAAAAATGTCTATGTCGTCTGTATTAACACTTATAGACTCTAAGCTTTGCACTATTTGCATCATTACTCTCCCACAAATTTGCAACTTCATATAATGAACTTGTCATTTTTAAAATTTCATTTGGGGTATAATCGGCTTTATACGATAAAGATTGACACCCTTTTACAAAATATCCTAGATAAATATATTTAAGCCCTCTATTTTTCGCTATTTCAATCTCTTTTAATAAAGAAAATTTGCCCAAATTTAAATAAGAAAAATCAGGGTCATAATAGCAATAAATACTAGAAATTCCATCCTCTAAGATATCAATCAAATCAACGCAAACAAGCTTATTATCAACATAAAATCTAAGCTCATAACCAAAATTCTCGTCTCCATCCACATATAAAGAATAATACTGCGAAAAACGCATGGTATTTTCTTCCCAGGCTCTTTTTTCTTGCATGTATTTGTGGTATTTGTTGTAAATATAAAGCCTTTCGTTGCTAACGCCGGGCTTGTCTATCAAAAGTTTTGTATTTTGATTTTTCTTAAGAACTCTTTTGAACTGCCTTGAAAGCTTAAAATCATCAACCTTAATCCTATAACTCACGCACTCATTGCAGTCCCTGCAAATAGGCCTTGAAAAGAATTTGCCAAAACGACGCCAACCCCTGCTAATTAGCTCTTGATTAAGCTTTTTAGAGCAATTAAAAACTATGTTGTACTCATTGCGTAAAAATTTATTTTCAAGATAAGGACAGTCGTGTTCTAAGGAACATAAACTTAGTATTTGCATGTTATTTTCTTTTGATATTGCTATCCTTTACAAGCTCGAAAAATTCATTTCTAAGTCTTTGTTCTTTTGCTTCATTCTCCTCTTCTTTTTGAACCGAAGCTTCTTTTATCATCTCTTCTTTTATGTTTTTTAAACTATCTACAAAGTCCATTATTCTCTACTTTCTCTAATCTTTTTCAAGGTTGCTGCTATGGCTGCTATAACCTCTTCTTTGTTTTCTTGGTGTCTGTCCTCTGTTTTTTCTAACAATTCTTGCATATGCGTTTCTATAAAAGAAGTGTCAAAATACCCTCTTCTAAATTCTTTTATCTTAGTAATTGCTATCAAAAATGGTATAGTGCTTCTTATATCATCTATGGTGAATTCTTTCAAGGCTCTTTGTAGTTTATTTACAACAAGTTCAAAGCTACCAGCCTTTACTATGAGTTTTGCTAGCAAAGAATCATAAAAAGGCGGCACAGTATAACCCTTATATATATGAGTATCGACCCTTACGCCAGGTCCTAAAGCTGGGTAATACTCACCTATGGTTCCTGGATTTGGGATAAAATTTTTCCATACATTTTCAGCCGTAATCCTTGCCTCAATAGCGTAACCTCTAGGAACTATATCGCTTTGTTGCAAATCAAGAATAGCCCCGGCTGCTATACGAATTTGACGCACAATCAAATCTACGCCCGTAATCTCCTCGGTAACAGGGTGCTCAACTTGAATTCTTGTATTCATCTCCATAAAATAAAAATTGTTGTAATCATCAAGCAAAAACTCGATAGTTCCAGCATTAGTATAACCAACAGCCTTAGCAGCGGCCACTGCTGTAACACCTATGGTTTTTCTTAAATTTGCAGATATGCTAGGACAAGGTGCTATTTCTATAAGCTTTTGATGTCTTCTTTGTATAGAACAGTCCCTTTCGCAAAGATGGATGATGTTGCCGTAATTATCGCCTAGAATTTGAAATTCTATGTGACGCGGATTTTCTATGTATTTTTCCATAAAAACTTCATCATTATTAAAAAAGCTAAGAGCCTCTCTTTTGCAAGAATCAAAAGCACTTTCAAGCTCTTCTTCTTTATGCACTACGCGAATTCCCCTACCACCGCCACCTCCGCTTGCCTTTAAGATAACCGGATAACCTATTTTTTCAGCAAATAATTTAATCTCGTCCATGCTGTGATTGTTTAGTTTATCAGTGCCTGGAACTATTGGAATTCCGTTTTTATGCATTAAATATCTTGCTATGTTTTTATTGCCCATTTTTCTTATGATGTCTGATTTTGGCCCTATGAAAATAATGCCGGCGTCCTCACATTCTTTAGCAAATTCATAATTTTCACTTAAAAAGCCATATCCTGGGTGGATGGCATCAGCCTTACAAGCCTTTGCAATCTCTACTATCCTTTTAGCATCCAAATAACCTCTAATAGCATCAGTTCCTATCCTATAGGCTTCATCAGCTATTTTTACATGCAAACACTCTCTGTCAGGTTCTGTAAAAACCGCTACATTTTTTATATGTAAATCCCTACAAGCTCTAATCACCCTAACGGCAATTTCCCCACGGTTGGCAATTAAAATTTTATGAATCATAAGCTTATCCTGCGAAAAATTTATCTAAGTATTATACTAATAAAGAGCTAATTTTTAATATAAATTTATATTTTTAAGTAACTAAGCTTTAAGGCAAAGTTTTATAAAATTAGCCTTATTTTTGAATTTTTAGGACTTATATTTGTTTGCGGATAAGAAATTATTTTACTTAAGCTCCATTTTAATAACCATAGGCATAGTTTTTTCATACTCTTTAAGTGCCTTTACTGTGCTTTATTTAGGTTATGATGATTTTCATTTTTTTATAAGACAGCTAGCCTTTGGCATAAGCGGAATTCTTATAATGTTTTTTATATCTCAAATAAATCCCGACACAGCTTTATTTCACAAGCTTATGATAGCCTTGCTACTCATATCTTTTATAGCTATCATCATCTTGCCCTTTTTGCCTGCAAATTTAGCCACAGCAAGCGGAGGTGCAAAAAGGTGGATAAGACTTGGTCCTATTTCAATTTCACCGGTTGAGTTTTTTAAAATAGGTCTTATTTATTTTCTTGCTTGGTCTTATACAAGACGCATTGATGACAGTAAAAAGGCCATAAAAAGTGAAATTTTAATACTGCTTCCTTATATGATAGTAGCTATCATAGTCATAGGCTACATTTACATCACGCAAAATGATTTAGGACAAAGCGTGATTTCCTTTTTCATTATACTTGCTTTGGCATTTTTTGCTGGAGCTAGTAAAAAACTCTTTGCCTTTGGGCTTGTGATAGCCACTATGATAGGCTTTTTAGTTATCTTTAGCTCGCAAAGACGCATAGAAAGAATTTCAAATTGGTGGGGCAATATCCAAGACGCCTTTTTACCTTTTTTTCCAGATTGGCTAGTGCAAATCGTAAAGGTTAGCTCAAATTCAGAGCCTTATCAAATTTCGCACTCACTAAACGCCATAGCACACGGAGGCTTTTTTGGCGAAGGGCTTGGGCTTGGAATTTTTAAGCTAGGATTTTTAAGTGAGGTGCATACTGACTTTGTCTTAGCAGGCATAACTGAAGAAATAGGACTTGTGGGGCTTGCGGTGATTTGTATCTTGTATTTGCTAATGATTTTAAGGATATTTAAGATAGCTGGTCGCTGCGAGAACAAGGTGCATTTTATATTCTGTTCCGGTGTGGCATTGCTTTTACTCTTTTCTTTCTTTATGAATGCCTTTGGTATCATCTCGCTAACTCCTTTAAAAGGCGTTGCTGTGCCGCTTTTAAGCTATGGGGGAAGTTCTATGTGGTCTATTTGTATAGCCTTGGGCTGTGTTTTAATGATTTCAAAAAAGGTTAAATTATGATAATAGCTATAACAGGAGGAGGCACCGGCGGACACTTAAGTATAGCAAAGGCTTTAGCTTTAAGTGCTGCTAAATCTGACATAGAGTGCATTTACATAGGTTCAAACTTTGGGCAAGATAGGGCTTGGTTTGAAAACTCAAAACTCTTTTCTCATAAATACTTTTTAGAAAGCAAGGGCGTGGTAAATCAAAAAGGCTTTAAAAAAATTCTATCCTTTTTGCAAATCTTAAAAGCAAGTTTAAAAGCTAGAAAAATCCTAAACAAACACAAGGTAAAAGACGTTTTTAGCGTAGGCGGCTACTCCTCAGCCCCAGCTTCTTTTGCTACTTTTTTTTCAAATAAAAACTTATTCATACACGAGCAAAATTCAAAAAAAGGCTTTTTAAACTCTCTTTTAAAGCCCTTTTGCAAGGAATTTTTCTCATCCTTTGAAAAGACATTTTGCTCTTATCCTGTAAATGAAGTTTTTTTTGATACAGCAAGAACTCGCAAAAAGCTTGAAAGTATCATCTTTTTAGGTGGCTCTCAAGGGGCTAAATTTATAAATGATTTAGCCTTAAAACTAGCAAAAAGCCTAGATGAAAAAGGTGTTAAGATAGTGCATCAATGCGGAAAAAATGAGTATGAAAGATGTAAAAAAGAATATGAAAGCTTAGGTGTAAAAGTAGAACTTTTTGACTTTGATAAAAACTTATATGAAAGGGTGGCAAAGGCTGATTTAGCTATAGCAAGATCTGGTGCTAGCACTCTTTTTGAACTATGTGCAAATAATTTACCAAGTATCTTTATACCCTATCCTTTTGCTGCTAAAAATCATCAGTATTTTAATGCCAAATTCTTACAAGATAAGGCTTTGTGTCAAATTTTTACCCAAGATGAGTTAAAAGATGAAAAATTGATTTTAAACTCTATTTTTTCCATGAATTTAGAAATAATATCAAGTGGCTTAAAAGAAATTTTAGAAAAAAATGGCGCTGATTTCATCATCAAAAAAGCTTTGAATATAAAAGCATAGCTATAAGCCGAGTTCTGTATTAAACGTTTATTTATCTAGGCTTATTTTCACAAATAAGCTCAAGCGAAGGGTTAAAATAAAGACAAAAACCATACCTTCTTGCTGCACATTGGGTTTACATAGCCAAATTTGTTACCAAATTTGCTGGTAAGCTCTTACCTCACCGTTTCACCTTTTCCGCCTAAGCGGTAGTTTGCTTTCTGTTGCACTTTCCCTTAGATTACTCTAGGCATCCGTTAGATGCAATGCTTGTCTTTTGCAGCTCGGACTTTCCTCTTCCAAAAGGAAGCAAACGTCTGCTATGCTTTATGAAAGTCTAACAAAAAAGCCTTAATAAATTTATTTTCTTTTTTATCCTACTTGAAAGTTTTATATCTAATCTTTATTTGCCAACTCTTGAAATCTTACAAATTTAAAAAACAAAAATAAACACTAATTTGTAATATTTTTTTGTTAGAATAAGGCTTTTATTTTTTGAAAAGGACAAATATGGCTACTTACTCCATGGGTGATTTAAAAAAAGGCTTAAAGATAGAAATTGATGGAATTCCATTTAAGATAGTTGAGTATCAACACGTAAAACCTGGCAAAGGACCAGCCTTTGTAAGAATAAAAATAAAATCTTTCATAGATGGCAAGGTTTTAGAAAAAACCTTTCACGCAGGAGATAAATGTGAGGCTCCAAATTTAGAAGAAAAGAAAATGCAATACCTCTACGATGAGGGCGAGTTTTGTCAGTTTATGGACAATGAAACATATGAGCAAGTAGGCATAGCTTCAAGCGATGTGGGCGAGGCTAAAAAATGGATTTTAGACGGGATGAATGTTTCTGTGCTTTTTCACAACGGCAAGGCTATAGATATAGAAGTGCCACAGGTTGTGGAACTAAAAATCATAGAAACCGCACCAAATTTCAAAGGCGATACCCAGGGTTCAAATAAAAAACCAGCCACACTTGAAACAGGAGCTGTGGTACAAATTCCTTTTCATGTCTTAGAGGGCGAAACCATAAGAGTAGATACCACAAAGGGTGAATATATAGAAAGAGTAAGTAAATAATTTAGATTGGAGATATTTTGAAAACAAATAGAAGAATTGCGAGCGTTTTTGGCTTTTTTGCTGCTACTTTATTTTGTTTTATCTTAACTCAAAATACATACGCTGCAAATAAAGAAATAACAGACAAGCAAGATATGCAAAAAAGGCTTGATGCCTTTAATAAATACTCAAAGACATTATCCATAATAGAACAGTATTATGTTGATGATGAAAATTTAAGTGATTTGGTGGATAAATCAATATCTGGGCTGCTTTCAAATTTAGACGCTCATTCTGCTTTTTTGGATGAAAAGGCTTTTGCTGATATGAAAATTCAGACAAAGGGCGAATTTGGCGGACTTGGCATAACTGTTGGCATGAAAGATAATGCTTTAACTGTTATAGCTCCGATTGAAGGAACTCCTGCTGATAAAGCCGGTATAAAGGCTGGAGATATAATCATAAAGATAGATGATGAAGCAACCATAGATATGAAGCTTGATGAAGCAGTAAGTAAAATGAGAGGAAAGCCAAGAACACCAATTAATATAACAATACTAAGAAAAAATGTCACAAAACCGATAGAAATCAAGCTCATAAGAGACATCATAAAGATAGAAAGCGTGTATGCAAAGCTTATAGAGGATGAAAACATACTTTATCTTAGGGTTACTAGCTTTGACCAAAATGTAGCAAACCAGGCAAGCAAGCAAATCAAAAAATACCCTGATGTAAAAGGCATAGTGCTTGATTTAAGAAACAACCCAGGAGGCCTGCTAGACCAAGCCATAGAGCTTACAAATTTATTTGTCGATGAGGGCGTGATAGTATCTCAAAAGGGTCGCATAGAAGGCGAAAACAAAGAACACAAAGCATTAGCTAGCAAAAAAATTACAGATGTATCCTTAGTTGTGCTTGTTAATGCCGGAAGTGCTAGTGCTAGCGAGATAGTAAGCGGGGCCTTGCAAGATTTAAAAAGAGCAGTGGTAGTTGGAGAAAACACCTTTGGAAAAGGTAGCGTGCAAAGCATAATGCCTATAAGCGAAAACGAGGCATTAAAGCTAACCATAGCAAGATATTATTTGCCAAGCGGCAGAACCATACAAGCAGTGGGCGTTAAGCCTGACATAGAAATAGGTGCTGGCAAAATAACTCAAGACGAAAGCTTTAGCATAAAAGAAACCAACCTAAAACAACACTTACAAGGCGAAGCACCAAGTGAGAAAAAAGAGGATGTAAAAAGTGATAAAAAGTCTAAGGATATAATCACAAAAGAAGAGATAAATAACGACGCACAGCTTAAATCAGCTGTTGATACCGTTAAAATTCTAAATTTAACTAGGACTTATAAATGATAGAAAAAAAAGATTTACTATACGAGGGCAAGGCAAAGAAGCTTTTTAAAACAAATGACGAAAATGTCTTGCTTAGCGAATTTAAAGATGACTTAACCGCTTTTAATGCCGAAAAAAAAGGCAGCGAAAGTGGAAAAGGTGCATTAAACTGCGAGATTAGCACCAAGCTTTTTGAATTGCTTGAAAAAAATGGTATTAAAACTCATCTTGTGGAAAAAATCAGCAAAAATGAGCAACTTGTAAAAAAATGCGAGATAATCAAGATAGAAGTCATAGTAAGAAATGTTGCCACAGGCTCGCTTAGCAAAAGACTTGGCATAAAAGACGGCGAAATTTTACCCTTTGCCTTGGTGGAATTCTGCCTAAAAGATGACGCTTTGGGCGACCCTTTTATAAATGATGAGCATTGTTTACTCTTAAATTTAGTATCTAATAAAGATGAAATAGAGCTTATAAAACAAAAAGCAAGAAAGATAAATGAAATTTTGCTTATCTTTTTTGCTGAAAGAAAACTAAGACTGATTGACTTTAAGATAGAATTTGGTAAGGATAAAAACGGCGAAATAATCCTAGCTGATGAGATAAGCCCTGATAGTTGTCGCTTTTGGGACAAAGATACAAACGAAAAGCTGGATAAAGACAGGTTTAGACAAAATTTAGGCTCTGTTAAAGTGGCTTATGAAGAAGTTTTAAGACGAATTTTGAAAGATGAGAAATGATAGTTACGGTAAATATTTTTTTAAAACAAGGCGTGTTAGACCCTCAAGGTAAGACTATACAAAATGCTTTGCATTCTTTAAATTTCAATACAGTAAAAGATGTAAAAGTAGCAAAGCAAATAAAAATAGACTTGGATGAAACAGACAAAGAAAAGGCCAAAATTTTGGTGCAAAATATGTGCGAGGAAATTTTGGTAAATACTGTTATAGAAGATTACGAGATACTTATATGAAAGTAGCTGTAATACAATTTCTTGGCACAAACTGCGAGTATGACACCATTTACGCCTTTGAAAAGCTTGGAGTAAAAGCAGAGCTAATCTGGCATGAAAGAGAGGATTTTAAGGCTGATTTAATCATCTTGCCCGGCGGTTTTTCTTACGGAGATTACCTAAGGTGCGGGGCTATTGCTAAATTTTCTCCTGCCATGAAAACAGTTTTAGAACACGCAAAAAATGGAGGCTACATACTTGGAATTTGCAATGGCTTTCAAATTCTTTTAGAACTGAAGCTGTTAAAAGGCGCGATGAAGCACAATGAAAGTTTAAATTTTATCTCAAAGCCTCAAAAACTAAGGGTTGTGTCAAATGATAATGTTTTTTTAAGACATTTTAATAAAAACGATGAAATAAGCATTCCTATAGCGCACGGCGAGGGTAATTACTACGTTGATGATGAAACCCTAAAAATGCTTTACGATAAGGATATGATCCTTTTAAAATACATAGACAATCCAAACGGCTCAAAAGATGATATAGCAGGAATTTGCGATGAAAATAAAAAAATTTTTGCTCTCATGCCTCATCCTGAAAGAGCCTGCGATAAGGTGCTTGGCAGCGATATAGGACTTAAGATGTTAAAGGGATTTTTATGAGAATTTTACTTGCGGTATTTTTACTAGGACTTTCTTTTTTAAATGCTGAGATAAAGTTAAATGAAACCGAAATTCAAATTTATAAAAATATATCACAAAGCGAAGAAAAAGAAGTTAATATAGAAGGCACTGTAAATAACATACGAGGACTTTCATCCTTAGCCTTACGGGTGCTTGATTATAAAAAAGATTATTATGTAGGCGAGGTTTTCCCTATCACAATTTACGCAAAGACAGATGAAAGTTCCGAATTTGGCTTTAGGGTTGATTTGGATAAAAATAATGATTTGGCATTCTTAAACAAGGATGTAAAATGGGAAAAAGTGCAAGGCGAATACAAGGCCTCTTTGTGGTTTGAAGCAAAAAGCACAAACGCAAAGCTAAATAACATCACAATTTCCTTAACTAGAAATAAGGTTCCATTTCAAGATACTACTTTAAACATAGAGAATATAAGATTTAAAAGAGTAAATGCCGATAAAAACTACGCAAATTTAGTAGCCAGCGAACTAAAGGTAAAGAAATTTAGAACGAACCGTTTTGATGATAAAAATTTGGTTATGATTGTAGAACTTAGCGCAAAAAATGCAAATTTAAATAATTTTAACATAGCAAACGACACAACCTTAGTCAAACAAAGAATAGACAATGTAAATGGGGACTTTAACTCATCCTCAGCCTTTTACTCTGCTATCTTTGCGCCGAGCAAAAACGAGCTTTCTTTTAGCTATTTTAACACCCAAAGCAACAAGCTTGAAGAGATAAATTTAGCCGTTGAGCTAAGCTCTAACGAAACGGTAAATACACAAAGTGATTTAAATCCAACAGTAAATGCCATGGACTTTTACAAGCAACTTGCCCTGTGGATTATCGCTGCTGTGTGTGCTTTCGTTTATATTTTCAAAAGAAGCTATGTATTTTTAGCTATAGCACTTATAGTTTTTATACTAAGCTTTTTCGTTGTGAGCTCATCTTACAAAGCCACCATAAAGGCCAATACAAGTGCCAAGCTGCTTCCTACCGAAAATTCTACTTATTTTTACACAAGCTCGCAAGAAGAAGAGGTAGATGTCTTAACTAGCAGGCAAAATTACAAAAAAGTCTTGTTTAAAAACGGCAAGATAGGTTGGGTTGATGAGAAAGATTTGCAGAAAAATTAAGGCTTTATTTTATTTTATCTTTATAATTTTTAATGCCTTTGCTATCTTTATACTTTTTTCTTTTACAAATTCTCAGGATAGAATTTGGCGTATTAGAAAGGCTTGGGCGAAGCTTCAAAGTAAGATAATACCATTTGAAGTAGAGCTTGTGGGTGAGATAAATCAAGAAGCACAAATGATTGTTATGAACCATCAAAGCATGCTTGATATCATAGCCCTTGAAAAAATTTACCCAAAAAACATAGTTTGGGTAGCAAAAAAGGAATTATCCCAAATTCCTATCTTTAAGATTTGCACGACAAAGCCAAAACTTATCTGTGTAGATAGAAAAAACCCAAGAGACATAGTAAGGATTTTAAAAGAAGCCAAAGAAAGGCTAGATGAAGGCAGGGTTTTAGCGATATTTCCAGAAGGAACGAGGGCTAGAGGCTCTAAGCTTTTAAAATTTCAAAGCGGAGCTAAGATTATAGCTGATAAACTAAATTTAAAGGTTCAAGCCTTGCTTATAGTTGATTCTTCTAAAATTTTAGATAGCAAATCTTTTGAGCTTGGCTCTGGCACATTAAAAATCATCTGCCTTGATTTGATAGATACTAGCGATGAACAATGGCTAGAAAACACAAGAAAAAAAATGCAAGAAATACTTGATAAAGAAAGGATGAATAATGGAATTTAAAACAGAGGTAAATCAACTCTTACAACTTATGATACACTCTTTATACTCAAACAAAGAGATTTTTTTAAGAGAGCTTATATCAAATGCTAGTGATGCGCTAGATAAGCTAAATTTACTCACAGTTAGTGATGATGCGTATAAAAAGATAAAATTTGAGCCTCGCATAGAAATAAAATTTGACGCTAAAAATAAAATTTTAAGCATTAGCGACAATGGCATAGGCATGAATGAGGAGGATTTAAACAATAATCTTGGCACCATAGCAAAATCGGGCACAAAAAGCTTTTTGCAAAGTTTAAGCGGGGATATGAAAAAAGATTCTCAGCTCATAGGCCAGTTTGGCGTAGGCTTTTACTCCGCTTTTATGGTGGCTGATAAGGTAGAGGTTCTAAGCAAAAAAGTGCTTGATGAAAAGGCTTTTTTATGGAGTTCTGACGCTTCAAGTTATGATATAAAAGAAGCACAAAAAGATGATTTTGGCACGACTATCACTTTGCATTTAAAAGATGAGGAGTTTTTAAATCCATACCGCATAGAAAGCATAGTTACGAAGTATTCTAACCACATACAGTTTCCTATCTTTATGGAAAAAGAAGAATACCTGCCAGCCGAGGACGGCAAAGAAAGCAAAAGTGAACTTAAGATAGTGCAAATCAACACTGCAAAGGCCCTTTGGAGACAAAACAAAGCCTCTTTAAAACAAGATGATTATGATAAATTTTATGAGCAAAATTTCCACGATTCAAACAAACCCCTACTTAGCATACACACGAAATCAGAGGGTAAGATAGAGTATAACACACTTTTTTACATACCAAGCGTAGCTCCGTTTGATCTTTATAGAACAGATTATCAAAGCCATTTAAAGCTTTATGTAAAAAGAGTTTTTATAAGCGATGATGATAAAAATTTACTTCCTACTTATCTTCGCTTTGTAAGAGGCATAGTTGATGTTGAGGATTTGCCACTAAATGTTAGCAGGGAAATTTTACAAGAAAATATCATCTTAAAAAGCGTAGAAGAAGCCAGCGTAAAAAAGATATTAAATGAACTTGAAAAACTGATGAATAAAGATAAAGAAAAATACGAAAACTTTTTTGTAATCTTTGGCAAGGTATTAAAAGAAGGGCTTTACGGCTTTTCTGCCGAAAGGGATAAACTTTTAAATTTAATGCTTTTTAAAAGCTTAAATGAAAATAAACTTATCTCCTTAAAAGAGTATAAAGAAAAGATTAAAGAGGAGCAAAAAGAGATTTTTTACATAACGGGCACAAACGAGGCTTTACTTAAGAACTCGCCGCTGCTTGAAAGCTACAAACACAAAAATATCGATGTTTTAATCCTTGATGATGAGATAGATTCTATCATAGCGCCTATGCTACCTGAATTTGAGGGCTTGAAATTTAGCGCCATTAATAAAGCAAACGAGGAAAATAAAATAAGTGAGGAGGAGCAAAAAGACTTTGCAAGCCTTATAGCCAAATTTAAAGAAATTCTAAAAGATGAAGTAAGCGATGTGCTTGCTAGCTCAAGGCTTTACGATAGCCCTTGTTGTATAGTTTATGACAAGGACAAGCCTGATTTTGCCATGCAGCAACTTTTAAAACAAATGGGACAAGATAGCGATATAAAGCCTATCTTAGAGCTAAATTTAAAGCACGAAATTTTGCAAAAACTAAAAGAAAATGAAAGCTATACGCACGATGTGGCCATACTTCTTTTAAACATGGCGAAGTTAAATGAAGGACTTGGCGTAAAAAATGCCAAAGAATTTAATGAGATACTAAATAAATTCATAACGAAGGCTTTGTGATGATAAAAAACATCCATATAAACGAAGCTGATTTAAGTAAGTATCAAATTTTTGATGTACGCTGTCCTTTTGAGTGGGAAGAAGGCGTGTTAGCAGGTGCTGAAAAAGTGGCTCTTTATGATAATAGAGGCTTTTTAAATTCAAATTTTGTAGATGAAGTAAAGGCAAAAATCAAAGACGGAAAAGAACTAGCCTTTGTTTGCAAAGCCGGACAAAGAAGCTTTATGGCTGCAAATATGATAGAAGAAGCACTTGGGCTTGATAGCGTAAATTTAGACGGCGGGATGTCCTCATACAAAGGCGAGTTTTAATGCTTGGTTTTTATCTTTTAATCGCCGCACTAGCCTTTTTAGCGCTTTATTTTGCCATACAAAAATTCACTATAAAAGCAGATGAAAACGCACTTTTAGAGCCTATAAAGGCGGATGTTTATCCTAAATTTTGTGACATTATAGATGAGAAAATAAGAGAATTTAAAAGCTTGCTTAAAGATGATAAATTGAAAGTAAAAGATGAGGATAAAAAAGATGAGTTTTTAGAAAAGCTAAGTGATTTAAGCAGAGAACTTACCTTTATACAGACAATGAATTTAAGCAAAAAAGACGATGGCCTTTGGCAAAAGGAATTATTTGACTTTCTAAGTAAATTAGATGAGCTCTTACTCAACTTTTTAGAAGAGGGGCAAAAAGAAAGCGAAGAACTTAGAGAGTTTTTAATGAATGAATTTCAAAGATTGCAAAGCGCTTAAATTCATTCGCTCATACGCAAATCCACATCCTTTATATCAATTCTTAGCTGCTTGATTTGCTCAAGCTTAGCACCGCTTAATTTTTCCCAACGCAAGGTAGGAGCAAAGATTATATCAACCTTAAGTTCTAAGACATCACTGTTAAGCCTTGCTTTATAGGATAGCTTTTCCCACTATAAAAATTATAAATTCTACCCTTGCAAGTCTTTTCATCTACGCACCTTATTGATAAAAAGGCGCTTCCTGTCATGGTGCGAGTTCTAAGCTCTTTATTAGGATTTTTGCTATCTAGCTCCTTGCTTACAGTCCCATCAAGACTAGCAAAACCAACTCCGTAAAAAACACCATCCACCTTGTAAATTTCTACTAAATTTTTCTTGCCCTTATCCTCAGCCACATAAACGCCCTCAAAATTCGCATTCATAAAAGATATACAAAAAATAAATATTACAAAAAGCCTAAACATAGCCTACCCTTACAAAAAAAATAGATAGCAATTATAACTAAGCATATTAATAATTTTTTACTATTTCGCAAGACTTATACACTACAATGTTTGTTCAATTTATTTGAAAGGAAAAATATGTATCTATTCACTTCTGAAGTTGTTAGTCCGGGACACCCTGATAAGTGTGCTGACATTATCGCTGATACAATAGTGGATATACTCTTGAGCAATGACAAAGACTCAAGGGTGGCGAGTGAAGTCTTTGTCGCAGGAAATAAAGTTGTCATTGGAGGCGAAGTAAAGTCTAAGCACAAACTTAGCAAAAAAGATTATGATGAGCTTGTTAAAAATGCACTTGCAAAGATAGGATATGATGGAAAATCAGCCTTTACGCATAAGCAATGCTTGCACCCTGATGATGTAGAAGTGCTTGTCTTTTTAAATGAGCAAAGCCCTGATATAAATCAAGGAGTAGATCAAGAAAGTGGAGAAATAGGAGCAGGAGATCAAGGTATAATGTTTGGTTTTGCAAGCTGCGAGGCTGATGAGTATATGCCAGCGGCTATTTCTTACGCTAGAAAGCTTTGTGATAAGGTTTATGAATATGCAAGGAAAAATCCTGATAAATTAGGCGTTGATATAAAAACTCAAGTTACGATTGATTACACAAATAAAAAGAATTTTGAAGAATGCAAACCTCAAAGCATACACACCATAGTAGTATCCGCACCTTGCGTAGAAAGTATGGATATAAAAGAGCTTAGAGAACTTGTTATGAAGCTTATACTAGAAAGTGACTTGCCAAAAGAGCTTTTTCACCCAGAAAAAACTAGAATTTTAATAAATCCTACAGGAAAATATGTAAATCACAGCTCCCTACACGATAGTGGCTTAACGGGTAGAAAGCTTATAGTCGATAGTTTTGGTGGTTATTCTCCTATCGGAGGAGGTGCACAATCTAGCAAAGACTATACAAAAGTTGATAGAAGCGGACTTTATGCGGCTAGATGGCTTGCTAAAAATATAGTAGCAGCAAAACTAGCAAAAAAATGTGTAGTTCAACTAAGCTACGCCATAGGCGTTGCAGAGCCTACCTCTGTGAGTGTGGATTGTATGGGGACAAATGAGGGCGTGGATGATAATGTTTTAAGTGATTTTGTTATGAAAAACTACCCTTTAACTCCAAATTGGATTAAAAACAAATTTGCCCTTGATAAGCCTAGCAAAGATAGCTTCTTATACGCTGATGTGGCTGCAAGAGGGCAAGTGGGACAAAAGGACTATCCTTGGGAAAGGCTTGATGCTGTAAAGGATTTTGAAAGTTTGAAATAAAATAAGCCTTAAGCTAATAACTTAAGGCTTTTAAAATGTATAGCAAAATTAAATTTAATATCTTTCTCTTTGTTATAAAATTTTCTATTATTTAGTTGTGTTGTAAAAAAGTCGGTGCTGCTTTAGGTGATATAAATTTTTTGCTTAACTTTGTGATTAAAACTATCCCTTAGGGATAGTTTGATTTAAGGTAGTTTTATCTTAAGAACCTTTGATTCTATCATCTTAGGTATGTAAAGGGTTTTTCCGTCTGTGCTCATATCAGCTGGACCGCCCATATTTGAAGGCTTTTCCTTGCTAATCTTGCCCTTGCTATCATATCTATAAAGAGTGCCATTTTTGCCGTCCTCCCAAGATGAAAAAAGTATATCGCCGTTTTTCGCATAAACTATGCCATCAAGTGCACCTATGGGCTCTGTTAAGGATTTTTGAGATTTATCAGCCAAATTTATGCTTACTAATCTTCCCTTTTCTTTCCCTGCCGCATCGTAAGTAACTGTGTAAAGTGTTTTTTTATCCTTGCTTAGCAAAAGTCCGTTTGGTCCCATGAATTCTTTGTTTAAGCTTACGAAATTTTCAAGCTTTTTAGACTTGATGTCGAATTTATGCACTATGCCTGTGCCTGTGTCGCTTATAAAAGCAGTATTATCATCAAGCAGGGCTATATCGTTTAGAAAAATTCCGCCCTTTACATCCACCACAAAAAGCTCTTTTTTGCTTTTTAAATCAAAGGCAAGTATCCTATCTATATCAAGCACTATCAAGGTATCACCAACATTTGCCATGCCTTTTGGGGCGTTTAAATTTGAGCTTATGAATTTAGCCTCTACAAGCTTTCCGTTTTTATCAAGCTTGGATATGAAGCCGTCCTTATCCTTAGCCATAGGGTCTAGCTTTGCTCCAAGATTGCTTATATAAACGGCGTCTTTTGTTATAAGAGAGCCTTCAGGGTGTGAAAAACCGCTTATGTCTTTTGCATTTGCAAAAGAGAACAACGAAGCTGTCAAAACAGCGCTTAGTAAAATTTTCTTACTCATTTTGTACCTTTCATAAAATTTTATGAGGTATTTTAGTCTTTTCTTGGATATTTTTCTATAATTTTTATGCAGAAAAATACAAGTTTTTTGATTTTTGATACTGTTTTGGAGTGAGATTAAATTTCTTTTTAAATCTCTCAATAAACCAAGAAAGCGAGGAAAATCCGCATTCTAAGCAAATTTCACTTATATTTTTGGAAGAGTATTCAAGTAAAAATACAGCTCTTTCAAACCTTTTATCGTCCAAATACTGCTTTGGCGCCTTTTTAAAAACAGTTTTAAATTTCCTAGTAAAAGAAGCATTGTCCATATTGACAGAATTTGCCATATCAGCAACAGTTAAATAAGTCTTATCATAGTATGAAAAGATAGTGGATAAATCAAGCTCAAATTCCTGCATCAAAGCCCTTAAAAACGCAGTAAATACGACTTTGTTTTCAAGCAAGATATATAAAAATAACTCCTCTAGTTTGTGCTTTAACAAGCTATCTTTATTAAAATGCCTTAAATACTCCTCAAAGCTATTTAAAATCGAGCTTAAAAAAGATGAGTTTTTGAGTGCAAAGATTTCAAAATTCTCAAAATTTTCGTTCAAATAAAGCTTTTCTTTATGCTTATTAGCAAAATCTAGTAAAATTTCATTGTCAAAAAATAGCAGCACGGCTTCATAAGCTTCATTTTCTACCTTTATGTTGGAAAATATATGATTATCGGCCTTTAAAAACAACGCCTCCCCTTCTTCTAAACGGTAATCCTTATACTTTGTATGAACTATCTTAAAACCCTTTTTTACCAAGACTAAGCAGTTCATATTAACAGCTACTGCTTGATTAAAACTCGAACTATTTTGTATATAATTAGCAAAAACAAAGTGCGAACCCTTAAAAAGCTCTATATTTTTTACATTTTTCAAATCATCTGGAAAAAGCAAGGTCATATAAAGTTCCTTAAAAAAAATTTATGAATTATACAAGTTTTTTGATTAATTAAAATAAAACTATTTGAAAAGATAAATTTTACTCTGATGAAAATACTAAGATATATCCTAATGCTTGGCTTTGAACTCACAGTTTTTAAAGATAAAATTTCTTAATTTACATTTAGTTTTTTTTTGTAAAATCAAAAGCCTATTTTAATTTAAGGAGTTTTTAATGTTTAAACATCTGTGTATGGCTACTTTGCTAGCCTTAGCTTTTAGTGCTTGTGCAACCGTAACAAATGCAAGTAAGGGGCAAGTTACCGAACAAGAGGTGCAAATAAACACTTCAACAGGTGAAAGAGTTATTGCAATCATAGGTGCTTCAAAGGTAACTTTACCAGGCAAGGTAAGGATAAATAGAAATAGCGGTGCAACCATCACTGTTTTATCAAGTGATAACCCGGGCATTCAAAACAGTGAACTTGTGATACCTGGTAGAGAAACTTTTAATCCGTGGTTTTTAGGAAATATCATAACAGGCGGAACTCTAGGTTCTACAACTGATGGAGTAACTGGGTCTATGTGGTCTTATTCTCAGCAAAGCTATACAGTGCCTATTAGAAAATAAGCTTAGTTTGAAAAAAGTCTTTTTGTTTCTTTTGCTGTTTAATTTATTACATGCCACACAAAAAGACTTGAAATTTTATGAGGATAAAATCTGGTTAAATTTACTTCATTTTGAGGGTAAAAAATCTGTCATACAAGGCAAATCCTCATTTTTTCTAGCAAAAGATGGATACAAAAATCCCAAAAATGAATTTAAAGCGACAATACAAGGTCTTTTATCCTACACAAATATAGATGATAAAACCGTGCTTTGCAAATATCCAGCACGAACTTTTTTCATAGCAAAAAAGATAAATAGTGATTTTTTAATACAAGCATTGAGCAAATGCGAAGAACTGCAAGATTATCTAAAAATAGTTGTCTTAGATGAATTATATCTTGATTTTGCAGCTGAAAGCACTAATTATATAGCCTCTACTATGGGACATCTTTATCTACATATAAAAGGCAAAGCAAAAGAGGATTTCAACAAAACATCCTTGGGGCAAAAAGTAGAATTTAAAAAAGGAGATATTCGCTCTTATGCACTTTCTTATCACGCGATAGTAGGAGATATAGATCCGCTTGGATATTTAAAGGCTTTAAGTGGAAATTTAAGCGGGTATTATGCCTTAAATTTATACGAAGAAAGCGAATTTTTATATCTCAAACAAGAAAAAAGAAATATATATAAACTTAAACTAAATATAAATGAAGAGCAAAAACAACTTTTTAGATTGCATTTGTTTGAATTAAAAGATATAAATGTGCATTATTCTTTCGTTACAAATAACTGCACAGACGGAATTTCTAGAATTTTATCTGTGCTTGATGAAAAGTATGAAGCCAGTAAAAACAAGCCTTTTATCACACCAAATGAATACATAAAAGAATTAAATAGTAAAAATTTAATAGAAAATTTGCAAATTGTAAGTCCTGAAGAAAAGATAGAATTTTATCAACAACAAGGCTATAATGATATATTTAAAACAGCTCCTAGCTCAACTTTTGCGACTGCTTTTTCGAGCCAAAAGCAAGTTTATGTGTATTTTTCACCTATATATTCTGATATAAAAAACAGTAATTACGCTTATAAAGAACTAAGTGAATCAAGACTTATGTCTTTGAAGTTGGGTTTTGATGAAAAAAATATATTTATCAAAAATCTTGAACTAGTGCATTTATTTTCCATAAATGATATAAAAGATACACAGTCTTTTTCAAAATTTTTAGACATTTCTTTAAAAGAGAATTTGTATAAAAGAGTTAAAAATGAATATACCAATTACCTAAACAACGATACAAGATTTAATCCTCAAGTAGAATTTGGTTATGGACTTGGGAAATACTATAAAAATTTGGGACTTTATCTCTTTCCTATGCTCTCATATAGATATGATAATATAAACAATGCTTCCTTTGGTCTAAAGGCTGGTTTTGTGCTTAGCTTTGCTAAGGCTAGAATTCAAAGTGAATTAAACAAATACTTTGATTTAAAGGTAAATAACAGAGGTTATGATTTTGGAGTTGAAAATTCCTTATCTTTTAATATTTTAAAAAACACAGATTTTTTTCTAAGATATAATCTTTATAGCAATGAAAATACAAGCATCTACAAAAGAAAAAGTTTAAATGAGCTATCTTTTGGTTTTGACTTTAAATTTTAATATATGGCGAAAAATATCTTTTTAGACTGGGCTTAAGAATTTGGCTCTTAGTCAAATTCCAGCCTTAAAAAGAAAGCTTACTCAAAAAACAAGCTTTCTTTTCAAAGACAAAGTTAGTATCAAGCTTACAAAGCAGAGGTTTTAGCCTCAAGCCACTTTTTTTCTCTTGTATTAAGATAGGGAGCTATCTTTTTAAAGACTAGATTATGATAAGCATTAAGCCACTTAAGCTCCTTTTCATCTAAAAGGCTTTTATCTATGAGCTTTTTTTCAAAGGGACAAAGAGTTAAGGTTTTAAAATGATAAAATTCTCCAAATTCGCTATCTTTTAAGGAAGGCTTCTCATCTATATAAACTAAATTTTCAAGCCTAATGCCCCATTTTCCCTCTCTGTAAATTCCCGGTTCTATGGAGTTTAAAACACCGATTTTAGCCTTATTATCCTCATTGATCTTTGTATAGTATGAAAGCACTATAGGAGCTTCATGCACATTTAAAAAATACCCTACTCCGTGTCCTGTGCCGTGCTTATACTCAAAGCCTTCTTCCCACATCTTAGCCCTTGCTATGCTATCTATTAGTGCTAAATTCACATCCTTTGGAAAAGAAGCCTCACTCATTGCTATTAAAGATTTTAAAACCGTTGTATAGTCTTTTTTATGCTCTTTGCTTATCTTGCCTAGTGCTAAAACCCTTGTTATATCTGTGGTGCCGTTTTGATACTGTGCTCCTGAATCAATTAGTAAAAGTCCGTCTGCTTTGATATATGAAAAGCTATCTTTTTTTGCGCGGTAGTGAGGCAGGGCTGCGTTTTCGTTACAGCTTGCTGGGGACAAAGTATATAATATGCTATAATTCTTTTCCCTTTTTTGTTTTTGTGTTTAATAAAACAATTAAGCAAAGGATCTACTACACTCATCACACACAAACATAAGAGATAAATAGATTAAACCTTTATTTCTTGCAACAAATCTTTTAAGTAATCAATCGTTTGTTGTTTTCTATCTCGAAAGCTCAATTTTCCTATATGGTATCCTTCTTGAATGGTAAAAGGCTCTTTGATTATAGAAATTTGTTCTTCTAGCATTTGTGCCTTTAAGTATTTTGGAGCATTTTCAAAATATTCTTGTCTTTTTCTTGTATCCCAATAACTTATATTTTTACTATGATTTTCTCTAGCATTAGCTACTATCATGGAGGCTGAAAGAAAAGTATTAACTGCTAATCTTTGTTCTTCAGTATAATTCTTAGCCTCCATATCTGAGTTAATTTTATTTCTAAAATCCTCATAATCACTTATACTTAGCTTATTGGCAGAATTAATCTTATGCAGATTAAAATAGGTGTTATTTGTAATTTTCATATAACTACCTAATCTGGATACTTGTGCTCATTGAATTGCCAGGAGGATTAATAGATTGAGAAGTAAATTCAAACTGTCCACTTTTATTAGCAGGTTTAGAAATATCCCAAATATCTAGCCAACCATCAACAACACTATCACCAGTTAAATCTACTCCAACTGAGCTTAATTGCACCGCTTCATTACCTGCAAACTTAGCTCTATCATATTGAAGACCACCATAACCTGTTACACCAGTTGAAACTTGAAAAAGTTCGCCTCCATGATCCTTGTCAGTTATTGATTTTCCAAAAACATACTCATATCCTCCTTTAGTAGAAACAACTTCTAATATTTGGACTTCTGTTACCGGAGGAGCTGAAGCTCTTGTTGCTTTATTGTTTTTGTTAGCTTTATAAGCTCTTTTCATAGCTTCTAAGGATTTATCAAATTTTCCATTAAGATAATCTTGTTTGTTTGGAGAATTTGGCTCTAAAAAAATATTAATACCGTTACGAGTAATTTTCTCTTTTCCCTCCATTGAGGCATTATCATAAGCAAAAACAACACTACAATTTAAAAAGCCAACAACGGCAACAACATTAACTAAATATTTGATCGTCATTTTTTCTCCTTAATTTTTTTCTTTCATAACGCATAGTATATCACAAAAGCTGTGTTTATATCCAACAAACTGATACCAAATTATTATATCTAAAAAACAATAAAATTCAACTTTAAAATAAAGAAAAATATGAGAATAATGAAAATTTCATATTTTTCAAAAGACACTGTGTAATAAAAAATCAAAAACCTATGTTTTATGATACAAATAAAGCTGTCTTAAAACTTGATATAGAGGGAGCTAGATTTGAAATTTCAGATAAGCTTTTAGATGAAAAGCTTTTTAAAAAGATTGATTTTATCTTTGCTGAAACTCACGAAAGATTCTTTGATAATCCTAAGCAAAAGATAAATACTCTAAAAGAAAAGCTAGAAAAAGCAGGGGCGAAAAATATCTTTTTAGACTGGGCTTAAGAATTTGGCTCTTAGTCAAATTCCAGCCTTAAAAAGAAAGCTTACTCAAAAAACAAGCTTTCTTTTCAAAGACAAAGTTAGTATCAAGCTTACAAAGCAGAGGTTTTAGCCTCAAGCCACTTTTTTTCTCTTGTATTAAGATAGGGAGCTATCTTTTTAAAGACTAGATTATGATAAGCATTAAGCCACTTAAGCTCCTTTTCATCTAAAAGGCTTTTATCTATGAGCTTTTTTTCAAAGGGACAAAGAGTTAAGGTTTTAAAATGATAAAATTCTCCAAATTCGCTATCTTTTAAGGAAGGCTTCTCATCTATATAAACTAAATTTTCAAGCCTAATGCCCCATTTTCCCTCTCTGTAAATTCCCGGTTCTATGGAGTTTAAAACACCGATTTTAGCCTTATTATCCTCATTGATCTTTGTATAGTATGAAAGCACTATAGGAGCTTCATGCACATTTAAAAAATACCCTACTCCGTGTCCTGTGCCGTGCTTATACTCAAAGCCTTCTTCCCACATCTTAGCCCTTGCTATGCTATCTATTAGTGCTAAATTTACATCCTTTGGAAAAACTGCCTCGCTCATTGCTATTAAAGATTTTAAAACCGTTGTATAGTCTTTTTTATGCTCTTTGCTTATCTTGCCTAGTGCTAAAACCCTTGTTATATCTGTGGTGCCATTTTGATACTGTGCTCCTGAATCAATTAGTAAAAGTCCGTCTGCTTTGATATATGAAAAGCTATCTTTTTTTGCGCGGTAGTGAGGCAGGGCTGCGTTTTCGTTAAAACCTGCTATGGTAGCAAAGCTATCGCAAAGATAAAGCTCGTTTTTAGCCCTAAATTCTTTTAGTTTCTCATCTATATCAAGCTCACTTAAGACACTCTTCTTTTTTAGCTCCTTTTCAAACCATATAAAAAACTTACAAAGTGCCACGCCGTCATTTAACATAGCATTTTTTAAATTTGAAAGTTCTTTTGAGTTTTTACAAGCTTTTAATCTCGTGCTAGGATTTGCATCTTGTATAAGCTTGTTTTTTGCCTTTTTAAAAAGTCTTGCTATGAAAAAAGTGCTTTTGTTAGGGTCAATTAGGACTTTTAAACCCTTTTTAGAAGCTATAAATGAAAAGCACTCCTCATACTCTTTTATGAAAATTTTATCCCTTTGCAGCCTTTGCCTTGTCTTAATATCAAGCTTTTTGCTATCCACAAACAAAAAGGCTTCATTTTCATCTATGTATAAAAAGGATAAAAACACGGGATTATAATTCACATCAAGCCCTCTTAAATTCGTTATATAAGCTATATCATCAAGACTTGAGATAAAGTGTGCATTTGCCTTTTTTTCTTTTAAAATTCCCCTTATCTTTTTTAGCTTTTCTTCTCTGCTTTCGCCCACAAATGAAGCCCTTTGCTCAAAAATTTTCTCACTTGGTAAGCTAGGCTTATCAAGCCAAAGCTCAGTTACTAAATTTACATCTTTTAACCTAGCCTTTTTCTTTTTTAAAATTCCTTTAAGTAACTTAGCTAAGGACACAGAAAGCTTTTTATAATCTACTCCAACTAGCATAGAATTTTTTATCTTTTCTCTTAAAACTTGCGTAAAATCAGAACTTACTACAGGCTGTATAAAGCTTCCCTCAAGCTCTTTTTTCATTTGAAGCTCATAGCGACCATCGCTTACTAAAAAGGCTTCTTTTGCAAAGATTAAAAGCGTTCCAGCCGAGCCTTTAAAGCCGCTTATAAATTCTCTTTCTAAAAAGCACTTAGCCGGATACTCGCTTAAGTGTATATCAAAGGAGGGAACTATAAAAAGGTCAATGGAGTTTTTTTTCATAAGATCTTGTATTTTCTTAACTCTTTGGGCGTAAATACTCATCTTTTATCCTTTAAATTTTATCTGTTTTTAAAAGCATATAAATTGGCTTTTTGATAAGCAAAACAACAAGGGCTACTATAAAAAGCATTATAACGCAGTCCATAAATATATCCGGAAGATTTTTGATATTTTCTAAATTAACACCACCGCCTATTAGCCCAGCTACTAAATTTCCTAAGGATATGCTTACGAAAAATAATCCCATAACTTGATTTTGCAAAATTTTAGGAGCTATCTTTGTCATCACAGACATACCAACAGGGCTTAAGCAAAGCTCTCCTACAGTTAGGCAAAAAAAAGAAGCAACCATCCACAAGGAAGAAACCTTAGCAAAATTTCCGCTTGAATCCTCACTTGCTGTTACATAAGAGGCTGCAAAATACATTATCAAAAAGGAAAGTCCCGCAAAAACAAGACCTAGTATAAATTTAGACATAGAATCAGGATCTTTTTTCTTGTTTGCTAAAAAAAGCCACAAAAAGCTTAAAAGAGGTGCTATGATAAGTATAAAAAGTGAATTTAAAGACTGAAACCAAGCCGCTGGAATTTCAAAACCAAAAACACTTCTATCCATAAAGTCTTTTGCGAAAAGATTATAAGTTGTTGGTTGTTGCTCAAAAACAGACCAAAAAAGCAAGAAGCCACAAAAAGCACGACAAAAGGAATTAAGCTTTTTTTCTCATCTAAGCTTATGCTTGGTAAAAAAAGCAAAAAGATGAAATAAGCTAAAGAAGCAAGGGCTATGATGATGGTCATATAAGTAGCTATTAAGACTGGATTAAGACTTATAATACCTATAGCACAAAGAGCTGTAACAATGGCTACTATGAGGATAAAGCCTATAAATAAGTATTTTACAAAGCCTTTTTTTTGCACAGGTTCTTTCCAAGAGCCATTTAAGCCGACCTCTTTTTCAAAGTCCTCAAAGGCAGGTATGGTTTTAAAATAAAACACCGCTAAGGCTATTAACATACCAAGTCCGCCTATGCCAAGTCCTATGTGATAGCCATATTTATCAGAAAAAAAGCCACAAATTATAGGAGCTATCAAAGCACCTATGTTTATACCCATATAAAAAAGAGTAAAACCAGCGTCCCTTCTAGTATCCTCTTTTTTATAAAGCATACCAACCATAACAGAAGAACAAGGCTTAAAAAAGCCAGTGCCAATCACTATAAGCACAAGCCCTATATAAAACATAAAGCTGTAAAAATAAGAAAATGCTATGCTTAAATGCCCCAAAGCCACAACAACAGCTCCCATAAAAACTGCTCTTTTTTGACCTAGATAATTATCAGCTATGTAGCCTCCGGGCAAGGTAGCAAGATATAAAGCACCCGCAAACACTCCAACAACAGCACTTGCATACTCTCTGCTAAGTCCAAGCCCTCCATCAAGCACGGAAGCAGTCATAAAAAAAACTAACAAGGCTCTAATGCCATAGTAAGAAAATCTTTCCCAAATTTCTAAGCTAAAAAGTGAGCTTAAGGGCTTTGGATGCCCTAAAAATGCCCTGTCTAAATTTGAATTTTTCATTATCATCCTTTCTTTAGCTCATACAAAGTCTCATTAAGTAAAGTTCCTCTCCGTCTATTACCTTTAAATTTTTGCCCTTGCAAAGAGGGCAGAAAAATACATTTTTTTCTAAAATGCCTTCAAAACCGCACTCACAAGAGATACTTAACTCGGCTATCTCAACGAAAAGCTTAGCATTTTCGCAAAAGGAGGAAGTTTTCTTAAAGGTTTCAAAAGTATTTACAAACAAATCCACCTCAACCCCGCTTAAGCGACCTATCTTTACATAAAGCTCATCAACTTTTTTAGCCTTATTTTTTCTAGCCTCTTGTTCGCATTGATTTAGCAAAGCCTCAACTATGGATAACTCGTGCATTAGCAAATCCTTGGCAAAAGCTCGCCCTTTGGAACCTCTAGGTATCTTTTTGCCCCGTAAGCATTTTGCACTATTACCCTAGCTTCCTTGCTTGGCAAAATTTCTCCTATAATATTTGCATTTTCATTAAATTTTTTAAGTATCTCTAAGGCCTTTTGCTCATCTTTTTTTTCTATACAAAGCAAAAATCTACCCTCGTTTGCAAGTTCATAAGGCTCATAGCCAAAAAGCTCACAAAGTCCTGCTACCTCATCTTTTATGGCTATATTTTCTTCTTTTATTAGTATATCAAAGCCACTTTGTAAGCTCCATTCATTAAGCACAGCACTAAGCCCTCCTCTTGTGGCATCCCTCATACAAACAATGCCTAAATTTGCTTCTAAAAGTGCAAAAACCTCATCTTTTAAACACTTACAATCACTCTTAACATCAGCTTCAAGCTCATTTCTTTGCACCAAAACAGCAGCTCCGTGCCTACCCACATCGCCTGAAAGCACTACACTAAGTCCTGCTTTTATGTTTTTTGTTTCTAGTTTTTTGATGTTTTTACCAAGCACACTTGTATTTATATAAAGCTCATCAGCCTTGCCCTTTGGCACTACCTTTGTATCGCCACAAACTACTTTTACACCGGCATTTTTAGCCTCTGTGTTTATACTTTGTAAAATTTTTTCTAATTTAGCAAAAGAAAAACCCTCTTCTATTATAAAGGCTAAACTCATATACAAAGGCTTTGCACCTACCATTAAGACATCATTTACAGAGCCACACACACAAAGCTTTCCTATATTTACATTATCATCCAAAAAAAGAGGACTTAAAGTAAAGCTATCTGTGCTAAAAGCTAGATCATCAAGCAAGGCAGCATCATTTGCCTGTCTTAAAACTTCATTATCAAGACTTGAAAAAATTTTGCCTATAAGCTCAGACATTTCCTCGCCTCCGCCCCCGTGGGCTAGTTGAATTTCTTTCATTTACATAGCCTTTGAGTATTTATAATAAGCCGCACAAGCACCCTCGCCTGAAACCATACAGCTTCCTATAGGACTTTTAGGGGTGCAAGCCTTGCCAAAAACCTTGCATTCATAAGGCTTTGCAAGTCCTCTTAAAATTTGACCGCAGATACAGGCTTTGCTTTCTTTCTTGCTTTCAACCTCACAATCAAAGAGCTTGCTTGCGTCATATTGTGAAAACTCAGCCCTTAATTCTAAGCCAGAATCCTTTATAAGTCCAAGCCCTCTAAATTCAAAATCACAAGGCGTAAAATACTTCTTAACCAAAGCCTGAGCCTTTGTGTTGCCAAGTTCGCTTACGGCTCTTTTGTATTGATTAAAAACCTCAAATTTTCCTTCATTTATTTGTAAGATTATATTTAAAACAGATTCCATTATATCAACAGGTTCAAAACCGCTAACAGCTATGGGCGTTTTATATCTCTTAGCTATATCCTCATAAATTTTATATCCCGTTATAACGCTTACGTGAGAGGGTCCTAAAAAGGCGTTTATCTTTACATTTTCATCTTGCATTATGCTATGCACGGCATTTGGCACTGTTATGTGATTTATATGAAAAAAAACATTTTTAAGATCTTCTTTTATAACATTTTCAAGCAAAAGTGCTGACATAGGAGTGGTTGTTTCAAAGCCAAGTGCGAAAAAGATTATCTTTTTATCTAAATTTTCTTTAGCTATATTTAAGACATCAAGAGGAGAGTAAAGCGCTCTTACATCAGCTCCTTTTGCACGAAGTTCAAGCAAGGATATACTGCTTCCCGGAACCCTTAGCAAGTCTCCTAAGGTGCAAAAAATAACATCTTCGTTTGAGGCAAGTTTTATGGCGGTGTCTATTCTTTCTCTTGGCATAACACAAACAGGACAGCCCGGTCCGTGTATGAAATTTATCTCTTTTGGTAAAATACTAGGTAAAGCATATTTCATAATACTATGAGTATGCCCTCCGCAAATTTCCATTATATTTATTGGTTTTTTTACATTTTTTTCTATGAGTTTTTTAAAGGCTAGAATGGTATCTTTTGAGCGAAAATCATCTATAAAATTCATTAAGTCCTAAATTCCCTTCATTTTCATCTATCTCGCCATTTTGCATTTTAAAGGCTATTTCTTCATACATCTTTATGCTTTCTTTGGCATATTCTTTATCTATCTTTTCCATAGCCACGCCAACATGAATTAGTACAAAATCACCCACCGTACAAGCTTCTGGCACAAGATCTAAATTTACCCTTCTTTTTACTCCAAGCGTTTGCACTAAGGCATTATTATGCTCATCTATTTCTAAAATTTCAGATGGTATTGAGAGGCACATTTTTAACTTCCTTTCTTAAAAAATCAAGCCATTCATTTAAATTTGTTCCATTTTTTGCATCAAGTTTTATCACTTTTACATTAGGATTTAAGTCCTTACAGCCCTTAATAGCCTCATCAAAATTAAAGTCAAAATGAGGTGCTAAATCAGCTTTTGAAATGACAACCACATCAGCCTTTCTAAACATCACAGGGTATTTTTGAGGCTTATCGCTACCCTCAGTAACAGATAATAAAACCACATTTATATGCTCTCCTAAAGCATAAGAAGCTGGACAAACTAAATTTCCAACATTTTCTATAAAAAGTAAGTTAGTTTGCTTTAAATCTATATGCTTAAGTGCTTTTTCAACCATAAAGGCATCTAGATGGCAGGTCTGTCCTGTGGTGATTTGATAAGCCTTTGCACCAGCTTTTATAACTCTGTTTGCGTCATTATTTGTCTCTAAATCGCCCTCTATAACGGCTATTTTTATTTCTTCTTTTAAAGCCTTTATAGTGCTTTCTAAAAGCGTTGTTTTGCCACTTCCTGCTGAAGACATTAAATTTATGCACAGTATGGAGTTTTCATTAAATGTTTTTTGATTATGCCTTGCTTCTTCTATGTTTTTATAAAGTATTTGTTTTTTTACTAAAACTTCTTTTTTTTCCTCATTTTGTTCAAAACAAGTGTGCTCTTTACACATAAAATTTCCTTATTTTAATTTGAATTATGGATTGTATAAAAATTCAATACATTTTGTCAAAAAAAATTGTGAAAAATAATAATTTACTTTTATGCACAGTATAAAAATGTGAGAAAATTTTACTCACAGAAGCTAAAATCACGAAAGACAAAGCACTAGCAACAAGTGTTTATCTTTTGTTAAAACAATCTTAATTTTATTTAGATAGAATTAGCACTAATTTTAAATTTTAAGGAGAGTGCATGAAAATTCGTGCTTTGCTTTTATCGTTTCTTATAGCCTTAGGTGCAAACGCTGCTGAAAATGAAATTATAGTTGGTGCTACGCCGGTTCCTCACGCTGAAATTTTAAATTTCATAAAACCTACTTTGGAAAAACAAGGATACAAACTAGTTGTTAAGGAATTTAATGACTATGTTCAGCCAAATTTAGCAACAGATAGCAAGGAACTTGACGCTAATTTCTTTCAACATATACCTTACCTAGATGAATTTAACAATGTTAGAAAAACAAAGCTTGTAAATGCCGGTGCTGTTCATATAGAGCCTATGGCGGTGTATTCTAAAAAATACAAAAATATAAAAGATGTAAAAGCTGGTGCAACAGTAGCTGTTCCAAATGACCCAACAAATGAAAGCAGAGCCTTAGATATAATAGCCAATGCAGGTCTTGTAAGCTTTAAAAATGTGCCTTTAAAAACTCCTGTTGATATAGTGAAAAATCCTCTTAAACTTAAATTCAAAGAATTAAAAGCAGCCCAGGTGCCTAGGGCTTTAGATGAAGTGGATTTAGCTATCATAAACTCAAACTACGCCTTGGGTGCAAACCTAAATCCTAGCAAAGATTCCATCTTTATAGAAAGCAAAAATAGCCCTTATGTCAATATAGTCGTAGTTAAACAGGGAAATGAAAATAGCGCAAAAACAAAAGCACTTGTAAAGGCCTTGCAAAGTGATGAAGTTAGAAAATTCATAGATGAGAAATACAAGGGCTCAGTAATACACATAAACGCATTAAAATAAGGAAATTGTAGATGAAAAAACTTGCTTTTTTGTTTTTATTTTTTAGTCTTGCTTTATATGCTAAAACCATAAGCATAGCGATAACGCCTGTTCCTTACGGCGATATTATGAAATTTAGCGCGCCTATGTTTAAAGAAAGAGGTTATGAACTTAAGGTGATAGAATTTACTGATTATTCTATACCAAATAAAATACTTTTAGACAAGCAAGTTGATGCAAATTTGTTTCAACACAAGCCATATTTAGACGAATTTAATAGGGCTAATAAATCAAATCTTGCCACGCTTGCAAGCATAGCAATCTTTCCTATGGCTGTATATTCTCAAAAAATCAAAGACCTAAAAGATGTTAAAGAAGGCTTTACCGTAGCTATACCAAACGACCCTACAAATGAAAGCAGAGCCTTAGAGCTTTTAGAAAGCGCAAAGTTAATAGAACTTGACAAGAAAATCAAGCTCAAAACACCACTAAACATAGTGAAAAATCCTTTTAAGCTTAAATTTAAAGAGCTAAAAGCAGCCCAGGTGCCTCGTGCCTTGGATGATGTTGATATAGCCGTGATTAATACTGACTATGCGCTTGATTTTGGACTAAATCCTAAAAAAGATTCGATTTATTTAGAAGACCCAAATAGTCCTTACGCAAATTTCGTTGTGGTAAGAGCTGAGGATATAAACAGCGAAAAATCAAAGGTGATAAAAGAAATTTTAAACAGCCCGCAGGTAAAAGATTTTATCTTAAAAAATTATTCTGATTCAACAATACCAACCTTTTAAGGATAAAAGATGAAAAAAATTTTTGCCTTTTTGCTCTTTTTAAATTTCTTGCTTGCAAGCGATAAAAGCATTATCATAGGCTCCACCCCTACTCCTTATGGCGAAATTTTGGCCTTTAGCAAAAGTTTATTTGAGGCAAAAGGCTACAAGCTAGAGCATAAGGAATTTTCAGATTATGTAACCCCAAATTTAGCTCTAGATAGCAAGGAATTAGATGCGAATTTGTATCAACACAAGCCTTTTTTAGATGATTTTAACCACAACAAAGGCACAAAGCTAGAAAACATAGGCACAGTTATACTCATACCTATGGCTATATACTCAAAAAATATAAAAAATCTTAAAGATTTAAAAGATGGCTCTGTTGTGTCCTTGCCAAACGACCCAACAAATGAAAGCAGAGCTCTAGAACTGCTTGAAAAAGCCTCTCTTATAAAGGTAAAAAACAAACCTTTAAAAACAGCTCTTGACATAGTAGAAAACAAGAAAAATCTAAAATTTAAGCCCCTAAAAGCAGCCCAGCTTCCAAGATCTCTTGATGATGTAGATATAGCTGTCATACCTGCAAACTACGCCTTAGGAGCTTCCTTAAAGCCTTATAAAGACGGACTTTTTGTTGAAAATGACAAAAACTACGCCATAGTTATAGCTGTGAGAAAAGAGGATTTAAGCTCAGAAAAAACAAAGGTGATAAAAGAGGTTTTACAAAGCAAAGAGATGAAAGAGTATATAAAAAAGACTTTTTCTGATTCTTTGATACCTATCTTTTAAGCTATGTTTAGGCTATTTTTCGCACTTGCATTTTTTGTTGTTTTTGCAAGTGCTGCAAATTTAGAAGAAATCAAACTAGCCCTTGTAAAAGAATATAAAAACAACTTCCCACAACTCATCATAAAAAATATCACTCTAAAAACAAACTCTCTCCCAAAGGACTTTAACTCCTTGAAATTCATAAGGCTTGCAAATGCTCGTTTTAACAAGGCAAATGGCTATGTGAAGGCTGAATTTTTTGATTCTCAAAATATAAAAAGGTCTGTTTTTTTTAGATATTTCATAAAGGCTAGCTTGCAGGTTTTAAGGGCGAATAAAGATATAAATAGAGGCGAAAACTTGGTTGCAACTGATTATAATTTAGTTCTTATGGATTTTGATAGAGTTCCTTTAGGAGCCTTATCAAGCACAGATGATTTAAACATAGTCTCAAAAACTGTGATAAAAAAGAATGCTATTTTGAAAAAAAATATGTTTAAAGAAATTGATTTGATTAAACGAAATGACAATATTATGGGAATTTTAAAGGATTTAGGGGTAAATATGATGGTTGAGCTAAAGGCTATTGAGGGTGGAAAAATAGGAGAAAAAATAAGGCTTAAAAATAAAGAAGGCAAGGTGGTTGAGGGTTTAATCATAGACAAAAATACGGTGCAAATTCAATGAAAATTTTAGTTTTAATCAGCGGAGCAAGTGGGGTCGAACTTGGCTTTTATCTTTTAAAGGCTTTAGAAAATATAAGTGATGTAAAAACTTACTGTGTGCTTAGTGATAGTGCTTTAAAAAGCTTTTGTGCTGAAAATAAAACCGATGAAAATCCAATAGATTTTTTCACAAAAAAATTAAAGCTTGCAAAAACTGAATTTTTTAATAATAACAACCTAGCAGCACCAATTTCTAGCGGTTCTTTTGGCATTGATAAAACAATCATAGCTCCTTGTTCCATCAACACCTTAGCGCAAATTTACTCAGGTTTTGCAGATACCCTGATAAGCAGGGCAGCAGCAGTGGCCTTAAAAGAAAGAAAAAGCCTAATTATAGCACTTAGAGAAATGCCGCTTTCAAGCATTGTTTTAAAACAAGCTTATAAGCTAAGTAAGCAAGGAGTTATCATAGCTCCACCGATTTATGCTAATTATTCTAAAAACGAAAATTTGCAGGATTTAATAAATTTTTTCGTTGGAAAATGGCTTTCTTTAATGGACATAGAGCATAATTTATATAAAAAATGGGAATAAAATGCTAAAATAAACAATTTTTTATGGAGTTTTAATGACTTGTTTATATCCTGGCACCTTTGATCCTATCACTAACGGGCATTTAGATGTGATAAAAAGGGCTTTAAAAATTTTTGATGAAGTGGTTATAGCAGTAGCAAAAAGCGAGCACAAAAGGCCTTGCTTTGACATAGAAACTAGAAAAAATTTGGTGGCTCTTGCAACCTCTAGCTTGGAAGATAAAAATATAAGAATAATAAGCTTTGACAATCTCTTGGTTGATTTAGCAAAAGAGCTTAAAATCAATACCATTATAAGAGGCTTAAGGGCAATTAGCGACTTTGAGTATGAGCTACAAATTGGCTACGCAAATAATGCCTTATGGAATGAATTTGAAACTGTTTATTTAATGCCAAATTTAAAAAATGCTTTCATATCAAGTTCTATAGTGCGTTCTATAAGTGCTCACGGAGGCGATGTGAGCACTTTGGTTCCTAAAGAAATTTTGCCATTTTTAAGGGATAAAAAATGTATGTAGTGCTTGAGGGCGTGGACTGTGTGGGCAAAAGCACTCAAATAAAGCTTTTAAAAGACTATTTTAAGGACGCACTTTTTACATTTGAACCGGGCAATACAAAACTTGGCAAAGAGCTAAGAAAACTACTTTTAAACAGCGATTTTGATATATGCAAAGAGGCTGAGTGTTTGTTATTTTTGGCCGATAGAGCACAGCATTTTAACGAGCTTATATCTAAAAATAAAGACAAATTAATCATAAGCGATAGAAGCTTAATCTCTGGCATGGCCTATGCTAAAGACTTTGATAAAGAGCTACTGTTTAGACTAAATTCCTTTGCTTTGAGTGATTTTTTCCCTGATAAAATCATCTTTTTAAAAGCCGATGAAAACACCTTAAAAGCTAGGTTAAATTCAAAAAATTTAGATAGCATAGAAAAAAGAGGGCTTGAGTATTTTTTGCAAATTCAAAGAAAGATAGAAGAAAGTATTTTGTTCTTAAAAGAAAAAAAACAAAATATATCTTATATAATACTAGACGCAAAAGATGACAAGCACATAATAAATAAAAAAATAAAGGACTTTATAAATGATTAGTTCGGTAAAAGGAACTCAAGATTTAATAGACAAAAAAGCCACCTTGTATGAAAAAATCATAAAAACCTGCGAGGAAGTGGCCAAAAACTATTCCTTTAGCTTTATAAATTTACCGCATATGGAGCTTAGTGCTTTATTTAAACGAAGCGTTGGGGAAAGCTCTGATATAGTTGGCAAGGAAATGTATGAATTTAAAGACAAATCAGACAGAGAAATTGCACTAAGGCCTGAAGGAACTGCAAGTGCTGTAAGGGCTTATCTAAACGCAAAATTTGATAAGAACAAAGCTGCGAAAAGGTGGTTTTACCACGGCTCAATGTTTAGATACGAAAGGCCTCAAAAAGGCAGGTTTAGGGAATTTCATCAATTCGGCGTAGAAAGCTTTGGCGAAAAGAGCGTTTATGAGGATATTAACTTGATTTTTATCCTGGATGAAATTTTCAAAAAGCTTGGTATAAAATCAACGCTTAAAATAAATTCTTTAGGCTGTGAAGCTTGTATGCCTAAATTTAGAGAAAAATTGATTGAATTTTTAAACGCTCAAAGTGGATTTTGCGAGGACTGCTTAAGACGCAAAGAACTAAACCCCATAAGAGTTTTAGATTGTAAGCAAGAAACTTGTAAAAATTTGCTCATCAAACACCCAAAAATGAGAGACTGTTTGTGTGAAACTTGCAAAACAGACTTTGAGCTTTTGCAAAAAGTTTTAAAGGATAATGAAGTTAAATTTGAAGTGGATGATAGGCTTGTTAGAGGACTTGATTATTACAGCAAAACGGCCTTTGAATTTGAAAATGATAGCATAGGTGCAAAAGCAGCTATTGCTGGTGGCGGAAGGTATGATAGGTTGCTGCAAGATTTAGGCTCTAAAGGTGGATATGGGGTTGGCTTTGCTATAGGCATTGAAAGAATTATGGACATTTTAGAGCAAAACGAGGCAAAAACGGACGATGAAAATCTTATATATTTTTGCATTTTAAATGAAGAGCTCTTGCAAGATAGCATAAGCTTGGTGAAAAAACTAAGGCAAAACAAAAAAGTTTTTATGAATTATGAGGCTAAAAAGCTTTCAAAGCATTTAGAATTAGCTGACAACATGAATGCTTGTGTATTTTTGTGCATGGGTGATGATGAATTTAAAGAGGGAAAGATTTTTTATAAGAATTTAAAGAGTAAAATAGATAAAAAAATACTCATAAATGACTTGGAGAATTTTTTATGAACAACTACGGCTTAGATATTTGGGCTAATGATAATTTTATAATAAAAAATGGCAAAATTTGCGTAAATGCAAACAAAAAGCCAGCTATAATTGACATGGTAAAAGAACTAAGAGCTGACGGATATAAGGGTCCCTTGCTGCTTCGCTTTCCACATCTAATACAAAAGCAAATAGAAAAAATTTACGAAAGCTTTGCCAAGGCTAAAAAGGAATTTAACTACAAGGGCAAATTTAACGCTGTATATCCGCTAAAGGTAAATCAATACCCAGGTTTTGTTAAAAATCTCGTAAAGCTTGGAAAGGCTTATAACTACGGGCTTGAAGCAGGTAGCAAGGCTGAATTACTTTTAGCCATGGCTTATAACAACGAAAACGCACCCATAACAGTAAATGGCTTTAAGGATAGAGAGTTAATTAACATAGGCTTCATAGCTAGGGAAATGGGGCATAATATCACCTTGACCATAGAGGGCTTAAACGAGCTTGAAGCCATAATAGATATAGCAAAGCAAAGGTTTAAACCAAAACCAAATATAGGACTTAGAGTGAGGCTACACTCCGTTGGCTCAGGAATTTGGGCTAAAAGCGGGGGCATAAACTCTAAATTTGGACTTACCTCAACAGAGCTCATAGAAGCAATGTGCCTTTTAAAGAAAAACAAGCTTTTAGACCAATTCACAATGATACATTTTCACATAGGCTCTCAAATCACTGAAATTCAGCCTCTAAAAAAAGCCTTAAACGAAGCTGGAAACATCTACACAGAACTTAGAAAAATGGGGGCTAAAAATTTAAGAGCTATAAATTTAGGCGGAGGGCTTGCTGTTGAGTATTCTCAGTTTAAAAACGAAAAAAAGCGAAACTATACCTTAAGCGAATATGCAAACGATGTTTTATTTATACTGAAAAATATAGCCGAGCAAAAAAAAGACCTAGAACCAGATGTTTTCATAGAAAGCGGTCGCTTTGTGGCTGCAAATCACGCGGTTTTAGTAGCTCCGGTTTTAGAGCTTTTCTCACAAGAATATACAGAGGAAAAGCTTAATTTAAAGGATAAAAATCCAAAGCTAATCGATGAATTATACGATCTTTACAAAAGCATAAAACCCATGAATGCACTTGAGTATCTGCACGATAGCCTAGACTGCATGGAGAGTATTTTAACACTTTTTGACCTTGGCTATGTTGATTTGCATGACAGGTCTAATGCTGAAATTTTAGTACATCTAATAGCTAAAAAGGCTATTTTAATACTTGGCAAAGAAGAATACTCAGCCGATTTGCTAGCCTTGCAAGAGGAAGTTCAAGAAAGGTATTTGGTAAATTTTTCTATCTTTCAGTCAATGCCAGATTTTTGGGGCTTAGCACAAAATTTCCCTATAGTTCCGCTTCACAAGCTAGATGAGGAGCCAACTAGAAGTGCTAGTATATGGGATATAACCTGTGATAGTGACGGGGAAATTTCATACTCAAAAGATAATCCTTTATTCTTACACGATGTTGATGTTGAAAAAGAAAACTACTTTTTAGGCTTTTTCTTAGTTGGTGCTTATCAGGAGGTGTTGGGAATGCGACATAATCTTTTCATCCACCCAACAGAAGCTACAATTAAATTAAACGATAAGGGCTATGAAATAAAAAGCATAATAGAAGCGCAGTCTATACTTGACACGCTTGAGGATTTAGATTATGATATACACAGCATAAAAGACATTTTAAACGAAAGAATTGCAAATTCAAAGTTAGTAAATGAAAGTCAGAAAAAACAAATCCTAGGGGAACTGTATTTGTTTTTAAATGATAATGGTTATTTAAGAAGTGTGGATATATGAATATTTTTAAGCTTATAAAAGAAGATTTGTCTCAACCAAAGTTGCAAGACCCGGCCTTTAGCTCTTATATAGAATTATTTTTTAATTATCCGGGCGTGTGGAGCGTGGTGAATTACCGCTTTGCGCATTTTTTTTATGAAAAAAATTTCAAAAGATTAGCAAGGATAATTAGCGGCATATCAACCTTTTTAACCAAGGTAGACCTTCACCCAGGCGCTAAACTTGGAAGGAGAATTTTTATAGATCATGCTTTAGGAGTTGTTATAGGGCAAACTTGTATCATAGAAGATGATGTTATCATATATCAAGGAGTGACGCTTGGCTCAACAAACGCTAACACAAAATCCAAAAGACACCCAACCATAAAAAAAGGTGTGATAATAGGCTCGGGTGCGAAAATTTTAGGTAATATTACGGTAGGAGAAAATGCAAAAATAGGGTCTAATGCAGTAGTTGTAAAAGATGTTCCAGCAAACTCAACAGCTATTGGAATTCCATCACACATCATCAAAACAAAGAACGAAAGGGCAAATTTCGAAAGCTTGTGTGATGATAAGGTAAGTATGCTAGAACAAAAATTACAAGAATTAGAAAGAAAAATCAACGATATTCAAAAATAAGGATAAAAAATGTTACTAAGCAAACGTTCTCAAGTTTTAGAGGAGTCGCTAACAATAGCTATCACAACGATAGCAAAAAACTTAAAAGCACAAGGCGAGGATATACTTAGCTTTTCGGCTGGTGAGCCTGACTTTGATACACCTAAAAAGGTAAAAGAAGCGGCAATAAAGGCTATAGAACAAGGCTGTGCAGCTTATACAAATGTAGAGGGAAATTTGGATGTATTGCAAGCCATACAGACGAAATTTAAAAGGGATAATGATTTAGATTATGATACAAGCGAGATTATAACCAATGTTGGAGCCAAGCAGTCTTTGTTTAACTGCATACAATGCTTGCTAGAAGAAGGCGATGAGGCTATCATACCTGCTCCTTGCTGGGTTAGTTATCCTGAAATGGTGAAATTTGCCGGTGCAAAACCTGTTTTGGTGCAAACCAAGGAAGAAAATTCATTTAAGCTAAAAGCTGATGAGCTTAAAAAGGCCATTACAAGCAAGAGCAAAATGCTTATACTTAACTACCCGTCAAATCCCGTTGGGGCTGTGTATTCTAAAGATGAGCTAAAGGAATTAGCCGCTGTTCTAGAAGGAAGCGAT